>SHBR01000003.1 GCA_004212795.1 Candidatus Thioglobus sp.
AAGCAAGGCAGGAAGGAGAGCGAAATTAGCCATTTCCCCCATATCAAATCGTCGGGCGGCGGGTTGATATTCGTCTCGGTAGGCAACAAGGTTCTGAAAATCGACCGCGTCCTTGCGAGCGAAGGCATTCAACTCGAGTGGACGACCAAGGTGATGCTTTGGGTGAACGTACATGATTCCGGTGGAATAAGGACCTAATAACCATTTGTAGGCCGCCGCGACAGCAAAATCAGGCTGAATGGTTGTGGTGTCAAAGTTCATTGCGCCAAGGCTTTGGGTCAGATCGACAACAAGACCGGCATTTGCCTGGTCGAGTGCTCGTCGGATTTGTTTAAGGTCTATCAGTGATCCATCAGTCCAGTGACAGTGGGGAAGCGCCGCAAGGCCGGTTGTTTCAGATATTGTTTTCAATATCTGCGATGTCCAATCACCGTCGGCGGGTCGAGAAACGGTAATCAGATTGCCGTTCAACTCTTTCGCGAGAGACTGCCAAATATAAAAGTTAGAAGGGTACTCCTCGGCAAGGACAATAATGTCCTGTCCCGACGTAATTCGGATATTCCTGGCGGCTGCGGCGAGGCCATAACTTGCTGAGGGGATTAAGGCGATATTATCTGGGCTGCTCTGCAGAAGTGCGCCTGCACTCTCTCGTACTAACTCTGCAGTTGCAAAGAAGTCTGGCGGTGTTATTTCCCACGGTCGGCTTTTGCGGCGAAGACCTTCAATTCCTGCAGTGCAACTTTGCCGCAAAAGTGGCGACATATAGGCGCAATTAAGAAAAACGGTGTTTTCAGGTATATCGAAAAGGTCGCGCTGACAGCCAAGCGTTTCAGGGTGCACAGGTAAACAGCGATAAGGTTATCGGACCGGCATTCCAGGTTCAGCACCGTCGTCCGGCGAAAGGACAAACACACCACCAATATCATTCTTGCCTGATGCGGCTAGTACCATTCCATTTGATACTCCAAAACGCATCTTCCGCGGCGCTAGGTTTGCGACCATCACAACCTTTCGACCGATCAGCTGTTCTGGATCGTACGCATTTTTAATACCGGCGAAGACTTCTCGGATTTCTTCCCCAAGATCAAGGGTTAATTTGATCAGTTTGTCAGCACCCTCGACTGTTTCTGCATTCTTTACTAATGCAACACGGAGATCAATTTTTCCAAAATCACTAATTGATATTTGATCGGCAATAGGGTCATCGCTTAGGTGACCCGGGGAGTTTTGCCCATCTTGTTTTTCGTCGGTCACTTTGAAATTCTCCATAATGGCTGCTGCCGTTGAGGGTTCGATGCGATCCATTAGGCGTTTGAATGGACCAATCTGATGAGAGATTAAAGGCTGATTAACAGAAGCAAGCGGGGTGCCAGTCCCGATCGGGCACTGAAGAAATTCAGCGCTACGTTGAGCGAGCCCTGGAACGATTGGCGCCAGCCATATCATTAAGATTCGGAACAAATTGAGCCCAAGACTGCAGATTGCCTGCAGTTCGTCTTCTCGGTCTTTGTCTTTGGCAACGACCCAAGGCTGTGCCTGATTAATGTATTGATTCGCCGAATCAGCCCACGCCATAATTTCGCGAACGGCGCGTGAAAATTCACGATTTTCGTATGCATCGCAGATGGTGTTGTGCGCGGCGGTGAATTGATCAAAGAGTTCGGGGTTCACGACCGATGCTGACAGTTGTCCTTTAAACCGCTTGTTGATAAAACCGGCGCATCGACTTGCGATATTCACTATTTTTCCGATGAGATCAGAATTGACCCGGGTTACGAAATCGTCGAGATGGAAATCAAGATCTTCCACCCGATTATTTAATTTAGCTGCGAAGTAGTACCTTAGGTAGTCGGGGTCCAAATGCTCGAGATAGTCACGGGCGGTGATAAAAGTGCCGCGCGACTTCGACATTTTTTGACCGTTAATGGTGAGGAATCCATGGGTGAATACCGCTGTCGGCGTTCGGAAATTTCCGCCTTGGAGCATGGCCGGCCAAAAAAGGGTGTGAAAATAGAGAATGTCCTTTCCGACGAAATGGTAAAGTTCTACCTCAGAGTCAGTTGACCAAAACGTATCAAAGTCGAGACCTTTTTTTTGGCAAAGATTTTTGAAACTTGCCATATAACCGATCGGTGCATCTAACCAAACATAGAAGTACTTGCCGGGAGCATCAGGGATTTCGAATCCAAAATAGGGCGCGTCGCGAGAGATATCCCAATCTTGCAGGCCCGTATCGAACCACTCGTTGAGTTTGTTTCGGACTTCTGGCTGCAACCGTCCGGAGCCGGTCCAGTTTTTGAGCATTTCTTCAAAGTCGGACAAGCGAACGAAAAAATGCTCTGACTCTTTTTCGACTGGGGACGCCCCTGATATCACTGAGACCGGATCCTTGATATCCGTCGGTGAGTAGGTTGCACCGCAAGATTCACAACTGTCTCCATTTTGGTCAGCGGCCCCACATTTTGGACATGTCCCTCGTATAAATCGATCGGGCAGGAACATGTTTTCAACAGGATCAAATGCCTGCGTAATGGTGCGTTTTTCGATGTGTCCTTTTTCGAGTAAACGCTGATAGATCGTTTCGGAGAAATACCGGTTTTCCTCAGAGTGGGTCGAATGGTAATTATCAAAAGCGATATGAAAGTCGCTAAAGTCGCGGCGATGCTCGACTTCGATACGCTGGATGAGTTGTTCGGGACTAATGCCCTCACTTCGAGCCTTGAGCATGATCGGGGTGCCGTGCGTATCCTCGGCGCAAACATAGTAGGTTTCGTGTCCCCGCAGGCGCTGAAACCGTGTCCAGATATCGGTTTGAATGTACTCCACCAAATGGCCCAGATGGATAGGGCCGTTGGCGTAGGGTAGAGCGCTTGTGGCAAGAATGGTTCGAGGCATCTGAGTTAGCCGGGGGGATCGGATTAGGTCGAATTCGAATTTCCCGTTTGAAGTGAAACAGGCACCCGAAATACAGGTGTAAACGCCCTAATTATAGCTTATACACTCAATGTTGATGCATCGTTGTGGTAGCATCGGGCACCTCAAAAAAGGTATTGTTGATTACCCCCTTCAAAATTTTAACTCTAATTTGGAATAACATGACTGAGATCCACAATTCAGCACTGCTCGAAGCAGTTGGCAACATTTTTGATCCCCACACCAAATCAACCCTCGAAGAGTCAAAAGCAATTACGGCCTCAAATATTGAAGGGGACACGGTATCGCTTGAGATAACACTTGGATACCCGGCGGCTGGCTGGCAGGCAACTCTCGACGCTTTGGTTCGAGAGGCGATAGAAGGTGTTGTGGGTGGGTCTTGTACGATCAACCTGTCAGTGAAGACGAGTGTGGTTGCCCATGAAGTTCAGAAAGGCGTTACCCCGCTCAAAGGCGTTCGCAATATTATCGCCGTGGCGTCCGGAAAGGGTGGAGTGGGAAAATCTACGGTTTCTTCGAATTTGGCGCTCGCACTTTCTGCAGAAGGTGCGAGAGTGGGTATTTTGGATGCTGACATTTATGGTCCGAGTCAGCCCCGCATGCTTGGAATTAGCGGTCGCCCGCAGTCATCCGATGGAAAAAGCATCGAGCCGATGATGAGTTATCAAATTCAAGCGATGTCTATTGGTTTTCTGATCGATGAGGATACGCCAATGATCTGGCGCGGACCGATGGTTACGCAGGCTCTCGAGCAACTCCTCAATGATACGCAATGGAAAGATCTGGATTACTTGGTCATTGACTTGCCACCGGGTACCGGCGATACGCAATTGACACTGGCACAGAAAGTTCCGGTTTCTGGAGCGATTATTGTGACAACACCTCAAGATATTGCGTTATTGGACGCAAGAAAGGCATTGAAAATGTTTGAGAAAGTTGAAATTCCAGTGCTCGGTGTGGTCGAGAACATGAGTACGCATATCTGCAGCCAATGCGGTCATGAGGAAGCAATCTTTGGTCAGGGTGGTGGGCACCGTATGGCAGAGGAGCACAGTGTTGATGTTTTAGGCGGTATCCCACTCGAGATGCGAATTCGCGAGGATGCAGACAGTGGCCGACCGACGGTAGTCGCTGACCCTGATGGCAAAGCGACTGCAAATTACAAAGAAATCGCTCGAAATGTAGCCGGTCGACTTGCGGCACGAAAACGTAATTATGCTGACGTTTTCCCTTCAATTGTCGTTCAGAACACCTAACAGGATGACCGATGTCTATTAAGTCAGATCGTTGGATCCGAGAAATGGCTAGCGCGGGAATGATTGAGCCATTTGAATCAGGACAAGTTTCCAGTGTTGATGGTGTCAAGGTAATTTCGTATGGCACCTCAAGCTATGGCTATGACATACGCTGCTCGAACGAATTTAAAATTTTTACGAATATCAACTCGGCGATCGTTGATCCGAAATTATTTGATGCGAGCAGTTTTGTTGATTTTGAGGGGGAATGTTGCATTATCCCACCTAACTCATTCGCACTCGCTCGAACAGTCGAGTACTTTCGAATCCCTCGAAGTGTATTAACAATTTGCCTTGGTAAATCGACATATGCACGTTGCGGTATTATTGTTAATGTGACTCCGTTTGAACCAGAGTGGGAAGGATATGTCACTCTTGAATTCTCAAATACGACGCCGTTACCTGCGCGGATTTATGCGAACGAAGGGGTTGCTCAAGTTGTATTCTTTGAAGCAGATGAAAGTTGTGAAGTCTCTTATAAAGATCGCAAGGGAAAGTATCAGGGTCAAAGTGGAGTCACCCTTCCGCGGGCTTAATTTTTATTCGTAACAGCAGGAATTTCTGATGACCGGCAGCGTTTTCGGGACTCTTTTTCAGGTGAGTACTTTCGGTGAAAGTCATGGTCCGGCTCTCGGCTGTGTGATCGATGGATGTCCTCCCGGGCTATCGATCACGGAGTCCGATTTGCAGAAAGATCTTGATCGGCGACGCCCGGGGCAATCGAAGTACACGACTCAGAGAAAAGAACCCGATCAAGTTGAGATCCTCTCTGGAGTGTTTGAAGGAATTACGACTGGGGCACCCATTGCGTTATTGATTCGGAACGAAGATCAACGTTCTCGAGACTACGACAAGATTAAAGATCAGTTTCGACCGGGCCACGCTGATTACACTTACCTTAAAAAGTACGGGGTGAGGGATTATCGAGGGAGCGGGCGAGCATCGGCCCGGGAAACGGTAGCGAGGGTCGCCGCAGGAGCGGTTGCGCGGAAATATTTGTCTGACACTGCGGGAATTCGTATTCGCGGTTGCCTGACACAGTTGGGTCCAATTGTTGCTGATTCCATTGACTGGCGGGTGGTGGGGGATAACCCTTTCTTCTTCCCGGACTTGTCAAAAATAGACGAAATCGCTTCATTTATCGATCAGTTGCGGCGGGACGGAGACTCTATTGGCGCTCGGATTTTGGTGACCGCGGTGGATGTGCCTGCGGGATTAGGACAACCGGTTTTTGATCGATTAGATGCTGACATCGCGGGGGCCATGATGTCGATTAATGCGGTGAAGGGTGTTGAAATCGGAGCGGGCTTTGAGAGCGTGATTCAGCGGGGAAGTGATCATCGGGATGAGATCTCATCGCAAGGGTTCCTGAGTAATAACGCCGGAGGTGTTTTGGGAGGGATTTCAACAGGTCAGGAGATTCTTGCCGCTATTGCACTCAAACCGACATCCAGCATCCCCACGGCGGGTCAGACAGTTAAAATTGACGGCTCACCAGCAGAGGTCATCACGACTGGAAGGCATGACCCCTGTGTAGGAATTCGAGCCGTACCTATCGCCGAAGCGATGTTGGCACTGGTATTGATGGATCATTACCTGCGTCAGCGAGCACTTGGTGTCAATGAAGCACCGGGTCCTGATATTCCAGGTGCAGCGTAAGCGACTTCTTAGTAACGCGTTTCGAATTCAGAACTAGGCGCAGGGCTCTGACCAGACGTCTTTCCATGTTGATCTTCATTTATTAGCAAGAGGACTTGGCGTCCGATCGCCTCTAACAGTTCTGCACCGGCTAGATCTAGTGCTCCTTGTTTCTGATTATCTTGTTTGACCCATCCAAGCGCATCTAGGGTTGGGAAAAGCGAAATCGGATCATCTATTTCTTGACATCCGTTATGCTTAAAGATCTCCAGCGCCGCCTGTCTCGCAAGATTTGGATAACTCGCTAGTGAGGTAACAATGCGATCGGGAGTGACCGTATTTTGGTCTACGGGTAATAATGCCTTACCCAGGTTTGTCTCGAGCATGATAAATAACTGGCGAAAATTGATCATGATTCGTTTAATTTCGAGAGTAGGCGGAATGTGGGTTCGAAATCCGATAGTAACAGTGAAAGAATAAAAAGACTGAGTTCAAGGCCGTCAATTCGCCTCAATCGTTGGAATTATTGAACGCTATGGTAAAATCCGGCGCCCTCAGGAGAAGGAATATGACCGGAAAAACTCTATACGACAAACTTTGGAACCAGCATTTGGTTCGGGAAGCGGACGGCGGCGACGCACTAATTTATATCGATAGACAGCTTTTGCATGAGGTGACCTCTCCCCAGGCCTTTGCTGGCTTGCGCGATGCGAAAAGAGTTCCTAGACGCCTGGCGGCGAACCTGGCCGTGGCTGATCATAATGTGCCGACAACAGACCGTAGCGCGGGAATCGATGATCCTATCGCAAGACTGCAGGTTGAGACGCTCGATCGAAATTGCGCGGAGTTCGGTATTACGGAATTCAACATGACTGATCCCCGCCAAGGAATTGTGCATGTGGTAGGGCCTGAGCAAGGCGTCACCCAACCGGGAATGACGATTGTGTGTGGGGACTCCCATACCGCGACACATGGCGCACTAGGGGCGCTAGCATTTGGGATTGGTACATCAGAGGTTGAACACGTGCTGGCGACCCAATGCCTGATGGCGCGCAAAATGAAGAACATGCGGATTGTCTTGAACGGCGCCCTAGCTGAGGGAATGGCGTCAAAAGATATGATTCTTAGAGTCATTGGAGAAATTGGCACCTCTGGTGGCACGGGTTACACGATCGAATTTGCAGGGTCAGCAGTTGAAAACGCTTCGATGGAGGCGCGAATGACTTTATGCAATATGGCCATAGAAGCGGGCGCTCGTGCGGGCATTATCGCCGTGGACCAGAAGACAGTTGATTATCTTCGTGGGCGCCCATATTCACCGAGCGGAGATCATTTTGACCTCGCAGTTAAAGCGTGGCGCGAATTAGTTTCGGATCCCGATGCCGTTTTCGACGCGGAACATGTAATTGATGTAACTGACTTGCGACCTCAAGTCACATGGGGCACTTCTCCGGAAATGGTGGCGAGCGTCGACGATGTGATCCCCGATCCCGCGGATGCACCCGATGAGGGCAAACGCGAGGGTTGGTCGCGGGCGTTGGAATACATGGCGCTTGAGCCTGGAACTCAAATTGGCTCAATTGAAGTTGACAAGGTTTTTATAGGTGCTTGTACGAATGGCAGAATTGAAGATCTTCGAGCGGCGGCCAGTATTGCACGCGGTCGTCGTGTCGCTCCCAATATAAAGCAAGCCTTGGTTGTTCCAGGATCAGGTCTGGTAAAAAAACAAGCTGAAGATGAAGGTCTTGATCGGATTTTTATTGATGCTGGATTTGAGTGGCGAGAGCCTGGCTGCTCTATGTGCCTGGCAATGAATGCAGATCGTCTAGAGCCGGGTGAGCGTTGTGCAGCGACGTCTAACCGTAATTTTGAAGGGCGCCAGGGTTACGGCGGTCGGACCCATCTCGTTTCTCCTGTAATGGCAGCAGCCGCTGCGGTTGCAGGACACTTTGCTGATCCAAACAAGTTATAGGGGCGTGCAGCATGAAAAAATTTATTAAGTACACCGGCGTGGTCATCCCCATCAATAGAGATAACATTGATACGGATGCCATTATTCCTAAGCAATTTTTGAAGTCGGTTGATAAATCCGGTTTCGGAGATAATTTATTTGATGCTTGGCGGTACGAGGATCAGGGTGAGCCCGGAGCTGATTGTAGTAATCGGCCATTAAATAAAGAATTCGTTTTAAATCGCAAGCCCTATCGCGACGGCTCATTCTTGCTTGCGAGGGAAAATTTTGGTTGTGGATCCTCTCGGGAACATGCGGTGTGGGCATTGCGTGACTTTGGTATTCGGACGGTAATTGCCGCAAGCTTCGCTGATATTTTTCACAATAATTGCTTCAAAAACGGGGTGTTGCCAATTGCACTGCCTTTGGCTGATATTGAGTGGCTCTTCGCACGAGATGACGAGCAGGGCGCGTTCTCGATGGAGATCGATCTCGAACGTCAAGCGCTTACGTCTGAAGACGGTAACGTCTATCGTTTTGAGATTGATGAATTTAAAAAACATTGCTTATTAGAGGGGTTAGACGACATTGGACTAACACTCCAACATGAGCCTGATATCAGCGCTTACGAGGCGCGAAGGGCCAAGGAAGCGCCATGGTTATTTCCTGACTTGCAGTTGTAAGTTTAAGCGCTCGATAGAATTACAAAGACTATGACCACTGAAAAAGAATTGAATGTTGCGGTTGTTGGAGCCACTGGTGCAGTTGGCGAGACCATGATAAAAATTTTAGAGGAACGCAATTTCCCTGTGGCAAAGCTGTTTCCGCTTGCGAGTGAAAAGTCGGTCGGTAAAGTGGTGATGTTTCGTGGAAAAGCAGTCCGAGTTCAGGCGCTTTCAACCTTTGATTTTACCCAGGTGTCATTTGGGCTGTTTTCAGCGGGAGGCAGTCTCTCGGCAGAGTATGCACCAAAGGCAGTTGAATCAGGATGCATCGTAATCGATAACACATCACATTTTCGAACAGATCCTGATATTCCATTAGTGGTTCCTGAAGTTAATCCGCACGCGTTAGAGCGGCATTCGGGCCTTATTGCTAATCCGAACTGCTCAACCATTCAGATGGTTGTGGCATTAAAACCATTGTATGACGCGGTAGGAATCAAGAGAATCAATGTGGCCACTTATCAAGCTGTTTCGGGGGCTGGACAAAGTGCTATCGAAGAATTGGCCCGTCAGACCGCTGATTTGCTCAATGCTAAGCCGATCACACCCCAGGTCATGCCTAAACAGATCGCCTTCAATGCGATTCCACATATCGATACCTTTCAAGAAAACGGGTACACACGAGAAGAGATGAAAATGGTCTGGGAGACCCAGAAGATCTTCGAAGACAACGAGATCGCAGTGAATCCAACCACAGTCCGAATTCCTGTTTTTTATGGCCATTCGGAGGCCGTGCATATTGAAACCCGTGACAAAATAACGGCGGAGCAAGCCCGATCGCTTCTTGAAAATGCGCCCGGGGTTTGTGTTATCGATGATCGCCAGCCTGGCGGTTATCCGACCGCAGTCACAGAGGCGGCAAACTCAGATCCGGTGTTTGTAGGTCGAATTAGGGAGGATATCTCGTGCGAGCGTGGATTATGCCTTTGGGTGGTGGCGGATAATATCCGAAAAGGTGCCGCGTTAAACAGTATTCAGATTGCTGAGGCGGTGCAATCAACCCTAAAATAATCGCGCTAAGGGTTCCCCTCTCTACCGATAGCTCAATTCAAGCATCCCAAAGACACTTTCTCGGTTCTGAGAGGTTTCATGATCATTTTTTCTATAACTCGCGATTAATTAACTAGCGCCTTAATTCATGCGTTGGTTCGAAGCTGCCGGCCTCCTATAATGGACGTATGACGCCGACTCAATTTTTGCTCACAGCACTCCCGTCTTTTTTCAGATTGACTATCGAGTTACCGATGAAAAATATTCGAGCAGCCTTGCTGATCGGGTTATGTTCCGTAGTCAGTGTTTCCGTAAATGCAGTTGTACTTGACTCGATTGAAGTGCAGTCAAATCTATACGAGCCTCTGACGGCTAAAATTTCCGTGTCAGAACTAACTGCCGGAATCACTGATGACTTGGTAGTTGCGCTAGCGTCACGCGAGGCCCATCAAGCGGCAGGTATCGTCTATGACGAAATCCTTGGAGAGCTTGAATTTTCTCTTGACCCGTCGAATCAATCGTCCTTTATCCATATTCATACCGACAGGGCGTTATCACTGCCGTTTATTCGTTTTCTGGTTCAACTCAGTTGGGGCGAGCAGCAGGTATTTCGGGACTACACCATCATGTTGGATCCCGTTGTCATAAACAATCCAGAATCTATTGCGACGGCAAACGACGCGATAGTCCCGGATTTACCGCTATTGTACCCAGGTGATAGGTTTGGTCCCGTCGAAAGAGGGGATACGTTAATGCAGATTGCGCGTTCGATTGAGGCGTCATCAGTGATTACCGTGAAGCAGAAGATGGTTGCTTTGATCGATGAGAATCCTGACGCTTTTATAGACGGTAATATGAATTTGATGCGGCAGGGGGCGATCCTACGAATACCGTCCGAGCGATCGATGGGGGCTTTGGATAAAAATCAAGTCGCGGACATTTATGAAGCGCAGTTGCTGACCTGGACCCAGCGTTCTCCTCAAAATGAAGACAAGTCATCATCAACCGAGGGTTGGACTGCCACCGATCTAACATCCCCCGACACCAATGGATCTCCACTAATCGGGCAAAGTTACGTGCTTCGGATAGTGTCTCCGAACGGGGAAGCTGTCCCTGCTACAGAATCAACATTGACCGCGAGTACACTCGGCGACGGCGCAACCGAATCGGCGCCGGTGACATCGATTGCGTCAACCAGCCTTAATGCGGTAGAAGTGAAGCAAAATCAGCAAGTTGATGATTTAAGCAGTCGGCTTGCGGCAGTCGAGGAAGCATTTGCATCGAAGACGGTCGAAAACGACACCCTTAATCGTCAAATTAGTCTGCTTGAGTCGCAGCTTGAAAAGACGATGAAATTAATTGAGCTTCAAGAGTCACAGCTGGCGCTTGCGCAAAAACAGCTTGATAAAATGGCAGAACTCCAGATCGCGGAAAGGCAGAAGATCGATCTAGCTCAGCCAGATACGTTATCAAATGATTCAGATGCGATCGACTCTCAAGAGGCTCCTGTTGCAGACGATATCGTCGAAGACGGTTCTGGAGATCATAATAATCGGCTTCCGGATAGTTTGGACGCTTCAATCACAACAGGGCAATCGATAGAGTCGGATAGTCAGTTAACGGGGGTGGAAGATACTAAAGTCGCGCCTGCTGCGCCATGGCATGACCCTTCGCAGACTTTGGATTGGATAAAAGATCGTGCGCTCTGGCTTTATGGGTTGGCGGGCACTGTTATCAGCATGGGATTGGGCGCTGTTGAGGGTAATACAGGGCCACTGTTGATGAATGACTCAGCGGTATCGTTTGGACTGCTGGTAATCGTGTTGTTGTTGATACTGCTGTTAATTCGTCGACGACGCGCCCACCGATATTTGTCGTCGGATTCTGAGGGGACAAGGATCTCTAGCGCGGGGCGTCGTTCGGTGTTTCAAGACTCGGTTCCCGGTGATTCTCAGAGTTCTCAGCCCGTCGTGCCAACGGTTGTTGAGGACAGCATTGGAGCGGGTTTTGTAACTGAATTGGAGACACAAAGAGGAGTCGCGGTAACAAGCGATGAGGTTGATCCTCTTACAGAAGCAGAGATCTATATCGCCTATGGTCGGTCGAGCCAGGCAGAGAAAATCTTGCGTGACGCAATCAGTCGATTTCCGAGCCGACTCGAGCTCAAACTAAAGTTGTTAGAGGCTCTTCAAATGCTCGATAAACCAGCAGAATTTAATGAGCTGATGACAAGCTTGATTCAAGAGGTCGATAAAGACTCGGCGGAGTTCGCCCATCTTGAGGCGTTATCAAAAAAAATAAAATCGGGATCTGATCCGACCCCTGGAGCTTCTGCGAATCATTCGGCTGGTGGCTCATCACATTCATTGGAAATGGACTCTGTGTCAATTGAGGAAGGTTTACCCCGATCCCAAACGCCAGAAATGGATCTCGATGAGATTGAGTTTGAGATTGAGAGTGCGAGTGACACTCAGAGCGGTGAGTTGACGCCGGTACAAAGTCAAACAGGTAGAGACGGTCGGGTGCCGGAATCCGGCGAGGGCGACATCAGTTTTGAAATTGACTCAGATGTGGAGCCCGATGACGTGATATCTTTTGAAGGGTTAAATGAGCAGCCAAAGCGTAGTGACGAAGATCTTGATAGCCTCGCTTTGATAGATGAAACCGGGGCTTCTGATCAGCTCGATCTCGCGCAAGCCTGCATTCAAATTGGAGACGAGGAGGGCGCGAGACGCATACTTCAAGCTTTAGTCGATGGCGAAGATGAAGAGAGCGCGGTAAAAGCGCTCCGGATCCTTAAAACGCTTTAAATGCTCGTCCTATCGGGATTATTGGTGAGTCTAGGTTTCTGTCCCAAATTAAACAGAATCTGTGGCGAGAGACCTGACCAGCGAAATAACGCTCTCTACAAGATGTGCCTTCGGCTGGCCATTCGGGTCGAGATTTTGCTCGATTTCGTTAACAATCGCGGATCCCACAACAACCCCTTCGGCAATATTTCCAATTTCTTTGACCTGCTCACGAGTTTTGATCCCAAAGCCAACGGCTACGGGAAGATCTGATTTTGCTTTAATGTGATGGACTGCTTTTTCTATTGAAGCTGCAGCTGCTGATTGCGTACCCGTTATTCCAGCAATCGAGACGTAGTAGACAAAGCCACTACTATTGGCAAGAACATCGCTTAAGCGGCTCTCATTCGTTGTCGGCGTCACCAGTCTAATCCAATGAAGTCCTGCGGTTCGAGCCGGATCACAAAGTTCGTCATCTTCTTCAGGGGGTAGATCCACCATAATCAGGCCATCAACACCAGCGTTTGCCGCATCGTTAACGAATTGGGTGGTGCCATATTGATAGATAGGATTAAAGTACCCCATCAAAATAAGAGGCGTGGTTTGATTTTTTTCCCGAAACGCTCTCACCATTTCGAGGGTTGCGCGAAGTGATCCGCCGTTCGCCAATGATCGTAAGCTGGCGGCTTGAATTGCCGGCCCGTCGGCCATTGGATCTGAAAAAGGCATCCCGATCTCGATAATGTCCGCACCCGCGGATGGCAACCGCTGGAGAATTTCTAAACTGGTTTGAAGGTTTGGATCGCCAGCTGTGATGAATGTAACAAGACCCGCCCTATGCTCTTTAGAGAGGCGGCTAAACGTCGAAGCGACTCTGTCCGTTGTATTGTCGCTCATATCTTTACTCCGAGCGATTCGGCGATCGCAAAAATGTCCTTGTCACCGCGACCGCATAGATTCATCACAAGAATCTGCTCTCGATCCATCTCGGGCGCAAGCTTGACGACGTGAGCAAGCGCATGGGCTGGCTCCAGCGCGGGAATGATTCCCTCGGTTCGACAACAAAGCTGGAATGCTTCGAGCGCTTCTTCATCGGTTACGGAGACGTATTCAACTCTCCCTTGATCGTGAAGCCATGCATGCTCTGGCCCAATCCCAGGATAGTCAAGACCAGCAGAGATTGAGTGTGCATCAGTGATCTGCCCGTCGTCATTTTGCAGCAAGTAGGTACGATTCCCGTGCAATACCCCTGGGTGACCACCCGTTAAAGAGGCTGCGTGTTTGTCGGTATTAACCCCAAGCCCACCAGCCTCAACCCCAATAATTCTCACTTTTTCATCCAAAAATGGATGAAAAAGGCCCATCGCATTTGATCCCCCGCCAATGCAGGCAACCAGTGCATCCGGTAGACGTCCTTCGGCGAGCTCGATCTGTTCTCGAGTCTCCACTCCAATTACACTCTGAAAATCGCGGACCATCATCGGGTAGGGATGAGGACCCGCGACAGTGCCGATAATGTAAAAGGTGTCCTCAACATTTGCCACCCAATCGCGAAGCGCGTCATTCATGGCGTCTTTTAACGTGCCAGTACCGCTTGTTACAGGAATGACTTCAGCCCCCAGTAACTTCATACGAAAAACGTTCGGCGCCTGGCGTTCGATATCAGTTGCCCCCATGTAAACGACACAAGGTAGATCGAATAACGCACATACCGTCGCAGTTGCAACCCCATGCTGACCGGCGCCCGTTTCGGCGATAATTCGTGTTTTTCCCATTCGCTTGGCAAGAAGGATTTGTCCAAGCGTGTTATTAATTTTGTGAGCGCCGGTATGATTGAGCTCATCTCGTTTAAAATAAATCTTCGCTCCGCCGAGGTGCTCTGTAAGGCGTTCTGCAAAGTAAAGTGGGCTAGGTCGGCCGATATAGTGGGCTGCATAATAATCAAAGTCTGCCTGAAAGGAGGTAGAGTTTTTCGCTTCAGCGTAAGCCGCTTCTAACTCCAGGATCAATGGCATTAGAGTTTCGGCAACAAAGCGTCCGCCAAAAATACCAAAATGTCCGCGGTCATCGGGTCCGCTTCGGTAGGATTCAAGCGGGGGGTTGTTCGTGTTATTTAACGACATAAGGATTTTCTTTGAGTCTAGGTTAAGGAGTGAGCCAATCGATGGCTTCAGAACGGTTAAGGAAAATAGTGACTTTGTTTGACTTTAAATTCTACAACAACTTATGAAAAAGCTTTCGTCGTATGGATAATCAGAAAAATCTACAGCAACAACTCAACCGATATGCGCTGGGCGTTGAGTATGACGGTAGTGAGTTCTGCGGATGGCAGATGCAAAAAGGGGTAGCGACGGTCCAACAGACTTTGGAAACCGCAATTAGCGCTGTGGCAAATCATTCGGTGCGGACAACGACTGCAGGCAGAACCGACACGGGTGTTCATGCGTCTGGCCAAGTGGTCCATTTTGATACTCCAGTGAGCCGTCAGATTAATTCATGGATTAAAGGCGTGAATTCCAATCTGCCGTCTAGTGTTGCGGTGACATGGGCGCGATTGGTGCCTTCAGACTTCCACGCTCGATTTAGTGTGATTGGGCGAACCTATCGTTACATAATCTTCTGTCGGAAGGTGAGTCCAGCGATCTTGTCACGAAAAGTCACCTGGACCTATCTGGATCTTGATGAGAATCTGATGTCCACCGCCGCGAACGATCTTGTAGGCTGTCATGATTTCTCGGCGTATCGATCGGTGCGTTGTCAGTCTCGTCAGCCCGTTCGTGACGTTCAAAAAATTTCAATCAACCGAAACGGCGATTGGATTTGGATTGATATTAACGCCGATGGTTTTCTGCACCACATGGTTCGCAACATCGCGGGCGTGTTGATAGCGATCGGATCGGGCGAAGCGCAGATATCCTGGGCAAAAAAAGTGTTGGACAGCCGCGATCGAAGGCAGGGTGGCGTAACAGCGTCTGCCGAGGGCCTCTACCTATCAGAGGTGCGCTATCCCGCTTATTTCGATATCCCGCCACCGCCACCTGCCTGTAAGTTTTGGTAAGTGATTTCGGCCGACGCGTTACAATAGCGGGGTGCGCACTCGAATTAAAATTTGTGGAATTACTAACCCTGAAGATGCTAGCGTTGTCGTTGATGCCGGCGCTGACGGCATAGGGCTTATGTTCTATAAAAGAAGTTCAAGATTCGTTAGTATTCAACAAGCAATTGCGATTGCCGAAAAGGTACCCCCGCTGGTCGATCTCGTGGGTGTATTTGTCGATCCACTAGAGGAAGAAGTCATTGCGGTACTAGAGCGAGCACCCTTAAGCATTCTTCAGTTTCACGGCAGTGAGAGTGTGGAGTTTTGCGAAGGATTTGGGAAGCCCTATATTAAGGTGATGAGAATGTCCGATCAGATTGACCCTCAAGTGGAGTCGTCGACTCACCCAAAGGCGGGTGCTTTTTTGCTAGATACCTTTAATCCAGATGCCCATGGTGGGACGGGAGAGACTTTCGAATGGAGTCGAGCCCGCGTTAATCTGGCGTCACCGATTATTTTGGCCGGGGGTTTGACTGCTGAGAACGTCGGGACGGCATTGTCAGTCTCAAACGCGTGGGGTGTTGATACGAGCTCCGGCGTGGAAAAAACCCCTGGCGTAAAGGATCGTGAAAAAATAGTGGCGTTCTGTCGTGCGGTTCGGGAATGGGATCGTAATAACCACGATAACGCGGCGGAAAGGACAAGTCATTAATGAGCTGGTTTGATCGTTTAATTCCACCAAAAATAAAAGATGTCGCTTCAGCCGCGACACGTCGCGGTGTTCCCCAGGGACTGTGGAGGCAATGCGCCGACTGCAGTTCAGTGCTCTATGGGGCCGATCTAGACCGCAGTATTCAGGTCTGTCCCAAGTGCGGCCACCATATGCGTCTCACAGCCAGGGCAAGATTAGCCGCGTTCTTTGATGATGGTCAGTTCGATGAGATTGGCGCCGATTTGAAAGCCGTTGA
This sequence comes from Candidatus Thioglobus sp., assembly GCA_004212795.1. Taxonomy (GTDB): domain Bacteria; phylum Pseudomonadota; class Gammaproteobacteria; order Arenicellales; family UBA868; genus UBA868. Next base: position 16,328 of record SHBR01000003.1, read on the forward strand.
TGTTCTGGGCTTTAAAGATTCTCGTCGATATCGGGAGCGACTGTCCGAAGCGACAAAGGGGTCTGAAGAAAAAGAGGCATTGGTAGCGGGGCGGGGCTCGGTCCACGGCGCCCCTTTCACCGCAGTCGCTTTCGAATTTCGATTTATGGGCGGGTCTATGGGATCAGTGGTGGGCGAGAAATTCGTTCGAGCAGTCGATGATGCGTTTGCCCATCAGAACCCTATGGTTTGTTTCTCTGCAAGTGGCGGCGCCCGAATGCAGGAAGGACTGTTTTCATTAATGCAGATGGCGAAGACGACTTCAGCGCTTAATAATCTCTCAGCCCACGGTATTCCTTATATTTCCGTTTTGACTGATCCAACGATGGGGGGTGTATCCGCGAGTGTCGCGATGCTCGGTGATTTGATTATTGCGGAGCCCAATGCACTCATTGGCTTTGCCGGCCCTCGTGTGATTGAGCAAACCGTACGGGAAAAATTACCGGAAGGGTTTCAACGTTCAGAGTTTCTTCTTGAGCACGGTGCTATCGATATGGTGGTCAGTCGTGGAGAACTTCGCGAGGTTATCGCCGAGGCCGCTGAAACGATGGGATTTGGTCCCGTACGTGCGGTTGACGCTGAGCTTTTAATTCCTGATCAAGTTATTTAACAACTGAGATCGTCGTTTTAATTTAATGGAGTCAGGAACTTCGGCAGGCCTCGAAAATTGGCTCTCTTATATCGAGTCAATTCATTTTCGGACAATCGACCTTAGTTTGGATCGCCCGCGTCGCGTCCTTCACCTGTTGAAACTCAAAACGCCGGAAGTCGTCATTACCGTTGGGGGCACCAATGGCAAAGGGACAACGGTTTCGATGATTGAAGCCACTTATCGTTCTTCAGGGTATAAGGTTGGCTGCTACACCTCGCCACACCTGATCAGTTACTGTGAACGGATTCGTGTTTCAGGGCTGGATGTCAATCCCGAACTATTGTGCGAAGCGTTTTCGGCTGTGGACAACGCGCGGGGGAGTATTCCATTGACTTATTTTGAGTTTGGAACCCTCGCCGCCTTCTATATATTTTCGCATCTGAGGATCGATGTCGCGATTTTGGAGGTTGGAATGGGAGGGCGACTTGATGCCGTCAACCTGCTTAATCCGGACCTCGCAATTCTTTGCACGATTGATATTGATCATCAGGCTTGGCTGGGGAGTACGCGCGAGAAAATTGGTGCCGAAAAGGCCGGTATATTCAGATATCGCGGTAAAGCGGTTGTAGCCGATCCGGATCCGCCGTCTAGTGTTATCAGCCGCTTGGCTATTCTCCGGTGTGAGGCGCAACAACATCATAAAAACTTCGAAGTAAGGCCGTCGGGCCAGAATGTTTGGGCTTGGCGTCATTTTGGCGATGCCACATTTGGAGTCGGACTCCCCGAGAAGGTCCAGATCGCGAGCGGCAGCTTGATTAGGGCGAGAAACTTATCAGGCGCCCTAGCTTCGGTATATGCGCTGCAGGACACGCTGCCGATTAAGGTCAAAGATCTCGATGCGTTGCTGGCTGCAGTTACACCAGGGCGACGACAGCATATCGAAGGACAGGTGAGTCTGTGGCTGGATGTGGGTCATAATATTCAGGCGATCGATGGTCTCGCAACCGAACTGGCGCGAGAATCCGTAAAGGGAAAAACCCGCGGCGTGTTCGCAATGCTCGGTGATAAGGACATTGAACAGTGTATCAGCTTGATAGATGATCAAATTGATGAATGGTTCCTTGCCGAGCTCAACGAACCGCGCGCCATATCCATTCAGGAACTCAAGGGTAAATGTCCGGCGCTTAAAGTGGCTGAGACCGTGGGCCAAAAGAATGCTTCACTCGTTTTTCTCCAGGCACTAGAGGCGTCGCAACCAGGAGACAGGATAGTCGCTTTCGGTTCATTTTATTTGGTCGGTGATATACTGGAAGCGCACGCCAAGAGAATTTTTTCGTAATGGATGAGTCCGGCAATTCTCCTGTAAATCTTAAGCATCGGCTGATGGGAGCTTTTATCCTTTTGGTCTTGCCAATACTTGTTCTGCCGTGGTTGCTAGGGGGTGGAAATGGCGTGCCGCGCCAACTCCCGGGAAAAGATCCAGGCTTTGGACCTGCGGATCAATTTGTTTCAACTATCGGGGGGGTCGAACTTGCCCCCGACAATACAAACGTAGCTGAGTCGCCGGCGAAGCAGACTGTGGGTTCAGACGGGATGGCTGATCAGGGCTCAGAAAAGGAAATTTCAGCGACGACAATTGAGCAAAAAGCGCTTTATCAACCTAATGACCCTAGCGCTTCTCCTCAGGAAGCAGACACAGATAAAAGTATTGTTTTGGCCAAACCCGGCTGGCTCGTGCAAGTTGGCGCATTCCAAGACGAAGATAATTTAAAAATGCTTGAAATCCGGCTAGCAGAAAATAATATGCCCGCGCGCCGTGAGAAGATTCTGATCGGGGAGAAGCCAGGCTGGCGGCTGTTATTAGGGCCATTTGAAACGAAAGAAACCGCTGAACGAGAGAGTGGCAAGGCGGTTCTGATAACGGGTGAGCAGACAGTTGTGACTTCGCAAGGGGATTAAGCCTTTTGGTTTTTTACGGGACCCAATATGGAAATTTTTAATCAGTTAATTGCGATGTCCCCGGGAGATCTCGCTGTTGGGTTTTTGATCCTGTCCTCCCTGATTCTAGGAATAGTCCGCGGACTCATTAGAGAAGTATTATCGCTTGTCTCGTGGATATTAGCGGCCTGGCTCTCCTATCGTTACGGCCTGATTTTGGGCGACTCTCTAGATTCTGTGATAAAAAATCCAACGCTCTCAGCGGTGATCGGCTCGGTAGTCGTTTTTGCCGGTGTCTTGATCGCGCTGACACTGGTGAGCAGTCTTCTTAACCGAGTTTTTAAAAAAGCAGGCTTGAGCCTTGCAGATCGATTCTTTGGCGGGATTTTCGGAGTCGCGCGAGGGGTCGCTGTTATCACTGTCTTGCTGATAGCATTTCGACTAACCCCTATCCCGGAACAGGATTGGTATATTCGGGCGCAGTTAATTCCCTATTTTAATCCTTTGGTAAATAGTTTTTCGCTAAAGGTTAGTGATTCTCTTTCTAAGCACGCCGGGTCGACCAGCGTTGATGAAAGCGAAATCGATCAGGACCTTTAATCCCAAGTTAATCGAAGCCATCATCGGAGCTCGCTAATATGTGTGGAATCGTTGGAATTGTCGGACATGCGCCGGTGAACCAAGAAATCTATGACGCGTTGACAGTCGTCCAGCATCGTGGTCAAGACGCGGCGGGAATAATGACGTGTGAGGAGGGGCGAGTCTTTTTGAGAAAAGACAGTGGCCTCGTGCGAGATGTATTCGCGGCACGTCATATGCTTCAGTTACGGGGGCATATGGGAATTGGTCACGCCCGCTATCCCACCGCGGGTGGGGAGAATCGCTCAGAAGCCCAACCTTTTTACGTGAACTCCCCATTCGGGGTCGCGTTAGGGCACAACGGTAATTTAATTAACGCAGAAGCGCTGAGCCAGGAATTGTTCCAAGGGGATCTTCGTCAACTCAACACAGGCTCTGATTCAGAAGTTCTGCTTAACGTGTTTGCCCATGAGTTGATGGTTTCTGCGCGAGAGAAGGGCGGCACGCTTCAAGCGGATGATATTTTTGACGCAGTGGCCCGATTGCATCAGCGGTGCAAAGGGGCCTATGCGGTGGTGGCGATGATTGTAGGATATGGACTGGTTGCCTTTCGAGACCCATGTGGAATTCGCCCGCTCGTTATCGGGACACGACCTGACGAACAGGGTCAGTCTGTCATGGTTGCTTCTGAGAGCGTCGCGATGGATTTGCTTAATTACCAACTGATCGGAGATATCGCGCCGGGCGAGGGCGTTTTTATTTCAACCGATGGGCAGATCGAGCGTCGAATTTGTGCGCCTAACACCCGGTTGACCCCTTGTCTTTTTGAGTACGTCTATCTTGCCCGGCCAGATTCCATTATCGACGAGGTTGCGGTTTATAAGAGTCGACTGCGGATGGGTGAGAAACTCGCCGAACAGATAACAAGCGAATGGAATGATCATGATGTAGATGTTGTCATCCCAATTCCGGATACCAGTCGGACCTCTGCGTTGCAGCTTGCCAACTTGATGGGACTTAAGTACCGGGAAGGGTTTATCAAGAATCGCTATATCGGTCGAACCTTCATTATGCCAGGACAGGCGGAACGGCAAAAATCAGTTAGGCAGAAACTAAACGCAATTGACCTTGAATTTCGAGGTAAGAACGTACTCCTGGTTGACGATTCTATTGTTCGAGGAACCACTTCCAAACAGATCATTCAGATGGCGCGGGAAGCTGGTGCAAAAAAAGTGTATTTTGCATCAGCAGCACCTCCGGTTCGTTATGCCAACGTTTACGGGATTGATATGCCCGCACCTTCGGAGCTTGTCGCTAATGGCCGAACGCAAGAGGAGATCTGTCAGTTTATTGGAGCCGATCGACTGATCTTCCAGCGTTTGGAAGACTTGATTTCAGCGGTTCGGGAAGGAAACTCTAAAATCCATACTGTAGATGCCTCGTGTTTTGACGGGAAATATGTCACGGGTGATGTGACTGAAAAATTTTTGAGTCAAAACGCCGGTGAACGCGGCAATGATGTTAAACAAAAATCTTCGGAAACTCTCGATTTTGCCGAGATCAATTCTTATCACTAAAGTATGAGCTGATCCGTTTTGCCGTTATGGTGAAGCAAAATTTCATCTTTTGTTAAGGTGATCCAACTTTCGCAGGACGCCCAGTCTCCCAAAACGATGCGGTGACAGTTTGGTAACTGGCAATTGATCGAGTGAATTGCCGGGCGGTGAGTGTGGCCGTGGATGAGTAAGGGGACCGAGTGTTTCTCCACTACATCGGACACCGCAGAGTCAGTAACGTCCATGATTTCCATCGATTTGTCAGTCTTCGTGTCATCACTACGGTATCTAGCCAACCGCGCTAACTGATCACGCTCAGCAACACTTTTACTTAAAAACCCTTTTTGCCACGCCTCATCCAAAACCATTGCACGAAAACTTTGGTGAGCGGTATCGTCCGTGCAAAGACTGTCGCCGTGCATTAAAAGTATTTTTCTAGAGTCGACTTCTAAAATATGCTCTTGGGTGAGCAAGGTCACCCCACATTCTTTGGAAAAAGTTTGACCCACTAAAAAATCGCGGTTACCTGCCATAAAGAAGAGTTTGATCTGCTTTTCGGTCAATAGCCGGAGAAGGTTAAAAGTATTCTCATGACCTAAAAAAAAGACCGCGTCGTCTCCCAACCAGTATTCAAAAAGATCTCCCAAGATGTAGAGTTGATCTCCCGGAGCCAACCGAACGGTAAATTGCTCGAAACGACAAAAAATGTCGGTTTCAGTCGCGCTGAGATGAAGATCGGATATCAGATAAATCATGTCGTGTTCGTTTTTGATTTAGTTAGGTAAGGCAGCGATTAGAAAAAGATTTGGATTAGCTCAGTCATTTCGGTAACATTCGCTACCGCTTCGCCAGGCCATTTTTATGTCTATCCAAATTTACAATAGTTTAAGCCGAGATAAAGAGCTTTTTGAACCCAAAGAGCCCGGCAAAGTCGGCATATATGTGTGTGGAATGACGGTATATGATTTTTGTCACATTGGCCATGCCCGCGTCCTGGTTGTGTTCGATATGGTTGTGCGGGTCCTGAGAGCTAAGGGTTTTGATGTTAAATACATCAGAAATATCACAGATATCGACGACAAAATCATTGCACGTGCAACTGAACTAGGTGAACCATTTAATTCTTTAACCGAACGATTTATTTCCGCGATGCATGAAGACGAGGCAGCACTCAATGTGATGCCGCCTGATGAGGAGCCGAGAGCGACCGGACACATTACAGAAATCATCTCGATGATTGAAACTCTGCAATCACGAGGCCTTGCTTATCAAGGAAAAAATGGTGACGTTTTTTTTCGCGTTCGAAAGTTTCCAGGATACGGTTCGCTCTCTGGCCGCTCGATTGATGAATTGTTATCCGGTGCGCGAATTGATAAAGACATAGCGAAGGATGACCCGCTTGATTTTGTACTCTGGAAGTCGGCGAAAACCGGGGAACCGGCCTGGCCGTCTCCGTGGGGTGATGGACGACCGGGATGGCATATAGAGTGTTCGGCGATGTCCACGCGATGTTTAGGGGATAGTTTTGATATTCATGGTGGTGGAATGGATTTGCGTTTTCCGCATCACGAAAATGAGATCGCTCAGACGGAGGGCGCGACAGGGAAAAAGTTTGTCAATTTCTGGATGCATAACGGTTTTGTTCAGATTGATCATGAAAAGATGTCGAAGTCATTAGGTAATTTCTTCACCATCCGGGAGATACTCAAAAATGATCAAAATCCCGAAAGAGCGGGTGAAGTGATTAGATTTCTGATGCTCCTCAGCCATTACCGGAGCCCGCTCAATTTTTCTGATATCGGCCTCGGCCAGGCTCGCTCCGGGCTAGAGCGACTGTACTCAGCGTTACAAAAGTCTGCGACCGGAGATTTATCGACAACGCGACCCGTTAATGAGCAGTTTTCTTTGGCATTTGATCGAGCGCTGGATGACGACTTTAATACCCCATCGGCGATTGCGGTGCTTTTTGATCTTGCGAAAGAGATAAATCGAGCGATTGACCAGCGGGAAAGCTCATTAGCGGCAGCGTACGGGGCCGAATTGAAGCGCCTGGCTGATATTTTGGGCCTGCTTTATCTAAACCCTGCAGTTTTCCTTGGAATCTCCGGATCGAATTATTCCTGGGACCCTGAGGAAGACTCGGGTCTCATTGAGTCCTTGGTTCAGCAACGGCAAGCCGCAAGACTGGCTCGTGATTTTGATCGAGCTGATGCGATTCGACAGGAGCTTGAGGCGTTGAATGTTCTAATCGAGGATCGGCCAGACGGGACCTGTGAATGGCGCCGGCGTTGAATTTACAGCCCACCCTTGTACTGTTTATACTTACGCCTCTGGATTTCTCTTTTTTCCTAAGAATTTTTCTTACCTAATTTTAATTGAGGTTCGCTAATGGAGCTGACCGGCGCGGAGATTGTCGTTCGAAGCCTTAAAGATGAAGGCGTAGATCTTGTGTTTGGATACCCTGGAGGAGCAGCGTTACATATTTACGACGCGTTTTATAGTCAGGAAGATGTTCGACACATTTTAGTTCGCCATGAGCAGGCCGCTACCCATGCGGCAGATGGTTATGCTCGTGCGACCGGTAAACCAGGTGTCGTGCTTGTGACCTCTGGACCTGGGGTAACCAACACGATTACTGGAATAGCGACTGCGTACATGGACTCCATCCCCATGGTGGTACTTGCAGGTCAAGTCCCAACTCACCTAATTGGAGATGATGCATTTCAGGAAGTGGATACCGTTGGCATCACGCGACCGTGTGTTAAACATAATTTTTTGGTTCGCGATGTAAAAGACTTGGCCACAACGATTAAGAAAGCTTTTTATATCGCGAACACAGGTCGTCCCGGCCCAGTGGTTGTTGATATTCCTAAGGACGTCACTGCGCTTAGAACCGAATATTCCTATCCGAAGGAAATTCGGATGCGTTCGTATGCGCCGGTCAGTCGAGGGCATTCGAAACAGATTAATCGAGCGGCACATTTATTGTTAGCGGCAAAACGTCCGATCATATATACCGGGGGCGGCATCGTGCTTTCGGATGCTGCTCGTCAGTTGACCGCGCTTGTCGACAAGCTTGACTATCCCTGCACTAATACCTTGATGGGTTTGGGCGGACTGCCATCAGACCACCCGCGTTTTCTTGGAATGCTGGGAATGCATGGGACCTATGAAGCCAATATGGCTATGTACGAGTCTGATGTCATGTTGGCAGTCGGTGTCCGATTTGATGACCGTGTAACGGGCGATCTTGCTAAATTCTCGCCAAATGCGAAGATTATTCATATTGATATTGATCCGGCATCCATCGGTAAGAACGTGCGGGTTGAGGTCCCGATTGTGGGTGATGCAACCACGGTTCTGGATCAACTGTTGGAGGCAATCGGATCGAGCGGAACAAGCCCTAACGGCGATGCGTTAGCTGCATGGTGGTCTCAAATTGAAGAGTGGAAAGGAAAAGAGTCCCTGAGATACGATTCCAGTGATGAGTTGATTAAACCTCAGTTTGTCGTGCAGAAACTTCATGAAGTGACGCTGGGCGATGCCTATGTGACGTCTGACGTGGGACAGCACCAGATGTGGGCTGCGCAATATTATGGATTCAACAAGCCTCGACGTTGGATTAATTCAGGAGGGCTTGGAACCATGGGATTTGGGTTGCCATCGGCAATGGGCGTGCAGTTGGCGCACCCAGAGTCGTCAGTCGCCTGCGTCACTGGGGAGGCGAGTATTATGATGTGTATTCAAGAATTATCGACCTGCAAGCAATACGGCTTGCCAATTAAAGTCGTAAATTTGAATAACCGTTATATGGGAATGGTTCGGCAGTGGCAGGAGTTTTTTTACGACAGTCGTTACTCCCATTCATATATGGATTCCTTACCCGACTTTGTAGAACTCGCTTCAAGTTTTGGTCACACGGGAATTCAAATTGACAAGCCGGGCGATGTTGAAGGTGCGCTACGAGACGCTTTCGCGCGCAAAGATCAGTTAGTTTTCTTGGACTTCATCACGGATCAGAGCGAGAACGTCTATCCCATGATTTCAGCAGGCGCCGGACATAACGAAATGGTGTTGAAGCCCTCAGACAGCGGTACGAAACCCCTCGAACGCGAATTGGCATAATCATAATGCGCCGAATTATTTCTATATTGGTTGAAAATGAGCCTGGAGCGCTATCCCGAATAGCCGGGCTTTTTTCCGCTCGGGGTTACAACATCGAGTCGCTCACGGTTGCGCCGACTGAAGATGATTCATTATCTCGAATGACGATCGTGACTCATGGGTCTGAGCAGATTATTGAGCAGATCACTAAACAACTAAACAAGTTAATTGATGTTGTGCGATTACTGGATCTGACTGAGGGACGACACATAGAGCGCGAACTGCTATTACTAAAAGTAATCGCGACCGGACCAGATCGTGAAGAGATAAAGCGCCTTGTCGATATTTTTCGCGGTCGAATTATCGATGTTGATGGGGAAACTTATACGATTGAGTTGACCGGTCCCGGCGACAAGCTCAATGCATTTCTGGACACGATTCCGTCGTCAGGGATCGTTGAAGTTGTCCGCTCCGGAGTATCCGGAATTGCCCGCGGGGAGCGGGCGTTAAAGATTTAACCCCGGCGGTTACCATTGCTGCCGGTCGATTTTCAATTAAGGAACTAAAAATGAAAGTCTATTACGACAAAGATGCAGACCTGAGCATCATTTCGGGCAAAACCGTTGCTGTAATTGGATACGGGTCCCAGGGTCACGCTCATGCTAACAACCTAAGAGATAGCGGAGTCGACGTGGTTGTTGGTTTGCGGGAAGATTCAAGCTCTCGTGTTAAGGCGGTCAATTCAGGCTTACGCGTAGACACGGTAGCAGCAGCAACTGCGTCGGCTGACGTTGTCATGATGCTTGTACCGGACGAATTAGCAGGGGACCTTTATGATGCAGAGGTTGCACCTCATCTCAAACCTGGTGCCGCATTAGCGTTTGCGCATGGATTCAACGTGCATTTTGGATTTGTAAAACCAGGTCCTGAAATTGATGTGATTATGATTGCACCGAAAGGCCCGGGTCATCTCGTTCGTTCGACTTACGTTGAAGGTGGAGGCGTACCGTGCCTAATTGCGATAGAGCAAGACGCGAGTTCGAGTGCGCGCGAGACCGCGCTCTCTTATGCGAGTGCAATCGGTGGTGGTCGGGCCGGCGTGATCGAGACGACCTATAAGGAGGAGACCGAAACGGACCTCTTTGGCGAGCAATCCGTGCTATGCGGGGGGATGACGTCGCTGATCCAGGCCGGTTTTGAAACATTGGTTGAGGCAGGATACGCCCCAGAGATGGCCTATTTTGAGTGCTTGCATGAGACAAAGTTAATTGTTGACCTCATTTATGAAGGGGGTATCGCTAATATGAGATATTCCATTTCAAACACTGCAGAATATGGCGATGTGACTCGAGGCCCACGGGTGATCACACCTGAGGTGAAGGCGGAGATGAAGAAGATATTGGGCGAGATTCAATCGGGAGAATTCGCTGAAGAATGGATAAAAGAAAGTCGATCGGGCGGCAAGCAGTTTGCGTCTCTTCGTCAGTCAGGTCGAGATCATCAGATCGAAGAGGTTGGCGAGCGTTTGCGCGGGATGATGCCTTGGATCCAGAAGGGCAAACTCGTAGATAAAGACAAAAATTAAACGTTGCTCGCTCGCTGATAATGCTGATTTCCCAACCGAGGTGAGTACTCCGATAATCGCGCGAGAAGGATGGAGCCGCATTTCCGGCTTTTTGATCGTGGCGCTTGCGGTCCAATGGTTCGCCGGTTGGTGGCTGGCGGCTCCTTTCTGGATACTTTTTGTTCTGGTCGTGCAGTTTTTCAGGGACCCACCGCGGAACGTTCCCAAAGGCGATCATCTGATTGTCTCTCCCGCTCATGGCAAAATAGTCAGCATTCAACCTGATAAGGATCCTTTCTCCGGGAATGCGTGTGTTCGAATCAGTGTTTTTATGAATATTTTTTCGGTCCACTCAAATCGTATCCCCATCGCCGGGAAAGTCACGGATATCAAGCACACCCGAGGCCGATTTTTTAACGCGTCTTTAGCTAAGGCCTCCTTAGAAAATGAACGCTGTGGGATTCAGATTACGACACCCGCGGGCATCCAAATCAGTAGTGTGCAAATCGCCGGATGGGTCGCGCGTCGAATTCTGACGTACGTGAAACCTGGTGAAACTGTCGTTGCGGGCCAACGCTATGGATTTATACGTTTTGGCTCCCGGGTGGATGTTTATGTGCCTGAAGACGCCAAGATCGTCGCGAAGCTGGGAAAGTGGGTGCTTTCGGGAAGCGATACGATTGCCCGACTGACTCCTCGGGAGGCATCGGTTGAGTCAGTCTAAAAATATCACGGGCTCCGGGGATTCTGATCGGCCTCCTAAAGGGGTTTATATACTTCCCAATCTTTTTACAACCGCGAGTCTTTTTGCGGCGTTTTACGCCATCGTACAGGCAACCGTCGGAAATTTTGAAAACGCAGCCGTGGCAATAATTGTCGCCGCGATCCTTGACACCCTTGACGGAAGAGTCGCCCGCCTAACAAACACCGTGAGTGATTTTGGCAAAGAGTATGACTCGCTTGTTGATCTTGTGTCGTTTGGGCTCGCACCGGCGCTTATTCTTTTTGAATGGGGCTTGCAGGCGCTTGGGAAAAGCGGGTGGCTGGTTGCCTTTTTATATGTTGCAACAACGGCGTTACGCCTGGCCCGCTTCAATACAATGGACTCACCAAGCAAGCGTTACTTCCAAGGACTTCCTTGTCCTGCAGCTGCCGTCTTGGTTGCCGCGTCGATTTGGGCCGCAAATACATATATGCTTGATGACCCGGTGTTCCGCGGCATTGCTATGGTTGTAATGGCGTGCCTTTCGTTCGCGATGGTAACAAGCCTTCCCTATCGAAGCTTTAAAGATTTGGATCTCAAGCACCGCGTCCCGTTCATCTTTGTTTTGGGCCTTGTCCTCGTATTCGTGTTGATCTCCTTTGACCCCCCACTCGTTGTCTTCATCATTTTTCTGGGCTACGCGTTGTCGGGACCGGTGGAATGGGTGTTGCTTCGAAAACAAGGGATAAACGTATTTAAACCGGTCGTTGACGAGGCTGAAAGTGCTGCAACGGGCAGTCATCCTTCTTCTGATCGCCCGGGGCCTGAGAGGCGGGATTAGATTTAAGGGGTTTTGCCGGAAAGCGACGATAGCGCTATACTGGGTCGATGATCTCGCGCAATCAAATGGCTTACCGGATGTCAAATTCGGAATCAACCCCGTCGCGGCTTTTCGTGCTGGCTATCCTGGCGCTACTGCGCCTGCCGGCGCTATCTCTTTCCTAAAAAATAACTTCTCAAACAATATGGCGGCCGATTCAAATTCGAATCTGTTGCTTTAGTTTTAGCTGTATCTCATTGGGAGATGAATAATGTCTGATCATTTGATAATTTTTGATACAACGCTTCGCGACGGAGAGCAGAGTCCTGGCGCCTCTATGACCGCTCAGGAAAAAATTCGTATTGCTCGCCAACTCGAAAAGCTCCGCGTTGATGTAATTGAGGCCGGTTTTCCAGCCGCCAGCGTGGGTGATTTTGAGGCGGTTGAGATGGTGTCCGCCGAGGTCGCCGATAGCCGAATTTGCGGCCTTGCCCGCGCGAATCCATCTGATGTGGCACGGGCTGGAGAAGCGATTCGGGAGGCGAACGCCGGACGAATTCACACCTTTATTGCGACTTCACCCATTCATATGAAAGCGAAACTTCGCATGAGTCCAGATGAAGTGCTCGAGAGGGCAGTTTCTGCCGTGACCCAGGCTCGGAATCTCGTTGACGATGTTGAGTTTTCACCAGAGGATGCAGGGAGATCGGACGAAGATTTTCTGTGCCGAATCATTGAGGCCGTGATCTCGGCTGGCGCGCGGACGATCAATATTCCGGATACGGTGGGTTATACGATGCCCAATCAATTTGGCGATATGTTTGCGCGATTATTAGACCGAATTCCTAACGCCGATCAGGCCATTTTTTCAGTCCATTGCCATAACGACCTTGGGGTCGCAGTTGCCAATTCACTGGCTGCGGTTCAAAGCGGGGCGCGCCAGGTGGAGTGTACGATCAATGGATTAGGTGAGCGTGCGGGAAACGCGTCACTTGAGGAGATCGTTATGGCTATCAGGACCCGACAGGATGTTTTTACCTGCGATACCCGCCTTGATTCGACGCAGATTTTAACCGCAAGTCGCCTGGTCTCGAGTATTACAGGTTTTCCTGTGCAACCGAACAAAGCTATTGTGGGCGCAAACGCTTTCGCGCATGAGGCCGGAATTCATCAGGACGGCGTCCTGAAGCAGCGTGACACTTATGAGATCATGCGCGCGGAGGATGTGGGTTGGGCCGCGAACCAAATAGTGCTAGGAAAGCACTCGGGGCGAAATGCTTTCCGGGAACGGATGTCAGCACTTAATATTGAGTTCGAAAATGATGCTGATTTGAGTGAGGCGTTTGAACGCTTTAAAGAGCTTGCGGACAAAAAGCATGAAATTTTTGATGACGACCTTCAAGTGCTTGCGGGAGAAAGCGATCTCGGGAACAGGGTCGAATCACTTAAGTATGTCAGTTTAAAAATATTTTCAGAAACAGGCGCGATACCGACTGCTGATCTTATGATTGAATCTTCCGGTAAAAATCTGCACGCACATGCGACAGGTGATGGGCTTGTGGACGCCGCATTTAAAGCGGTTGAGATGATTGTTCCTGGAGACCGAACCCTTCTTCTATACTCAGTGAATGCGATTACGGCGGGTTCTGATTCCCAGGGCGAGGTTAGCGTCCGACTGCAAGAAGAGGACCGGATTGTAAATGGTCAGGGCGCAGACACGGATATCGTCGTCGCCTCGGTAAAGGCGTATGTAAACGGCCTAAACAAGCTTCAGAGCGGACAGACAAAAATGAATCCCCAGAGTGGCGCAACGCTATAGGTAAATAATCAGATGGATATCCGAACCCGTTATCTTCAGGAAATGGGGATTACGCAATGGGTCAGTCGGGATCCTGGTCTTCATCCCACGTCCGAGATGGTGGTCGGGCAGAATTTGAACATCAAGGCAAAGGACTTTATCCAGACCGATCAGGTGATGACTGATTTGTCAGCGCAAGTTGACATCTGTCGGCAGTGTGACCTGCATCGCACAAGGTACACGACCGTTTTTGGTGTAGGTCCAATACCGGCCGATTTGATGATCGTTGGGGAAGCGCCGAGTGCTGAGGATGATCGACAAGGAATTCCATTTGTCGGGCGTGCCGGTCAGCTGCTTGCCTCGATGCTCTTTAGCATCGGCTTTGAGCTTGAAGATGTTTACATTGCAAATTCGCTAAAGTGTCGTCCGCCGGACGATCGTGACCCCTTGGCCGAAGAGTTAGCCCATTGCAACCCATTTTTGTTGCAACAGATTCAGCGAATTCAACCCAAAGTTATTTTGACACTGGGTAAGGTTGCCGTGCAGTCACTCCTGAATACCAGCGAGTCACTTGCTCAATTGCGTAACAGTGGACAGTTAAGAGAAGTTGTGGGAGTGCCATTGATTGCGACTTACCATCCGGCGTATCTCCTGCAATCACCAGCCGCGAAATCAGAAAGCTGGAAAGATCTCTGTCGCGCCCGGCAGCTTTTGATAAATGGCTCGTCGGGCTGAGGAGTTCACACGGTCTTTTTCACCCGAACGGATGATGTTGTCGGACATCTCGGAGGTTGTGAAGTTAGAGCAGAGTGTTTCACCAACACCCTGGAGCGAGACAATTTTCACCGATTGTTTGAAAGCAGCGTATGAATGCTGGGTTCTTCGATCTTCCGAAGTGTTCGGATATTTGATTCTGACCTCAGCGGCCCAGGAAGCGCATCTTCTCAATATCGTCATTCATCCAGATTCTCAGGGCAGAGGATTTGGGGAGTCTTTTTTGGAATTCGCTATTTCTTTGGCAGCAAAGGAAGGGGCAGACCGACTGTTTCTTGAGGTAAGGCCCAGTAACAGTAGCGCCAGAGCGCTCTATCAGAAAAAAGGCTTTCAATTTCTGGGAAGGCGTCCCAATTACTATGGCCGACCCGCGAAAGAAGACGCTCTGGTACTTTCACTTGAATTCATACCGGACTAAACTAAATTTTCTTCCGATGGAAGATTTAGACTGAACAACAAAGTGATAACGATTGAGGCTCATGAGGGGTCGCCCTTTTTTATAAGGTCTGACTACCAAACCGATATTCCGACGAGTTTTGCTGAGAATGCACTCGGACAGGAGCTCGTCCGCGTGACCCAAGAGTTAGTTAAAGATTCTCTACCTGAAGGCTACTATGAGCTTGGGGTTCAGGTGGGCCTGTCATCGATTGATCTTTTACCAGGCGTTGATCACGCGATTTTTGTAAAGTCAAGGATGGACCACCAGGATCGGATCGGATGTGCGGTGGCTGCACAGCCGGGCGAACTACCCTTTAGCCGTCATGGCATTAACTTGTTGGTGCTCGCTTATCTTCTCGAATACACGCCGGAGCCCCATTCCGTGCTCAGGGAGGCATTCGAGACGTTAGCGCCTGAGGGTTATCTGGTAATCTGCGGTTTTAACAAGTGGAGTTTGTGGGGTTTGAGGCGATTTTTTTACGAGCGCTGGCGGCAGCGAGCGACGCTTGGCAAACTGATGTCTGTGGGTCGGGTTCAGGACTGGATTCAACTCTTGGATCTTGACTTGGTTTCAGCTTCAATCGCGTTTTATCGCCCCCTTTCAAGCTCGAACTTGGCACTTAAAAAACTGTCTTTTCTCGAGGCGTTGGGGGACCGTTGGTGGCCGTCGTTAGGTGGTAGTTATGTGGTGGTCGCGAAAAAAAAATCGTTATCAAAAATCGGAATATCAGAACATCGTAGCCACCCTAAAAAGTCGATCCCGACGCCGGTTGGGGCGCTAAGCTCGCGACATTGCAGAACTGAAAATACAAAATACATATGAGTGATTACAAGACTGTTCAGATCTTCACCGACGGTGCCTGTCGAGGGAATCCCGGACCGGGTGGATGGGGTGTGCTCATATTGACCGAGTCAGGGGCTCAAGAGTTTTACGGAGCCGAGGAACAAACAACTAATAACCGGATGGAGCTCACCGCAGCGATTCAGGGGCTTACTGCGGTAGAGTCGGGAGCGACGGTGGCAATTTATACCGATTCTCAGTACGTCAAAAACGGGTTGGAAAGCTGGATTAAGGGATGGAAGGCGAACGGTTGGCAAACGTCGGCTAAGAAGCCTGTAAAGAACCAAGATCTATGGCGCGCGTTAGACTCATCAGCTCAGCGTCTTGCGGTAAGTTGGCATTGGGTTAAAGGTCATAGCGGGCATCCACAAAATGAGCGCGCAGATGCATTAGCAAACCTTGCGATCGACGAGATGATCTCATAATCAGATGGATTTAATTGTTCTAGATACCGAAACGACGGGTCTTGAGGTCGGTGAAGGTCATCGAGTGATCGAGGTGGGATGCGTTTGCCTTAGACAGCGGAAGCATACGGATCATAAATTTCACAGCTATCTGAATCCGGGAAGGGGTATTGATCCGGGCGCTCAGGAAGTGCACGGTATTTCATCTGAATTTTTATCAGATAAGCCGGTTTTCGCGGAAATAGCGGATAGTTTTTTAGAGTTTATAAAAGGGAATGAGCTCGTTATTCATAATGCGTCGTTCGATATAGGATTTCTTAATCGAGAGTTGGAGATCTTAGGGTTGGATCAGAAAATTGAAGATATCTGTCGCGTAACCGACTCTCTCAGGCTAGCGCGCGAGATGCATCCGGGACAGAGAAACAGTTTGGATGCGCTATGTCGTAGATATAGCGTTGACAACAGCGGTCGCGAGCTTCACGGCGCGTTGTTGGATGCCGAGATCCTTTCTGATGTCTATCTCGCAATGACAGGTGGCCAGACGCTACTCTCTCTCGATGATCACCGTGAGATCGCGAATAAAGCCAGTACCGCCTCGACGAAATATAAAAACAGGAAAGACACGTTTCCGATTGTTCGCGCCTCTGCTGATGAAAATGAAGCGCATCAGAAATGGATTGATTTGCTCGGCAATAAAAGTCTTTGGTAGATGATCGAAGTTATACTGGATTGTCATTTAGTGGTGATCAGGTGTTCGAGCGGATGCTTTTGGTTTAACTTCAAGCGTAAAAAAAGACGCTCATCAATTTATGTGAGGAATATAGAGTGAGTGAAGAAACTGTTTATAAGGTAATGCCGAAATTTGCGGATCATTCACATATGAATGCCGATCAGTACGAAGTCATGTACCGACAATCGATCGACGATCCAGATGCATTCTGGGCTGCTCAGGCTGAAAAATTTGTTACTTGGTTTTCCCCCTGGACAACCGTTAGTTCTTGGGATTATTACAAGGGCGATATTCGTTGGTTTGAAGGCGCGAAAGTCAATGCGGCGTATAACTGTATTGACCGTCATCTTGAGACCCGGGGCGATCAAGTTGCCATTATCTGGGAGGGCGACGATCCCTCGGAAGACCGAAAAATAAGCTATCACGAGTTGCATGAGGAGGTTTGTCGATTCTCGAATGTCCTCAAAAAGCGTGGGGTGACCAAAGGTGATCGGGTATCAATTTATATGCCGATGATTCCCGAAGCCGCTGTAGCGATGTTGGCATGTGCTCGAATAGGGGCGGTTCATTCCGTTGTCTTTGGTGGCTTTTCACCGGAAGCGCTGAGAGACCGTATTCTGGATTCAGATTGTCAAGTGGTGATTACAGCTGACGAGGGGCCTCGCGGCGGGAAACCAGTTCCGTTAAAGGCAAATGTGGAAAAAGCGCTCGAAGGATGCGCTAATGTGCATACCACAGTGATCGTTCGCCGAACAGGTAATGATGTGCCATCAGGCGGTGAGCGGGACGTTTGGTATCAGGATGCGATAGCGTCTGCATCAACAGAGTGTCCTGCGGAACCCATGGACGCAGAAGACCCCCTTTTTATCCTGTATACCTCAGGGTCAACAGGGAAGCCAAAAGGGGTATTGCATACCACTGGGGGTTACCAACTTTACGCGGCAATGACCCACCACTATGTGTTTGATTATCACCCTGGCGATATTTATTGGTGTACCGCGGACGTCGGTTGGATTACAGGCCACAGTTATATCTTGTATGGACCGCTGGCAAATGGGGCGACAACGCTGATGTTCGAGGGCGTTCCGACTTACCCCGATGCTTCGCGATTCTGGCAAGTTGTCGATAAGCATAAGGTTAATATTTTTTACACCGCGCCGACCGCTATTCGGGCATTGATGAGCCAAGGGGACGGACCGGTGGCGTCAACCTCTAGAGAGAGCCTCCGGTTGCTAGGTACAGTAGGCGAGCCGATCAATCCGGAAGCATGGGAATGGTACTTTAAAACCGTGGGTGAGCAGCGTTGTCCAATTGTCGATACCTGGTGGCAAACCGAAACCGGTGGCATCATGATCACGCCGCTGCCGGGTGCAACTGATCTGAAGCCAGGATCGGCAACTCGTCCATTTTTTGGAGTCGAGCCTGCATTACTCGATTCAGACGGGAATGAGCTGGAAGGGCCCAACTCGGGTAACCTAGTGCTGACCGGTTCGTGGCCAGGCCAAATGCGAACGGTGTACGGGGATCACGAACGATTTATCCAGACTTATTTTTCGACGTACCCCGGTTTTTACATGACGGGTGATGGCGCAAGGCGAGATGAAGATGGATACTGGTGGATTACCGGCCGGGTTGATGATGTTATTAATGTTTCGGGGCATCGAATGGGTACCGCAGAGGTCGAGAGCGCATTGGTGCTTCATGCCCAAGTTGCCGAAGCTGCGGTGGTCGGTTATCCCCATAATATTAAGGGACAGGGAATCTATGCCTATGTGACGTTAATGGCCGGAGTCGAGCCAAGCGATGAATTGAGAGTAGAGTTAATTGCCTTGGTCAGATCAGAAATTGGCCCGATTGCGAGCCCTGATCTCATTCAGTGGGCGCCCGGCTTGCCAAAAACCCGCTCTGGAAAGATTATGCGTCGAATTTTGAGGAAGATCGCTGCAAATGAATTAGATAATCTAGGGGATATATCAACGCTGGCGGAGCCCGCAGTGGTCGAACAACTGATCGAGAATCGAGCTGTTTTTTAAGAATTGGAATACATTCTTGTCGCATTATCGTTCAACCGCTAGAATACCCCCCGCACGGCGCTAAGCGCCTGCTCCTTGCCTCACCGTAATTAGACGGGAGGCTATAACCGAAAGGAGATTTCAATGCGACATTATGAAGTCGTTTTTCTTGTTCATCCGGATCAGAGTGAGCAAGTCCCCGCGATGGTAGATAAGTATCGAAGCCTCATCGAGGGCAGCGGCGGCGCCGTTCATCGACTCGAAGACTGGGGCCGTCGTCACCTGGCCTACAATATTGATAAAGTACATAAAGCCCACTACGTGCTAATGAATATCGAATGCGATCAGCCTACGCTTGACGAAATTAGCAGTATGTTTAAGTTTAGCGATGCCGTTCTTCGCAATTTGATCATGCGCCGCGATTCAGCGGTGACAGCAGCGTCACCTTTGTTAAATGCTTCCGATGATGGCGATGAACCAGAAGTGTCTGCTCCAGTCGCGGAGTCGACCCCGGTTGCGACCACTCAGGAAGCGGCGACCGACGCGCCGGTTGAGACGGCTCAACGTGAAGATAGTGAAGGAGAAAGCAAACAATGAATCGTATGAATAAACGCAGAAAATTTTGCAGGTTCACCGCGCTCGGCGTGGAAGAAATCGATTACAAGGATTTGGATACGCTGATCGCTTATATTACCGAGACGGGCAAGATTATGCCGAGTCGAAATACTGGGACAAAAGCGCGATATCAACGCCAGCTGGCGACCGCGATAAAACGGGCGCGCTTTCTTGCGCTTCTTCCCTATACCGATCATCACTGAGAGCGATACGATGGATTTAATACTACTTGAGCGCATTCAGAACCTCGGGGAACTGGGCGACATTGTGAGCGTAAAGTCGGGTTACGGTCGAAATTTCCTTATCCCTCAAGGTAAGGCGGTTCCAGCAAGCTCGGATGCAAAAGAAAAAGTTGAAGCGCGCCGTCGGGAACTGGCGCAGCTTGACTCTGAGCGGCTCGACGCAGCAAAGGCTAAAGCAACCTTACTGCCCGAGAGACTCACGGTGAAGCGTCTCGCTGGAGAAGAGGGCAAGTTGTTTGGCTCTGTAACTCCCGGGGATATCGCGGAACTGCTGCAAGCGGCCGAAATTTCGATCGAGCGGGCTGAGGTTTCGATGCCGGATGGTCCACTCAAAACCCTTGGTGAACATAGCGTAATGGTTCTGCTTCATCCGGAGGTGAGCGCCTCGCTTTCGGTAGTAGTCGAAGCTGAGAATCAGGATGGTGTCACTGAATCTGATGGGTCTTTAGAAGAGGCGAGCACACCGTCGGAGTGATGGTCCGAAGTGGGTCGAACTCTGCCAAACACCCCACTGACCGGTCCGTTCTTAAGAGTAATAGTGGTGCTCTGTTAAAGGATGCTCAGGTTGTCTAGAATAGATCGCTCGTTAGCCCCTGACACGCGACCTTTCTTGTAATGGCCCAGCAATTTTTTCGCCCTAGTGAGGTTGCCACCTCCTCTAGAGTGCCACCGCAGGCACCAGAGGCTGAGCAGTCTGTTCTCGGTGGGCTGCTCGTCGATACGCGGCGGTGGGATGAGGTCTCTGATCTTGTTAAAAGCGACGATTTCTATCTGCGCGCCCACAAAGAGATATTTCTCGCGGTTAAGACGCTTCAGGAAGGTGGTCATCCGGTTGATGTTGTTACCGCCTCTGAATGGTTGAAAAACAAAGGAACGCTCGAGCAGTCAGGTGGGTTGGCCTATCTGGGTGAGCTCGCGAATAGGACACCAGGAACGACAAACGTTACCGCCTATGCCCGTATCGTCAGAGAGCGTTCTGTATTGCGAGCATTGTTGGACGCGGCAGCCGCGATTTCGGATAAGGCCTATCAGCCAGAGGGGCTGGACACCGAGGCTCTAATCGACTTTGCTGAGAAAGCTGTTTTTAGTATTTCTGACTCAGATCGAAGGTCCCTAGCCGGCTTTCAAGATATTCAGGGTCTTCTGACCCAGGCGATTGATCGAATTGAAGATTTGTTTCAATCGGGTGCAGGTATCACCGGTGTCTCAACCGGGTTCAAGGATTTGGACAATCTCACTTCAGGTCTGCAGGAGTCAGATTTAGTGGTTATTGCGGGACGTCCTTCAATGGGAAAAACATCGTTAGCGATGAATCTCGCGGAGAACGCGGCGGTTGGCTCGAAACTGCCCGTAGCGGTTTTTAGCATGGAGATGCCAGGCCAGCAATTGGCAATGAGAATGTTATCTTCGTTGGGAAGAATTAATGCTCACCGCGTTCGAACCGGGCAGCTTCACCAGGAAGACTGGCCTCGGCTGACCTCAGCAATGGGGTTACTTGATCAAGCTCCCATCTTTGTCGACGATTCGGCTGCGTTGACACCATCCGAGCTTCGCAGTCGAGTCCGCCGTCTGACCCGTGAGCACGGCAAGCTGGGCTTGGTTATTGTTGATTATCTCCAGTTAATGCAGACGGGTGAAAGCGCCGAGAACAGAACGGTTGAAGTGTCGAACATCACTCGCGCGTTAAAAATTATCGCCAAAGAAGCCCGGGTACCGGTTGCGGTGCTATCTCAGCTCAATCGTGGCCTCGAGCAGCGGCCGAACAAGCGACCCATCATGTCGGATCTTAGAGAATCTGGTGCAATTGAGCAGGACGCTGACCTTATCTTGTTTATATATAGAGACGAGGTCTATAACGAAGATAGTCCAGAAAAAGGAACTGCCGAGTTGATTGTCGCCAAACAGAGGAATGGGCCGATAGGCACAGTTCGACTGACTTTTCTCGGAGAATTTACTCGTTTCGAGAACTACGCTGCACCGTTCGAAACGCCTGATTATTAACGATACCCGCGCCAGTAACCGTTTATGCTGGCAGTTAAGGTCGCCGAGGCGCTATAGGTTCGGTCGAGACCGATTTTCATGCGCGCGTGCCCTGTGTAACGATCGTTAGGATTTCAGGACCGACTCAGTAATAAGACCTTGCCATTTAGGAGTCTAAAAAATGCCCAAGATTAGATCCCAACTTCGTTTTTTATGCACCCAATGTAAGGCCCAATCTGCGAAATGGACGGGTCAATGTGGAGCTTGTGGCGAATGGAATACGCTGGTTGAAAATAATCAAATTAGTCCAGGGAAAAGAGCGAAAGAGGGTGGCAGTTTTAAATCTATCCGATTAGCTGATGTGGAGGTATCGCGATACTCTCGCCTGCACACGGGGTTGGCTGAGCTTGATCGAGTTGTCGGAGGCGGACTAGTGCCGGGCGCAGTTGTCTTATTGGGCGGTGAACCCGGGATCGGGAAAAGCACGCTGGCGATTCAAGCGATGGCTCAAATGGCGAACGATACTCCCACCTTGTATGTGAGTGCGGAGGAGTCTCTAGAGCAACTGGCGCTTCGATACCAGCGTCTGGAACTGCAGGGCGGTAATCTCGAGGCGATTTCTACAGGTGAACTGTCGTCGGTGATCGAGGCGATTGAAAGCAGTCAAGCATCACTGGTGGTAATCGATTCCATTCAAACGATGCGAACTAGTGATATTGACTCGGCGCCAGGTAGCGTGTCGCAAGTCCGGGAGTGCGCCGAAGTTCTGGTTCAGCTGGCCAAGAACAGATCTATTACCATCATATTGATCGGGCATGTTACCAAAGAGGGCGGGCTCGCAGGCCCCAAGACGCTCGAGCATTTAGTCGATACCGTTTTATATTTTGAGGGGGATGCCACCAGTCGTTATAGATTGGTACGCGCCTGGAAGAATAGATTTGGTACGGTTAATGAAGTGGGTGTATTCGCCATGACAGAGGGTGGATTAAAAGAGGTGAAAAATCCGTCTGCCATGTTTCTCTCGGGCGGGTCCGAAGAGTGCGTGGGTCGCGCGGTTTTAATTAGTCAAGATGGCTCCCGACCCTTGCTAGTTGAGGTCCAAGCGCTTGTTGATCAGAGCACCTTGGGAAATCCTCGCCGTTTGAGCGTGGGTTATGACAGTACGCGTTTGGCCATGATCCTCGCGATTCTTCATCGACATGCGGGAATTAATATTCTAGATCAGGATGTCTTTGTTAATGTTGCGGGCGGAATTCGTGTGGCTGAAACTGCGGCAGATCTAGCAGTAGCGGCGGCTGTTATTTCAAGTTTTGTCGATAAGCCTATTCCGGCGAATACCGCTCTGTTTGGCGAGTTGGGTTTGTCGGGCGAAGTGCGTCCAGTTGCACGAGGAGAGGATAGGGTTCGTGAAGCGCAGAAACTAGGCTTTATCAATATAATCCTTTCCGCCGGAAATCAAATTCAAAATATTAATCCCGTTACTCAACGCGACACGCGTGCGCTTAATCTTAAAGAAGTTAGGACCGCTCTAGATCTTAGAGCCGTCCTGGATGAGATTGTATGATGTAGAACAGAAGCCGTTAGATGTCCCGCAGCAATTCATTGATGCCGACTTTGGCACGTGTTTTTTCGTCTACCTTCTTTACGATCACTGCACAGTAGAGACTGTGGGATCCATCGGCGGAGGGGATGGATCCGGAGACGACAACGGATCCTGCCGGGACTCGACCATAGCTTATTTCTCCGGTGGCTCTGTCCAGAATGCGTGTACTTTGCCCAATGTAAACACCCATCGATAAAACCGAGTCTTTTTCGATAATGACACCCTCAACGACCTCACTGCGAGCGCCAATGAAGCAGTTGTCCTCGATAATGGTTGGCGACGCCTGCAGCGGCTCAAGCACGCCGCCAATTCCGACCCCGCCCGATAAATGCACGTTTTTTCCAATCTGGGCACAGGAGCCGACGGTGGCCCAGGTGTCGACCATTGTCCCATCATCGACATAAGCGCCAATATTTACATAACTCGGCATCAATACGACCCGCTTCCCGATGAAGACTCCCCGCCGGACCATTGCGGGCGGTACCACACGATACCCGCCAGCCTCAAAATCATTTTTACCCAGATTCAGAAATTTGGAAGGTACTTTATCGAAGTATTGAGTATCGGCCGCGGAGATCACTTCATTATCCTGGAGCAGGAAAGAGATGAGTACGGTCTTCTTCAACCATTCATGAACGATCCAGTCTTTGTTTGACGGACTCGCCACTCGCAATTCGCCACTATCAAGCTTCGACAGCGTATCCGTTACTGCGTGCCGAAGTTCAGGAGACTTGAGCGCATCTGAATCTGTTTTATTCTCGAACGCATCTTCAATTATTTCTTTGGTATCGGTCATAGGTCTTCTCGGGTTTTTTTAAATGAGTGTTCAGAGGCTGAAGGGAGTGCATCCTGAATTGCAGCGCGGAGTGCATCCTGGTGCGATTCATTGTCTACAGGCAGGCCATCGCGGTCGGTTATGTAAAATATATCCTCGGCCTTCTCGCCGAAAGTTGCGATTTTTGCAGTTACCAATCTTATTTTGCAAGAAAGTAAAGCTTTCGCAACTGCGTAGAGAAGGCCCGGCCGGTCTTGGGCTACGACCTCCATTAATGTGAGCTCTCGACTTTCTGCTTTAGAAAAACGGACCGTAGTTGCAATGGGAAAGTTTTTAGAAGCTCTAGATAGTCGATTGTGACGGGGTTTAAAGGTTTTTAAAGGGTCCAGTATTTGCTGCCGTAATTTTTTGGCGATCAGTCCGAAATCAAGATCGATCGAGCTCGTGCCATTCGAAAGCAGCACGACGAATGAGAGAATAACAAGATTGGAGTTCAGGTGATGCACCCTGGCATCCACAATATTCAAGTTGAGCTGGTCAAACCCTGCAGCGGTTTCACTTAACAATCGCTCGGAGTCAGGGCTGCATACAAAAAAGCGAATACTCCCGGATGCCTTATCGGTCCGGCATTCCACCGTGGGGAGTTCGGCTACCGGGCGAGATAAGAGCACAGAACTATGCCAGGCTAATGAATCCGGGTTATTGCGGAGGAAGTAGTCTTGATCGAACAATTTCCAGAGTGCTGTGACGGCCGCGGTATCACCAGGTTCAAGGATTTTAAGTGTGTTATCTTTTAACTCATTGATCTTGTCGTCAGAGCCGCCTATACCGTGTAGTAGCGCTCGGGATGTCTGATGATAAAGGTCGCTGAGCAATTTTCCTTTCCAGTCGTTCCAGACTTTGGGACTGGTTGCGCGCATGTCTGCTGCAGTCAGCAAATAAAGATTGTCGAGCCTTTCCTGGTCGCCAACCTCATTGGCGAATCGTTCAATAACGGAAGAATCAGATATATCCTCTCGCTGGGCGAACCAGGACATTAACAAATGGGCCTTGACAAGCCAGGCAACAAAGTTAGCATCATAGTCGCTGAGATCATGTCGCTTGCAAAATCGAAATGCGTCTCTTTCACCTAATTTGGAGTGGTCACCCCCCCTGCCTTTTGCGATATCATGAAAAATCGCTCCAAGATAAAGACGATGTTTTTTGAAGAGTCTTTGCATGATCTGACTACACTCCGGCAGTTCATGATCATGTTTTGGTATGTCAAAGCGACGAAGATTTCTGACCACAAAAAGCAAATGGGCATCAACCGTATACGCGTGGAAAAGATCATGCTGCATTTGACCGGTTACCCGGCCAAAAGCGGGAATGTATGCTGCCAAGATCCCGTAGGCATCCATTTTTCGTAACGCGTGCGTTTGCCCCGACGGTGCTCGGAGAATTTCCATAAACAACGATCGACAACGCAGGTCTTTTCGGAATTCGGGATTGATTAGTTTGGCATGGGTGCGAATTAATCGGACTGTGTTTCCACGGATGTCGCGGATATCAGGCCGTTGTGCAAGGAGCAAGAAAACTTCCAAAAGTGCGAAAGGCTGTCTGGCGAATACATGGTTTGAAGAGACCTCGAGCATCCCTTCAACCACGCGGAATCGCTTATTAATCTGAGTTGTTCGTTTCTGTCCAGGCTGCAGAATGGCTTCCTCAAAGTGCT
This sequence comes from Candidatus Thioglobus sp., assembly GCA_004212795.1. GTDB lineage: Bacteria > Pseudomonadota > Gammaproteobacteria > Arenicellales > UBA868 > UBA868. The sequence goes on from SHBR01000003.1 coordinate 42,149, forward strand.
GAAGCAAAATCTCATTCAAAAGACGTAACTCTTTGACGGTTCGAAAATACCGCTTCATCAACTTCTCCACCGCAAGTTGTGCGGTGTCTTTATAGCCAAATTCAGCGGCGATCTCACGTTGATAGTCGAATAAGAGACGGTCTTCGCATCGATTTGCGGTGAAATGCAATGCGTTCCTTATTCGCCAGAGCAGTTCCCGACCCTTTACGAGCGTTGACATCTCATCATCGGTAAGAAAACCCTCTTTAGCCAGAGCGGATAGGTCAGGGCTCCCAAAGTAACGATGGCCAACCCACTGGATAGTTTGGATATCCCTTAACCCACCTGGCCCCTCTTTAATGTGAGGTTCTAAATTGTAGGCGGTATCGCCATACCGAAGGTGGCGGGCAACTTGTTCCTCTCTTTTTGCTGCAAAGAACTTTTTTGCAGACCACATTTTGTTCGGGCCGATGTGCTCATGGAGTCGGGCCAGCAATTTGCCAGAGCCTTCAATGAGTCGCGCTTCAGTTAAATTAGTAACGACCGTAATATCTTTACGCGCCCACTTGATACAGTCGTTAATCGCACGCGTACTGTGTCCTACTTCAAGTCCAATATCCCATAAAAACCTAATGAACGTCTCGATTTGACGCTCTTGATGTTCGGACGCTATTTTTGGCAATAAAACTAATAGATCGATATCGGAATAGGGGTGGAGTTCTTGCCGTCCGTAGCCACCGACGGCGATCAATTCCTGCGTCTGAGAAGTTGGCACGGCTTTGAAGAAATGGCGCCAAGCATTGACCAATAACGAGTCAATAAATTTGGAATGGTTCTGTAGTAGTTTGGAGGGCGATAGTCCGTTCAGGCGAGCTTGATTGAGTTGAGCGCGAGTATCTGCCAGCGCCATCTTGAAGTCAGCGATTGTGCAATCGTCGTCGAAGGTATAATTTGCGGGTGATTCCAAAGCGTCTACCGCGAAACTGGGTTAGCAGTTCTGCTAATCCGAAGTTACGGTCAGAATTTCGACCCGACTGTCTGTAACTGCAATCGTGTGCTCCCATTGCGCGCTTAAGGAGTGATCTTTTGTGACCACTGTCCATCCGTCCGATAGTAGCTTTGTTTGGGCTCGACCGGCGTTAATCATCGGCTCGATGGTAAAGGTCATGCCCGGCGTTATTTCAATACCTTCACCAGGCTTTCCATAATGGAGTACTTGTGGATCTTCATGAAAGCCACGCCCAATGCCATGGCCGCAATACTCGCGCACCACGGAGAATCCCTGAGCCTCCGCTAATGATTGAATGATGGCGCCGATATCTCCCAATCGAGCGCCTGGCTTCACGACCTCGATTCCCTTCATTAAACATTGTTTAGTTGTGTCGATTAATCGTTTTGCAAGAATCGGGGGTTGCCCGACGGTGAACATTCGGCTCGAATCACCATGAAACCCATCCTTTATAACGGTGATATCAATATTGATGATGTCGCCATTTTTTAGTTTTTTTTCTCCGGGAATGCCATGGCAAACGACATGATTGACGCTGGTACAAATTGACTTAGGGAAGCCTCGATAGTTCAATGGGGCGGGTATTCCCTTTAGCTCATCAATGATAAAATTATGACAGCGTTCATCCAGCGCTTGAGTGGTAACTCCCGGGAGGACATAGGGTTCAATCATGTCTAGTACTTGCGAAGTCAATCGACCTGCAATTCTCATTTTTTCGAGATCTTCTGTGTTCTTAAGATGTATAGCCATAGCTGTGGTCGGTCTAATTTTTTCCTGATTTTAAGCCAAACCGTGCTGTGCCGAGTGATGGAATCATTTTGTAACTGAAGATGTGGATTGCCAGTCTTTAGTCAGGTAGAATACGACCCCCTAAATCCTGGCAATAGCCCCTCTATGGTCGTCTGGGTGCTGGACGTTAAGTCTGGTTGGCGGCCGCGGCTTTGCTGAACAACAACCCAAATCAAGGAGTGCAAGATGGCTGACGTTTCCATGCGGCAGATGTTAGAGGCTGGCGTTCATTTCGGACACCAAACCCGTTTCTGGTCGCCCAAAATGGGTCCATATATTTTTGGGGCCCGAAACAAGATTCACATTATCAATCTCGAGAAGTCGTTACCGCTTTATCGCGACGCTATGAACTTTATTGGTAGCGTGGCATCCGCGCGAGGCAAAGTTTTATTCGTGGGCACTAAGCGCCAAGCGGGCAAGGTGATTCGTGAAGAGGCGAAACGGTGTAATAGCCCATACGTTGATCACCGGTGGCTCGGCGGTATGTTGACAAACTTCAAGACGGTTAAGAATTCTATTGCTCGACTCGTTGAGCTTGATGAGATGACCGCTTCTGATGCAACGCGCGGATTAACAAAAAAAGAAGCGTTAATGCTCGAACGCGAGCGAGTTAAGCTTGATCGCAGTTTGTCCGGGATTCGCGATATGAAAGGCCTGCCCGATGCGCTTTTTGTGATTGATGTGGATCATGAGAAAATTGCCGTGTCAGAAGCCCGAAAGCTTGGAATCCCTGTTGTAGGCGTCTGTGATACCAACAGCTCTCCTGATGGCATTGATTATCCCATTCCAGGCAACGACGATGCCATTCGAGCAATAAAGCTTTATCTCGGTGGTGCGGCTGACGCGATCCTTGAGGCGAGAGGGGCTTCGACGCCTGCAATTGAGGGAGATGCAGACGATTATGTTGAAGTGTCTGCCGAGGAAAACGTCAATACGACTGCTGAGTCAATTGCGGATGCGGTGCCCAAAACAGATTCGGTTCCCGCAAGCGGAGCAGACCCTGCAGATTCGGAAAGTGTAGCTGAAGACGCCACTGCCCGTGACGCATGAGATCACCAGTTGATTTCGAAAGACTGTTTTCATTTTTTGACGAGGAATAAATTTTGATTACTGCCGGTCAAGTAAAGGAACTCCGTGAGCGAACCGGAGCCGGAATGATGGATTGCAAAAAGGCATTGGGCGAGACAAACGGTGATCTTGATGAGGCAATAGCATTGCTTCGAAAGAAGGGCGCGGCGAGTGCTGAAAAAAAAGCGGGAAGAATAGCGGCAGAAGGTGTCGTGCAACTTTTAATTAGCGATGATGCATCCTGCGGAACCCTGCTAGAGGTCAACTGCGAGACTGACTTTGTCGCTAAAGATGACTCATTTAACGGTTTTGCGGCAGCCTTGACCCATCTTATTGTTAGTCAGAACCCGGCTGACGTTGAGGCGCTCAGTACTTTGACAATGGCAAGCGGCGCCTCCGTAGAAGCTGAGCGCCAGGAATTAATCGCCAAGATTGGAGAAAATATTTCGATACGGCGATTTGAAACCCTTGTTGCGGAAACGGGAAAAATTGCGGGATATATGCATGGGACCCGAATTGGAGTCTTGGTGAGCACTTCTGGAGTTGGAGAGCTTGGACGGGATTTAGCAATGCATATCGCAGCAAGTCGCCCGGTTTGCATCAGCGAAGCTGACATGCCTTCGGATGTCTTAACTCGGGAGCGAGAGATTTATACCGCGCAGGCAGCCGAGAGTGGGAAAAGCCCGGAGATTGTTGAAAAGATGGTGGATGGACGGGTTAAGAAGTTTCTTAAAGAGAACACGCTGCTCGGGCAGCCCTTTGTGAAAAACCCTGATATTTCAGTGGCCGAACTGTTATCCCAAGGTAATGCGTCTATGGACGGAATGCTCCGTTTCGAGGTGGGTGAAGGCCTTGAGAAAAAGGTCGATGATTTCGTCGCGGAAGTTATGGCTCAGGCCAAGGCCGAGTAGGTTATGGTTGAGGGGTCGCGCCTTCCCCAAGGCCGGTGTCTCATCAAGTTGTCGGGCGAAGCGCTCGGCGGCGCTAGTGGTTCCGGTGTAGACGTCAGCGCGTTTGAGTTTATCGCGCTTGAGTTAATAAAGGCGCTCAAGGTGGGAAACGCTTTCTCTGTTGTCGTTGGTGGAGGTAATTTCTTTCGCGGGGCCGGTTCGTTACCCTGGACTGGCCAACGTGTCGTTGCGGACCAAGCCGGCATGCTCGGCACAGTGATGAATGGTTTATTACTTCGGGATTGTCTTGTCGCTCACGGCGTTGATGCTTCAGTAAGTTGCGCGTTTGGAATCGACGGTGTGTTACCGGCATTTTCCGCAGAGCGATCGCGGCGTGATCTTGATGATGGCAAGATTGTTGTTCTCTCTGGTGGAACGGGCAACCCTTTCTTTACAACTGACACTACCGCTTGTTTGCGCGCACTGGAACTGGACGCTGATACCGTAATCAAAGCCACGCGCGTGAATGGAGTCTATGATCGCGATCCTGAGCAGTATTCCGACGCGGTTCGCTACGATCGGCTCAGTTTTGATCAGGCGATTTCGGAAGACTTGAAAATCGTTGACACCACAGCGTTGACTTTATGCCGAGAGCATAATCTAAGACTGCGAGTGCTCGACCTTGGAATCGAAAATAACCTTTCTCAGGCGATGACAGATTTGACCATCGGGACCCTGGTGGAAAATTAAGGAATACGAATGATTGACGACATACTGAACGACGCGGAACAAAGGATGACTAAGAGCGTTGAAGCCGTCGCGACAGAGTTTTTAAGGATTCGAACAGGTCGTGCGAGTACTGCTTTACTAGATCATCTTACGGTTGACTATTACGGAAGTCGGGTACCGATCGCCCAGGCGGCTACTGTGAGTGTTGGCGATGCTAGAACGCTTGTGATTCAGGCTTGGGAGAAAGGGATGATTCCCTTAATCGAAAAAGCCATCATTGAGTCCGACCTGGGTTTGAACCCCGTCACCGCGGGCGAAGTCATGCGGATTCCAATGCCGGCTTTGACTGAAGAGCGTCGCAAAGAGATGACCAAGATTGTTCGACAAGAGGGTGAGAATGGAAAAATTGCTGTTCGAAATATTCGCCGTGATGCGCTGGGAGATCTGCGGGATCTAACCAAGGAAAAGCTGATTGGTGAGGATGACGAAAAGAGAGCGGAGGCCCAGATGAAAATTCTGACCGATCGCTCGGTCTCTCGAATTGATGAAAAGGTAAACGAGAAGGAAGCGGAAGTCATGGATGTTTAGATAAACATCCAACTACCCATCCGAGTCTCAAGATAGACGATAAGCGCCATGAGCACTCTTAACGCGGTTCCTGAACATATTGCGATTGTCATGGACGGCAACGGTCGCTGGGCTCAGGCGAGAGGTCAGGTGAGAATTAACGGTCATCGTCGGGGGGTTGAAGTCGTCAGGGAAGTGACGAGTCTGTGCGCCAAGGCGGGAGTCTCTTTTCTGACGCTGTTCGCCTTCAGTAGTGAAAACTGGCGTCGGCCACAGGACGAGGTGACATTCCTCAAAAAACTGCTCGCAACCTCGCTTGAGAAAGAATTTGACCGATTACACAAGAATAACATTCGGCTCAACGTTATCGGCGATGTCGCACCTTTCGGGCCTCATCTCGAAAAAAATATCGAAAGTGCGAAGCAAAGGACCGATGGTAATACGGGTCTCACGTTGACGATCGCGCTTAATTACGGCGCGCGATGGGAAATTTCTGCGGCTGCGAAAGATATTGCCCTGGACTGTATGTCGGGAAAATTAAAGACCGAAGATATCTCAGAATCATTGTTTAATGATCGCCTGACGACCCTAAGCATTCCTGATCCGGATTTATTTATCCGGACAGGGGGTGAGATTCGCCTTAGCAACTTCTTGCTTTGGCAATTAGCATATACAGAATTGTTTTTCACAGATACGCTTTGGCCAGATTTTGATGAAACAGTATTTAATGAGGCTCTGGAAGCGTTTAATTTGAGGCAGCGTCGGTTCGGCCAGACCGGCGAGCAAATCGGCAAAAAATTGTAGCCGTGGATACCCTCAGCAAAAGAGTGTCCACCGGACTGACGCTCGCTTTCTTTGCGACAGGCGTGATTGTTTACGCGCCTTCCGAGGTGATATTGGCCCTTGCGGGTGGGGTAGCGATTTTGGCAACCCTCGAATGGGAGTCACTCCGTGTTGGTAAGTTAGGCACTGTGGAGATTCTGGTATCCAGTATTTTGACTCTCCTAACGACCTTTGTATTCGTTTGGATGTTTGAAAATATAGCTTGGACCGTATGGGTGCTCGGTCTGGGTTGGACGGTTCTTCTGGTTTGGATTGGCCTGATTGGATTATCCGGCGAAACGCGGCGCGTGAGTCGAGCGAGAGTGTTGGGCCCATTGATTATTTGCCCATCTATTGCGTTGATTCCCGTCATTCATGCGATGGATTCTAATGGTCCAATTGTCTTGTTGGTGGCTTTTGCCGCCATTTGGGGGAGTGATACTGGCGCCTATTTTTCCGGACGAAAATGGGGTAAGCATCGGTTAGCGCCTAAGGTAAGTCCCGGGAAAACCTGGGAGGGTGTTAGCGGTGGTTTTTTGTTAGGTCTTTTGGCCGGCCTCGGAATTATTCGAGCGTTTTATGACGGCGGCATACCCTATTTTTTTTGGTGTGTAATCCTGATGATTTCGATTTCCGCCGGCGTGATTGGGGATTTGTTCGAGAGCATGGTTAAAAGAACATTTGGAAAAAAAGACAGTGGTACGCTTCTTCCCGGACATGGCGGGATTTTGGACCGAATTGATAGCATGTTGGCGTTCCTTCCTATTTTCGCGGTATTTATCGCCGCAGGTAAGGTGGGCTTTTGACGGCTGACATAAACAAAAGAAATGTTGCCGTCCTTGGCGCCACCGGGTCTGTGGGACTCAGCACGCTTGATGTTATTCGCCAACACCCGGAACGATTTTCGGTATCGGGTCTAGGGGGATGGACCAATGTAGCGAGGATCGCGACATTATCGAATGAGTTCAGGCCTAAAATGATTGGTGTCTCCGATGTTGAAGAATCGTCTTTACATCAGGCACTCCCAAGCGACCTAGCTAAAAATATAGTTCCAGGTAGCGCGGGTACAGAGCGTCTTGCCCAGCAAGAGGCTGCCTCTATTGTGGTTGCTGGGATTAGTGGGTCCGCTGGGCTTAAACCGATTTTCTCAGCGTTATCGTCAGGCAAGACGGTCTTGATCGCAAACAAAGAGCCGCTAGTGATGTGCGGGGAATTGCTAAAAGAGGTCGCCAGAAAATCCAATGCTGTACTGCTGCCAGTTGATAGTGAGCATAACGCTGTGTTTCAGTGTCTCTCGGAGGATCAACAAGCAGGTGTGAGTCAAAGTTTTGGCGTCACGCAAGGACCTGATCGTAGTATTACCAAGATTACTCTGACGGCTTCGGGGGGGCCTTTCTTGCGTACACCGGCATCCGATCTCAAGAATGTAACAAAGACTGAAGCACTGAGGCATCCAATCTGGAAAATGGGCGAAAAGATCACCGTGGATTCGGCTACCTTAATGAACAAAGGGCTCGAACTAATAGAAGCTTGCAGGTTGTTTGATTTACCTCAACATCAAGTAGATGTTGTTGTTCATCCACAAAGTGTAATTCACGCGTTAGTCCATTACCTCGACGGATCCGTTCTTGCACATCTGGCACAGGCGGATATGAGAATTCCAATCGCTCACGCTTTATCATATCCTGATCGAGTGGATTCTGGGGCGACGGCCCTCGATATCATTTCGATTTCGAATCTGCAATTCGAGGCACCGGATCTTGATCGATTTCCCTGTCTATCGCTCGCGAGACAGGCTGCCGAGGCAGGTGGCGCAATGCCGGCGGTTTTAAATGCAGCGAACGAAGTCGCTGTTGACGCATTTTTGAATGAAAAAATTCGATTCATCGATATTCCGAGTTTAATATCCGAAGTGATGGACAAATTTTTGCCTAAGGCACCCATCAACCTGGATGAAGTGCTGTCAGTCGACCAATCGGCTCGAAAAATTGCATGTAAAGTACTAAAGAAAACGTTTCAAAGTTAATCTTCATCAACCCGAACTAAAAATGGATCCTCTAAACAACCTAATTTTTTTTCTAATTGCAGTCGCAATTTTGGTGAGCTTTCATGAGTTTGGCCATTTCATTGTTGCTAGATGGATGGGAGTGCGAGTGCTTCGGTTTTCGGTCGGATTTGGCCGAACGCTATGGCGATGGCAAAAGAACGAGAATTCAACCGAGTACGTTATCGGATTAATTCCATTAGGGGGTTATGTTCGCATGCTCGATGAGCGAGAGGGAGCGGTGCCGGTCGCTATTCGGGATCAGGCATTTAATCAAAAAAGCCTGTCTCGACGTTCCCTTATTGTGCTTGCGGGGCCTTTGGCGAATCTTCTTCTTGCAATCGGACTCTACTGCGGAGTAGGCGTAATCGGCAGTGAGGACCTAGATCCTGTTGTCGGTCGAGTTCATGCGGATTCGATCGGTCTTGATTCTGGGTTTGAGATTGGAGATCGAATTCTTAGTATTGATGACAGAGCGGTTTATGGCTGGTCAGAACAGCGTCTTTATCTTTTGGATCGCGCCGCCAACCAAGATGTGGTTGTCTTTGATGTCCAAAAAATTGATGCTCGAAAAGAGAAGATTGTGATTGATTTTTCGAACGCGCCAGGTCAAGCATTTGCTCCAGCGGTATTGCGAGATTTGATAGGTATCGGACCCCTGTTGCCAGTTTATGAAGCGAAAGTAGGAGGCGTGGTATCGGGCGGGCCTGCTGATAACGCAGGAATTAAAGAAGGAGACCAGATTCTAGCCATTGATAATGAATCGGTAATGGATTGGGGGGATTTTGTTCGTGTGATTTCAGGTTCACCCGGGAAATCCCTTTCTTTGGAGATTCAAAGGCAAGGCGAAGACGTCTTGATTAATGTTGTCCCCGAATCCACGCAGGATGAAGGGCGCTCGATCGGGCGTATTGGCGTGTTTGCACCACCACCGCCATCGCTTGATGAGTTCATGGTGACGGTTCAGTATGGATTATTAGAAAGCATATTTAGAGCAATTGATACGACCTGGCTAATGAGTGCTGTCACGGTGCAGTTATTTGGAAAAATGCTGACTGGCGGTGCATCAAAGGAGCACTTGAGCGGGCCGATTTCGATTGCCCGGTACGCGGGTCAATCTGCAGATTTAGGGATTGCACAATTTTTGGCTTTTCTTGCCGTTTTAAGCGTCAGCCTTGGTATTCTTAATTTGCTGCCAATACCGGTCCTTGATGGCGGCCATTTAGTCTATTTTCTCATCGAGGGGCTTACCCGGAGGCCGGTGCCTGAAGTCGTGATGTATTGGGGTCAGCAGATCGGTATTGGGATAATTATCCTTCTGATGGGACTTGCGTTTTATAATGACCTTATCAGCCTCTTTAGGTAATCGCTATGTCTAAAAGTTCCCCATCAAAGTGGTCCGCTCGGTTGTTTTTCCTTTGGCTGCTGTGTTCGATAAGTTTTATCGCCCGCGCGGACTTTGTGGTTAGTGATATTCGGGTCGAAGGCGCCCAAAATATAGAAGTCGGCACGATTTTTAACTACCTTCCAATCAAAGTTGGAGATATCGCTGATGACGCCCTAGTCAACGATGCCATCAAAACTCTTTTTGCAACAGGATTCTTTAGAGACGTTGAAGCACGGCGCGATGGCGATACGTTAATTGTGGTCGTGTCTGAGCGACCCGCAATCGCCGGCATTGAGTTTTCCGGAAACAAGGAAATAAAAGACGAGCAGATCCAAGAAGTCCTTGGGCAGGCAGGGGTTATTGAGGGCCGGGTGTTTAGAGAGGCATTGCTGGACCAATTGGTTAAGTCAATCGAAGAAAACTATTTTGGTAAGGGTCGTTACTCGGCGCAGGTTGACACGGTGGTAACACCGCTGGATCTAAATCGAGTGGCAGTCACCATTACGATTGACGAGGGCAGGGTTGCGCGAATTCGAGAGATCAACATTATTGGTAATGAAATTTTTTCGGATAAGGAATTAAAGTCCGAAATGACTTTAGGAGTGGAGAGCTGGCATAGCTTCCTGTCGCAATCAGGCCAATACAGCAAGGAGGAATTGCTAGCCGATCTTGAAACGTTAAGAAGTTTCTATCTTGATCGAGGCTATATGGATTTTGATCTGCTGTCTTCGGACGTCTCGATTAGCCAAAATAAACAAGATCTTTTCATCTCATTATCGATCTCGGAAGGAAGTCTATTTACGGTTCGTGATATCCAGGTTGAAAGCGGTGGCGGGTTTTCTGCGAACGACCTGAAAGCCAAAATTACGATGCCAGTCGGGGAGGCGTTTTCGCAGAGAGATCTGGTCGCCTCGCGAACGGCTATCGAAACGTTATTGTCTGAAAAAGGCTACGCATTCGCGAATGTTAACGCGATAACCGAAATTGACGAAGCGACTCGAGAAGTTGATTTTATCTTCGCAGTTGACCCTGGCCCTTTAGTTTATGTTCGAAAGATTAGCATCGGCGGAAATCAGTCGACCCTTGATGAGACCATCCGACGCGAAATGCGTCAGCTTGAATCATCCGTTTTTTCGGCTGAGAAGATCAGACGTTCTCGTGAGCGCGTTAACCGACTTGGATTTTTTGATGACGTAAGAATCGATGTTGTGCCTGTGCCTGGCGCGACCGACCAGGTTGATCTTGCTGTGGTTGTGAAGGAGCGTTCGACCGGTAATTTCATGTTTGGGGCGGGCTATGCTGATTCGGATGGACTTTTCATTGTCGCTCAAGTGCATCGGGGTAATCTGTTCGGTACAGGTCGAGAAATCAGGTTTGATGCAGAGGTGTCTAAGGTCGATCAAATTTTTGATATTGAATACCGAAACCCTTATGTAACCGCCGAAGGGGTCAGTCGATCACTTTTTGTGAATCGGGCCAAAACAGATACTGACTCTGTCACAACTGCAGACTATCTATCTGAAACAACAGGCGGCGGACTTCGATACAGCATTCCGATGTCTGAATATAATTCGCTGTCACTGAGTTTGGCAGCCGAAGATATCCAGCTCGAGGGCACATCCACCACTCCTCCCGAATATCAATCATTCATCGATCGTTATCCGGACAGTTTAAATTTCAACCTATCTTCCGCTTTTTCAAAAGATACCCGTGACAGCATCTTTTTTCCCCAGAAAGGCTTCTATCGTCGGGCGTCGGTCGAGGCTGCGGTGCCCGGCAGTGATATGGAGTATTACAAACTGTCATTGAAGGGAAGCTTCTATTTAAATCTCGTAGGAAAGTTAATTTTGAACCTGAGGGGGGATCTTGGTTATGGCGCGGGATATGGCGATTTGAATGAACTGCCATTCTTTAAGAACTACTACGCAGGCGGCGCTTCAACCGTGCGTGGATTTGAGTCAAGATCGCTGGGGCCGATTAGTTCCGGCGCGGATAAAGAGCCGCTCGGTGGCGCCTTAAGGACCGTTGCTAATGCCGAGCTGTTTTTTCCCGTACCGGGTTTCACGGATGGACAAGATAAAAGACTGAGTCTTTTTGCTGATTCGGGTCAGGTATTCGCATCAACATCCGACTTTGATGTTGGTGACGTTCGGTTGAGCTTAGGCGGTGGATTCCATTGGTTTTCCCCCGTTGGACCTATTTCACTCACGTATGCCTTTCCCATTAATGATGAAGCAGGGGACGATACGAAAAAGTTCCAGTTTACGCTTGGAAGTCTAGTTCGATGATGAGAATGAATATGAAACTGATCTTTATGTTTATAAGAAGGGCGTCTACGGCTGTTCTATTGACAGCATTTTTTTTGCCCGCGGTTAGCGCCCAGAGCGTTACCCGAATCGGATTTGTGGACCCGGTTCGCTTGATTGAGCAAGCGCCGCAAGGGGCTAAGGCGCTTGAAAGCCTGGAAGATGAGTTCCGAACGAGAGATGAAGAACTTAAGAATCTTCATGATCGCATTCAGGCGATGGAAGCCGATCTGGAGAAAAATATCCTTGTCATGGATGCGACTGACGCTCAAACGAGACAACGGGAGATTGAAAATCTTAAACGTCGGCTTGCCCGTTCTCAGCAAGAAGCTAGAGAAGACTATAATCTCCGGCGAAATGAGGAGCTTGCAAAACTTCAGACTCTGGTTCGACAGGTTATCGTCGATCTCGCTAGAGATCGAGGTTTTGACTTGGTGGTCGAGCAAGCGGTGTACGTTAGCGACGCGGTAGACATTACAGCTCAAGTATTGGAAGTCCTTGAGAAACTCCCGTAACGGGGTCTACTGTTTTCTTGAGAAGTTGGGATTTCTTTTTTTCCCAATACGCCGTTGGAAGCGTCGCGCTGATGCGACAGTGATTAAGGAAAACCATTGGAAAAAGAGATAGATATTCACCAAATTCGGGAAATCCTTCCGCATCGCTACCCTTTCCTGTTAATCGACCGTGTAGTCTCGCTGACACCCGGAGAACGATTGACCGCGGTTAAGAATGTCACGGCGAACGAACCTTTTTTTGAAGGGCATTTTCCTTATCGTCCTGTATTCCCCGGCGTTTTAATGCTAGAGAGTATTGCCCAGGCCTCTGCGATTCTTGTGAGTTTGATTATTGACGCAAAGGCCAACCAAAAAAATGTTTACCTTTTTGCGGGTGTCGATAAAGCTCGCTTTAAGGCGCCCGTTGAGCCCGGTGACCAGTTACTGGTCGAAGTTGCTTTGGAGGCTCAACGCAGGGCACTGTGGAAATGCTCTGGAAAAATCACCGTCGACGGTCATACGGTGTGCTCCGCGGATGTACTTTTTACCCATAGGCCAATTGAGTGATCGATTCGAAGGCTGTAATCGATCCAAATGCAGACCTGGCTGCGGATGTTAGCGTAGGACCTTTCTCGGTAATCGAATCTGATGTTGAGATCGGTGCCGGCACGGATATCGGATCCCATGTGGTTATTCGGTCCGGTACGCGAATTGGGGCCGAGAACAAGATCTATTCGTTCGCGTCTATTGGTGAAGATCCCCAGTTCTTTGGCTATGCGGGAGAGCCGACTCGACTTGAAATCGGCGATCACAATATTATCCGGGAGTATGTGACCTTAAACCGAGGGTCGAGTTCTTCAAGGGGGACTGGCACGACGACGATAGGAAATCATAATTTTATTATGGCGTACAGTCATGTCGCCCATGACAGTACGCTTGGGAACCATATTATCTTCGCCAACGGCGCCAGTCTTGCAGGACATGTCGAGGTGGGGGATTACGCCATTTTGGGTGGATTCACTCTTGTGCATCAATTCTGTGTCGTTGGCGCTCACGCGTTAACCGGGATCGGAACGGTCTGTTTAAAGGATGTCCCGCCCTATCTGATTGTCGCTGGAAATCCTTCCAAGGCCTACGGGGTCAACGTCAGAGGATTAAGGCGCCGTAAATTTTCCGAGGAATCAATTTCAGATTTGAAAAGAGTATATAGAAGGCTTTTCAGATCTCGCGCAGGTGACTCGGCAATCAAATCTGAAGATACTACATCGGCTCTGCCAGGCCATCATGCGGCGCTTCTTGAAACGTTTATCGCTCGTTCTGATCGCGGGGTTATTCGTTAAAAGGGAGGGGAATTGAATTCGATACTTCGTCTAGGTCTTGTTGCGGCCGAGCCTTCTGGAGACCGCCTTGGCGCGGGCGTCGTGGACGCCTTGCGTCGAAAAGGCGTAACCCTGGATCTCGTTGGGATTGGCGGACCAGAGCTGATCAATCGAGGTCTCAACAGTCGATGCGATATTCATGATCTGTCCATGATGGGTATCGACGATATTTTTAGAAAACTGCCCAAAGCATTCAATGTCAGACGAAAATTATTGAGTGATTTGATAGTCCATCCGCCCGATGTTTTTCTTGGTATTGACGCGCCTGATTTTAACCTGTCACTCGAGCGAAAATTGAAAGCTGCGGGTCATCCAATCCTCCATCTGGTAAGCCCCACTGTTTGGGCCTGGAGACAGTATCGAGTCCGGAAAATCCGTAAAGCCGTTGACCGAATGCTGGTCTTGTTTCCGTTCGAGGAGACGTTTTATTCTGCCCGAGGCGTCCCGGCAACCTTTGTAGGACACCCGGCTGCGGCCGAAATGAAATTGGTTGATAAACATTCTGCCCGCGCGCAACTGGGTTTTGAATCTAGGCAAAAAATAGTGGCTGTTTTGCCGGGCAGTCGGGAGTCTGAGATCCGAGGGTTAGGGGAAATTTTTATGGACACAATCCGAATGTTGTCCGGCGCCGACCCTGAACTGGAGTTTGTCCTGCCTTTCGCAAGTTCGCGGGTCCGGGAACTGTTTTTGGAATATGTTCCACGGGATCAAATCAGCTCTAACGTTAGGATGCTTGATGGCCAAGCCCGTTCGGCGCTTGCAGCGAGCGATGTCGCGCTTCTCGCATCCGGTACGGCAGCACTAGAAGCGGCGCTCGCCGGGTGCCCAATGGTCGTGGCCTACAGGGTCTCTAATATGTCTTATCGCCTGGCGAGGCTATTGGCAAAAACAAAAATGGTATCCATGCCAAACCACCTTATGGATTCACCAATCGTTCCGGAATTTCTTCAACACGATGCCACGCCGCGTAATTTGATGAACGCGATGAGTGAGCTACTCGATCAATCGGGTCGGGCTGAAGCAATGAGGTGCGAGCTTTTAAAAATTCAAGCGCAGTTGGACATGGATACCGATAATTTGGTTGCGGATGAAGTTTTGGCTGCGGCCAGGGGATTTCAACCGTGATCGTTGCTGGTGTCGACGAGGTCGGAAGGGGACCTTTGGCTGGCCCGGTCGTTGCGGCGGCAGTCATACTCCCGAAAAAAAACGAGCTGTCTGGTATTGTCTTCAGGGACTCGAAGCAACTAACTGAAAAACAACGATTCCGACTGTCAGCTGAAATTCGTCGGATATCAACGGCCTGGTTTTTGGGGGCCGCAAGCCCCGTCGAAGTCGATTTATTGAATATCCATCATGCGACGTTGCTGGCAATGCGTCGAGCCATTATCGGGTTAAGTACGCTTCCTGATTTTATTCTGGTCGATGGCAAGTTTTTGCCCGATATAAAGATTCCGGGTCGTGCTGTTGTGGGAGGCGATGGGTTAGAAGAAGCAATTTCGGCCGCATCAATCGTGGCCAAGGTGTATCGGGATCAATATATGAAGTGGATTGACCGTGTTTTCCCGGGGTATGCGTTTGGGCGACACAAAGGTTATCCTACTCGGATTCACTTGGACGCACTTCAGTCGCTCGGACCCTGTGCTGTCCATCGTCGTTCTTTCGCTCCTGTAAAAGCAGTAATTTCCTAGCTCAGAATAAAAACAAGAAAATGACTTCGTCAGTGAAATTTGTCCATTTGAACGTTCATACCGAATATTCGTTAAGCGAAGGAATTGCACGGATCAAAGATCTCGCTATTGAAGCCCACTCGGCCGGAATGCCTGCAGTTGCGATGACTGACATTAATAATCTTTACGCAGCGGTAAAATTTTATCGGTCGTGCTTGAACGCTGGGGTAAAACCGTTATTTGGAGTCGAGTTGACACTTGGCGCCGTAACGCCTTCGGACCCGGGTGGGAAAATCATTCTGCTTTGTTTGAACAATCGCGGGTTTAAAGGGGTCAGTGAGTTACTTACCCAACTTTATACTCAACCCAGAGAGGGTCGCGAGTTGATTGCGAATCTCGATCAAATTGAGTCGGTGGCTGATGACGTGATTGCGGTGACAGGATTCGACGGCGCTATTGGTTCGTTAATTCGGTCAGGTCACGTCCTGGAAAGTGTGCAGGTCGCAGAAAAACTGGTTCAGATTTTTAAAGATCGGTTATTTTTTGAACTTACCCGCACAGGGAGACCAGGTGAAACTGTATTTGAAGACGAGGCTTTAGTGATTTCGCAAACGCTAAACATTCCGTTAGTAGCTACTAATGCGGTTCGTTTTCTTAAGGCAGATGATTTTGAGGCTCATGAAATTCGGACTTGCATTCACCAAGGTCGAATTCTAGACGATCCGCGACGGCCCCGACACTTCACCGCCGAGCAATATCTTCGCAGCAGCGAAGAGATGTCCATACTCTTCGATGATTTACCAAGCGCGATCATTAACACCTCCGAAATTGCCACGAAGTGTAATGTTTTTTTAGATTTTCAAACGACGCATATGCCGAGATATCCCTTAGCGGATAATGTCAGCGCTGATGATGAATTGATTAGGTTATCCAACGAGGGGCTTGATCGATACCGGGAGCTTTGGCCAGCAAGAGTTGACGACAGCTACGTTCAGCGTCTGCAGATAGAAACTGACACGATAAATCGTATGGGATTCGCAGGCTATTTTCTGATCGTGGCTGATTTTGTCCGTTGGGCAACAGAGAATGATGTGCCGGTTGGACCTGGCAGGGGGTCAGGTGCCGGTTCGTTAGTCGCTTTTGCGCTTGGGATTACTCGACTTGACCCGATTCATCACGGGCTACTGTTTGAGCGATTTTTGAATCCCGATCGTGTTTCATTGCCTGATTTTGACATCGATTTCTGCATGGTCGGTCGGGATCGTGTCATTGATTATGTTAGTAAAAAATATGGCGCAGATAAGGTTGCCCAGATTATTACCTACAACACATTGGCAGCTCGAGCAGTCGTGAGAGATGTCGGGCGAGTGATGGGCATGCCCTACGGGTTCTGCGATACGCTTGCCAAACTGGTTCCGTTTGAAGTTGGGATGACACTTGAAAAAGCGCTTGCGCAAGACGATGAACTACGCCGGCGTTTTAAAAACGAAGCGGAAGTTACTCAGCTAATTGAGAACGGTCTAAGGCTTGAAGGTATGCCGCGAAATGCCGGCAAACATGCGGGCGGTCTTGTAATCGCGCCAGAGCCGATTTCAGAGTTTTCACCACTCTATTGGGAGCATGGCATGGGCCAGGCGGTTACCCAATTCGATAAAGATGATCTCGAATCTATCGGGCTTGTGAAGTTTGACTTTTTAGGATTGCGCACCCTGACAGTTATCGATAGGGCTGTGAAACTGATTAATCATGATCGTGTTGAGGCAGGGGAAGCCGAGCTTGATCTTGAACGGTTAGAACCTAACGACCCTGACG
This sequence comes from Candidatus Thioglobus sp., assembly GCA_004212795.1. Classification (GTDB taxonomy): domain Bacteria; phylum Pseudomonadota; class Gammaproteobacteria; order Arenicellales; family UBA868; genus UBA868. The sequence goes on from SHBR01000003.1 coordinate 59,091, forward strand.
TATATAAGCTGATTTGTACGGGTCGGACGACCGCGTTGTTCCAGCTGGAATCCAGAGGCATGCAGGAGTTGATCCAACGTTTGCGCCCGGATCGATTTGACGAATTAGTGGCGTTGGTTGCGCTGTTTCGTCCAGGACCTCTTCAGTCGGGGATGGTGGATGATTTTATTGACCGGAAACATGGGCGGCAACCCGTATCTTATTTGCATGACACGTTGAAAACGGTATTAGAACCTACATATGGCGTCATTCTTTACCAAGAACAGGTCATGGAGATCGCGCGATCCCTTGCGGGTTTTTCGCTGGGATCAGCGGATCTATTACGCCGTGCGATGGGTAAAAAGAAACCTGAGGAGATGGAGCGGCAACGGCAGATATTCATCGATGGCGCAACAGATCGAGGGGTTAAGGCTGAAAATGCTGCTCACATTTTCGATCTCATCGAAAAGTTTGCGGGGTATGGATTTAATAAATCTCATTCAGCAGCCTATGCGTTATTGAGTTATCAGACCGCATGGCTTAAACAGCACTACCCGGCTCAGTTTATGTCGGCCGCATTATCAGCTGACATGGAGCACACCGATAAAGTCGTTATATTGATTAACGAAGCTAAAGCGCTTGGGCTCTCTGTTCAGTCCCCAGATATAAACCAGGGATCTTTAAAATTTGCAGTAGATTTAGACGGCAGTATTATTTACGGGCTCGGGGCAATTAAGGGGGTAGGCGAAAAGGCGCTCGAGAATATTCTTGATGAAAGAAGTTCGAATGGAGCCTTTACTGATTTGATGTCTTTTTGCCGACGAGTTGACTCACAAAAAGTGAACAAAAAAACATTTGAGGCGCTCATTTGTGCTGGCGCACTCGATAGCTTCGGTTCTGCGCGATCCCAGCTGCTTGGCCAGCTTCCTCAGGCGATGGAGGCCGCGGGTCAGCACATTGCAAACCTTTCTTCAGGCCAAAATGATATGTTCGGACTGCCCTTGACCGAAGAGATAGTTTCACTTAAGTCCGGCTTTCCAACTTGGACTGCCCGGAAAGCACTAGAGATGGAGCGGCACAGCCTGGGATTTTATTTAACCGGCCATCCGATGGCGCATCACCAATCAGAAATTTCCCAACTCGTCTCGGAGCCGATCGGGAGCACTCGACCAACACCGGAGCGCGTGGTTACTCTTAGCGGTCTGGTCCAGGGTTTGCGGACATTTCAGAATCGTCGGGGTGAGACCATGGCGTTTTTTCAATTGGATGATGGGACGGGTTTTGCAGACGTGAGTGTTTTCCCAGATGCCTACGGACAGTTTAGGTCAGCGCTTTCCAGTAACGGAATTGTGTTAACGAGGGGGCTCACCGGAGTCGACGATCGATCTGGACTCTTATCGCTAAAAATAGAAGGGATCTGGACGCTGGAAGAGGCTCGGGAACGCGCGCTCACGAGTTTATCCATTTCGCTTCCGCAGGGAGTAGCAGGCGCGAAAATTATCCAGGAGCTGCAAGAGATGCTCCGGAAGTACGTGCCTGGGCCAACGAATATCAATATCGAGTATCTAAATCAGGAAGGGGACAGCCTTTCAATGTCATTAGGGGATCAATGGCGTGTTCAACCTGACGAGGATCTAATTGAGTCGCTTCTTACTTTTGCTGGAGAGTCTGGGGTAAAGTTTCTCTATCGTTCAAGTCTTCTTACTGCTCAGAACCTGTCAAAGTTTGATAACCTGGCGGCGTAGTGTGCAGCGCGCTTTCCATAGTGACTGGAGGTAAAGTTAATCATGAATAATTCTCTGGATTTCGAACAGCCGATCGTTGACCTTGAGGCGAAAATTGACGAATTGAGGCGGGTAGATTCTGACGGCGAGTTGGATCTTCAGCGAGAAATTTCCCGTCTTCAGACAAAGAGTCAAAAACTCACTCGAGACGTATTTTCTTCGTTAACCCCGTGGCAGGTGACTCAACTAGCGAGACACCCACAGCGTCCACACACGCTTGATTACATTCCCCACCTTTTTACCCATTTTCAGGAATTATCGGGAGATCGGATGTATGCCGATGATCAGGCAATCGTGGGCGGGTTGGCGCGACTTGGTGGTGTTGGCGTTGTCTTAATCGGTCATCAGAAAGGAAGGGATACCAAGAATAAGGTTAAACGAAATTTTGGAATGCCAAGCCCCGAAGGATATCGAAAGGCCCAGAGACTCATGAATCTTGCAGACCGATTTAAACTGCCAGTGATTACGTTGATTGATACCCCGGGGGCTTATCCCGGCATCGGGGCGGAGGAGCGGGGCCAAAGCGAGGCGATTGCCAGAACGATCGCGGTAATGGCGGGTCTTAAGGTGCCGATTATTTCCGCGGTAATCGGGGAAGGGGGCTCCGGAGGCGCATTGGCAATAGGGGTGTGTGACCGTTTGATTATGCTGGAATTCGCGACATACTCGGTCATCAGCCCTGAAGGCTGCGCGTCCATTTTATGGAAGAGCCCCGACAAGGCAGAATCCGCAGCAGCAGCGATGAAAATTACATCAGACAGTCTTTTTGAAAATAAGCTGGTCGATGAAGTTATTAAAGAGCCTCTCGGCGGCGCTCATCGGGACCTCGATCAGACTGCATACAGTTTAAAGGAGAGTCTCAGTCGCCATTTGGAAGATTTGAGTCTACTATCCCCGGAAACGCTATTGAACCAACGAGAAACCAAATTGAGGTCGTTCGGGCGGTTCAAGGGCGCCTGAAATTAAAGACGTTTTGCCGCAAAATGTGATTGAAGAAAGGGTTTGGTCTGCAGTTCATCATCATGGTGGCTCCGAAATCAATGTGGCATTTAGTGGCGGGATTGATTCAAGCGTGCTTTTGGATATCTGCGCCAATCTTCGAGGACGACTTTCATCTCCGGTCAATGCGCTCCATGTGAACCATGGCTGGTCTTCTGGTTCGGACAGATGGGAATTGTCTTGTCGACGCCAAGCAGAAGCGCTTAAGATCAAGTTCAAGAGTATTCGACTCGTTGAGCAAAGCCGGTCTAAACCTTCTGAGTCAATCGCCCGCGAAAATCGGTATCGATGGTTTTCCAAAGTGTCTAGGCCAAACGCGATTCTGTTGACGGCCCATCATGCCAATGATCAATTCGAGACTTTTTTGTTTCGATTGCTTAGGGGCGCGTCAGTCTTGGGTCTTGGGGGGATGCGTGAGATTCAATTATTGTATGGGATGAGGGTTATTCGACCGTTGTTGAAGGTGACCCGCGACGAAATCAACGCCTATGCTGAAAATCATAATGTTAATTATCTGCAAGATTCATCAAATGACAATAATGCGTACGACCGAAATTACATCAGAAATCAGGTTATTCCCAGTATCGAAAGAAGGTGGCCGCACGCCCAGTCGGTTGTTTCGCAAACGAGTCAGGGATTTCGTGAAATTCAAAATATTTTGGATGAGACAGCAAGTCAAGATCTTGGATTTTGCGGAGACGTTGACCATTCCTGCCGACTCAAAATAGACGGATCGGTTGGCAAGGCACGTTTTTTATGCCTCAGTCCCGAGCGTCAGAGTAACCTGTTGAGATATTGGTTTCGTATCAAAGGATTTCGTATAACAACCGAGAAAGCACTGCAAGAATTCCTTCGGCAGGTGAGAACGGGTGCTACGGGCTCCCGGCTTGTTCTCCGTCATGAAAAATATTCAGCCCTTGCTCGAGTGAACAAAGAAGGCATCTTCATTGTGCCCGGCAAAGTAGATGAGTACTCCCGAGATTTGAAGGTATGGGATTGGCCGCGTGAGGAGCGGGTAGTGACGGAATCAGATCTTGAAATCACGTCAATTCAGGTAATTGGAGGAGGTGTTTCGATAGAAGCACTGGGTAACTATTCACTGGAATTGAGATGGAAACGAGGCAACATTAGAGTTCGACCGGCCCACGCGGATCACCGGACCCGAAGCCTGAGAGTATTGCTTCAGGAGATGAGAATTCCCAGTTGGGAGCGGGCCCGAATTCCAATGGTTTACGTCTGTGATCAATTCGTTTGTATGCCGGGCGTTGTTACCGAGGCTAAATTTGCAGCAGCAAAAAATCAGCCCGGAGTTGATTTTTTGCTGCGAGATTTGAGAGGTTTTCAGGGATCAGGCGAGTTTTGAATTTACGCCCGCCTCGAGTTCTGTTAACCTTTCCGTCCGTCGGGATTGCTGATTTTAACGCCGTTTATCGTGATGGCGTCTATAGAACCCGCCCAGAAGAGTAAAACTATGCCCGACGGACTTTTCCCAAAATATGCCTTTATCACCGGTGGTGTTGTGTCCTCTCTCGGTAAGGGACTTTCTGCTGCTTCTTTGGGGGCGCTGCTCGAGGCCCGCGGCCTCTCTGTGACGCTTGTAAAGCTCGACCCCTATATCAATGTTGACCCTGGCACCATGAGTCCTTTTCAGCATGGCGAGGTATTCGTTACCGATGACGGGGCCGAGACGGACCTTGATCTGGGTCATTATGAGCGGTTTGTTCGGACCCAGATGGGTCGAAAAAACAATTTCACAACGGGCCAGATCTACGAAACCGTTATTCGAAAAGAGAGGCGGGGCGACTTTCTCGGCGGGACAGTTCAGGTTATTCCTCATATTACGAATGAAATAAAAGCATCGATACTAGCGGCCGGAAAAGGTTACGACATCTGCTTGGTTGAGATCGGCGGAACGGTGGGCGATATTGAATCGTTACCCTTTCTTGAGGCGATCAGGCAAATGCGCATTGAGCTTGGACGTGAACAAACGATATTTCTTCATCTTACCTTGGTGCCAGCGTTACTCACCGCCGGGGAAATCAAGACCAAGCCAACACAGCATTCAGTTAAAGAATTACGCAGTATCGGAATTCAGCCGGATATCGTACTTTGTCGTGCGCAACAACCCCTGCCGGCAGATGCTCGGCGAAAGATCTCTCTATTCACAAATGTTGAAGAGAGTTCGGTAATCTCCGCTGAAGATGTTTCAAATATTTATTCAATTCCACGTCGGTACCATGAGCAGGGTTTAGACAGCACGGTCATCAAACATCTAGGGTTAACTAATCACCATATTGACTTAAATGAATGGGATCGCGTTGTGTCAGCAATGGACACTCCTGAAACAACGGTGACAATTGGTATGGTTGGTAAATATGTCTCGTTGACTGAATCTTACAAGTCGCTTTCTGAGGCTTTAGTTCACGCGGGGATCGCTAATCGGGTGAGGATCAACGTGAAATATTTTGATGCCGAAACGCTTAAAACATCCAGCGACGCGAAAAAAGCGCTAACAGGTGTCGATGGGATTCTCGTGCCCGGTGGATTTGGCGAACGTGGGACGGAAGGCATGATTAACGCTGTTGAGTATGTCCGTAGCGCGGCAATCCCATATCTTGGTATCTGTCTTGGACTTCAAATTGCTGTTATCGAATACGCTCGAAATGTGGCAGGCATGCACCATGCCAACAGTACAGAATTTAACCAAAAGACACCGTTTCCGGTCGTTGCGCTTGTAACGGAGTGGACAAAATCAGACGGTGGCACAGTCGCGAGAGGCGGTGACGACGATCTGGGCGGCACTATGCGCCTTGGTGCGCAGCGCGCCTCTCTAAAAGAAGGATCAAAGTGCGCTCAGATCTATGGTGCGACCGATATTTATGAGCGTCATCGACATCGCTATGAGGTCAATAACACGTTTCTTGCCGATTTAGAAGAAAAAGGGTTGTTGGTCTCTGGAAAATCGATCGATAATCTTGTTGAGATGGTTGAAGTACCGTCCCATCCGTTTTTTGTGGCCTGTCAGTTCCACCCCGAGTTTAAGTCCACACCGCGAGATGGACACCCACTTTTTTCAGCATTTGTGTCGGCTGCGGGCCGGCACATAAAAGGCAATATCGATAACAGACAGATGGCGAAGGTCGCGGGCGAGTGAGCGTGTTTGATAGACCGGTTGGCCGTAGGCACCCAATTTTCCTAATAGCAGGCCCGTGTGTGATCGAAAGTCGAGACAACGCCTTGTCTACGGCTTCACGTTTGGCGGAGATCGCCCAGTCTTTGAATCTACTGGTGATTTATAAATCGTCGTTTGACAAAGGAAATCGATCATCTGGCACCTCTTATCGGGGACCCGGATTGGAAGAAGGTCTTCGAATTTTGGATGATGTCAGGCAGGAAACCGGCCTTCCCTTGCTGACCGACGTGCACACGCCAGAACAGGCCATCTTGGCCGCCGACGTGGTTGATGTTCTCCAGACGCCCGCGTTTTTGTGCCGACAAACTGATCTTATTGTTGCTGCTGTTACAACTGGCCGTCCTGTGAATATAAAAAAAGGTCAGTTTATGGCGCCACAGGAGATGCGCGGCGTAGCAGAAAAAGCAAAGGCCGCAGGTGGGAAAGAAATTTTCTTGTGCGAGCGCGGAAGTTCATTTGGATACCACAATCTTGTGGTCGATATGAGAAGTCTTCAGATTATGGATGATCTCGGTTTTCCCGTCGTTTTCGACGCGACTCACTCAGTGCAACTGCCAGGCGCGGGTGGAGACCAATCGGGAGGGCAGCGCGAGTTCGTACCGATCCTCGCTCGCGCGGCGGTTGCTGCAGGCGTGTCGGGCATCTTTATGGAAACCCATATTGATCCGGATAGAGCGTTAAGCGACGGGCCAAATGCATGGCCGCTTGAGTTACTAAAGCCGTTGCTTGAAGATCTGATGAATGTTGATCGGGCATTCGCCGGTTGCCAGTCTTTTGACCCTTTAAGATAGGTTTTCTCATGCCCTCCAATGCAAAAATTTCTAAAATTCTAGCTCGAGAGATTCTTGATTCGCGGGGATTTCCGACTCTTGAAACTGAGGTGCATTTGACCGGAGGCGCGATTGGACGCGCGGCGGTTCCGTCCGGCGCCTCGACGGGCAGTCGGGAAGCGCTTGAATTAAGAGACAGGGATCCAGATCGCTACGACGGAAAAGGGGTCACCCAGGCGGTCCTTAACGTCAATACTGAAATTGCCAGTTTGTTGCGAGATCGAGATGCCATGGCTCAGCGCGATATTGACAGTGCAATGATTGGGCTTGACGGTACGGTCCCGAAGGAAAGACTGGGGGCGAATGCGATTCTTTCGGCTTCCTTGGCAGTGGCTCGCGCCGCGTCAGTTGCAAAAAATATACCGTTGTTCCGCCATATTGCCGAACTTCATGACAACCCTAGCCCTGATCGACTGCCTGTTCCCCAGATGAACATTCTTAATGGCGGGGCGCATGCGGACAACAGCATCGATTTTCAGGAGTTCATGGTTCTGCCAGTTGGATTATCAAGTTTTAGTGATGCGCTACGCGCAGGCGTTGAGATTTTCCATCAGCTTAGAAAAGTGTTAATTCAAAATAAAAGTCAAACTGGAGTCGGAGATGAAGGCGGTTTTGCCCCGGATCTACCCTCAAACGAGGCTGCACTGGAAATCATTTTGGATGCTATTTCGAAGACTGGTTACCAATTGCCACAGGACATTTTTCTCGGGTTGGATTTGGCGAGTTCTGAATTTTTTAAAGATGGAAAGTATGTTCTGGGCGCAAGCAATCAATCGTATTCGACCAGTGAATTTATTGATCTCATAAAAGAATGGGTTGACCGAGCGCCGATAATCTCGATAGAAGACCCGTTAGCGGAAGATGACTGGGAGGGTTGGGCAGCGCTCACTGACCTCCTCGGCGGACGGGTTCAAGTAACAGGGGATGATTTGTTTGTTACTAATCCCAAATTTCTTGAACGAGGTATTGCTCAGGGCGTTGGTAATTCAATCCTGATCAAGGTTAATCAAATTGGAACGCTAAGTGAAACGCTGGCGGCCGTACGTCTTGCGCAAGCTAATCATTATGGCGTGACTGTCTCCCATCGTTCGGGAGAGACTGAGGATACGACGATCGCTGATCTTGCTGTTGGGGTGGGTGCAGAGCAAATTAAAACGGGTTCGCTATGCCGCTCGGAGCGTGTGGCCAAATACAACCGACTCCTCTGGATTGAGCGAGAGTTGGGCGATAAAGCCCGATACGCGGGCCTGGATGCATTTGCGCATCTTCAGGCAAGTTAATAGGTCCGTAGCCGCGAGTTGATGTTGGTCCGAACGCTTATCGCTGTTTTGTGTGTGCTGGTGTTAGGCCTTCAATACGCCCTTTGGTTCGGGAAAAGCAATATCATCGATTTTTTTCGTCTCCAACAAACAGTTGGTTCGTTGCAGGCTGAAAACATCACCCTTCGAGAGCGGAATGATCAACTGCATGCCGATGTAAACGAAATAAAAAATCGGATGGAAGCGATTGAAGGGCGGGCGAGAGAGCAGTTAGGGCTTATTCTCCCGGGAGAGACCTACTTCCAAATCATACCTCCAGATTCATCAGACGGTGTTGCAAATGACTAATTACGTTGGACCATCTACCGTTTCGGCCGGCACCGTATAGGGTAAATCGATTGGTGTAATTGAGATTCGATCGGCTATTGCGTGCTGGGCCAAGTTTGAATCCAGTGCTGAGATGGGTACCGTTGCCAGCATCAGAATGTGATCTTGAATAGAATCATAGGTTCTGCAAACGATTGTTGCTTTTCTGCTGCCTGAGTCATCCCCAAGATCGATTTCGTCCCCTATCATGCCCTCGAAGGATGCAGGAAGTTGAGCTGCGATCATGCGTTGCTTGGGTTTTCCTCGATATCGAATTCGTGCAACAATCTCTTGCCCTGGGTAGCATCCTTTCTTGAAGCTGACAGCCCCGATAAGGTCGAGATTAAGAGATTGGGGAAGAAACTTTTCGGCCATGCTTTGCTCAACCCACGCGATCCCATTCTCGGATAGTGTGAGTGCAAGATTTTGATCCAAGACCTTTCCATCGTCGATCGCTTCCGCGGTTAACTGGCTGGTTATTAAGGTTTGCGGCACCACGCCGAGTTTGATCGGCTGTGAAATATTCGCTCTCATGTGCCTAGCGAATGATTGCGGTAGGGTTTGCGGCCGGACGGAATGTTCGCAAATCATTCGGAAATCGTGTTCAACTGTAAAGTTGACTTTAGACCTCATTCTAAAAAGTTCCAATCGAGCGACGACGGCTTCCACGACACTCGCGTGAGTTACCAGATAGAAGCCTTCAAGGGTAGGAAATACAGCAAAGGTGGCGAATAACCGGCCTTTCGCTGAGCAGTAACCGGCAAAACCCCATTGCTCCTGAGAGATTGACTCAATGTCTGCGGTGAGTTGATTCTGTAAAAAAGTTGTCGAATCCTCTCCTGTACATGCGATCACAGCGGTTTCCATCTTGGCGACTCTCCAAAAAAAGGGTGTTAAAGTGAATTTAGATCGTGATCGGATGTGGTCTGAAATCTGACGAAAATTTCACTGTTTTTGAATTAGGATTAGCCCTTAAAATCCCAGTTGCATCAGAAACCCGCAAGCGTCAAAATCACTATTGTTGCGGCGCACAATAAAATCAATGACAGAATCTAAATCTACCATACCCGATACCAAGAAACCCGAGAAGGCCACGCCGAACTCGAGGTCAAAAAACGAGACTGAAATCCCAACGCCAGATCGTCGCGAGGAATCATCTCACCCGGACCCAACCCGTTACGGAGACTGGGAGCGTCGCGGACGCTGTATAGACTTTTAGTCTTTAGCTTTCGTTCGAAATAAAAATGACCAATTCCAGACCCAGACCGATTTCGCCGCATTTGCAGATCTATAGACCGCAGTTAACGGCTGTGTTGTCTAGTTTGCATCGATTATCTGGATTATTTCTTAGTGCTGCCGCGGTTGGACTTGCTGGATGGGTTATCACCCTTGGACTGGGGGAGTCGATTTTTGCAAGTGCCCAACAATTTTTGAGCAGTGGCTACGGTGCGGGACTCATCGCATTAGGGCTTTTTGGTTTCTTCTATCACTTGGCTAATGGACTCCGTCATCTTTGTTGGGATTGGGGATATGGATACGACATCAAAAATGTCTATCGGTCCGGATGGATGGTCGTTGCGTGCTCTCTTACGGCGGGGACTGCTGCCGCCCTGATCTCGCTTTAAATGATTATTTGGATTTCGATATCGTGAACAGACCTTCGAGGGAGCCGGGCCTTCAGCATTGGAGGTGGCAACGAGGGTCAGCTATCGCCCTTACTCCGTTTGGGCTTTGGTTTATTTTCCAAATGCTCTTGATGCCTGACTTCGACTATCAGACCATCGCTCCTTGGTTAGCGACAACGTTCAATTCATTCGCAATGACCGTATTGCTTACAACGCTTTTAGTGCATTCGCTTTTAGGCCTTCAGGTGGTCATTGAAGACTACATTGCAAATCCACTTCAGCGAGCCTTGATCAGGATCACCCGATTCATTGGAATTGCAATTCTCGTTGCTGCCATTATCTCGATTTTTGCGATTTAAAGCCCGAATAAATGCCAACTGGAAATTATAAGATTCAACATCACCAGCATGATGTCGTGGTGGTCGGTGCAGGCGGGGCAGGGCTTAGAGCTTGCCTGGGACTTGCGGAGGCCGGTTTAAGTACGGCTTGTGTTACCAAGGTATTTCCAACACGCTCCCATACGGTCGCGGCGCAGGGAGGGATGAGCGCGGCGCTTGCCAATATGGGTGAAGACGATTGGCGTTGGCACATGTACGACACCGTCAAGGGTTCGGATTGGCTTGGCGACCAAGAGGCCATTAGCTTTATGTGCAAGGAAGCGCCATCCGCGGTCATTGAGTTAGAGCATTATGGCGTCCCGTTTTCCCGCACTGGCGAGGGGAAGATCTACCAGCGCGCATTTGGCGGAATGACAACCAATTTTGGGCAGGGTCAGGCGCAACGGACCTGTGCGGCGGCGGATAGAACGGGTCACGCGATCCTCCATACACTGTATCAGCAGTCTCTGAAGCATAACGCAGAGTTTTTTATCGAGTACTTTGCGATCGACCTGATCATGGAAGATGGAGAGTGCCGGGGCGTGCTGGCATGGTGCCTTGAGACGGGCGAGCTTCACGTGTTTTGGGCAAGCCAGGTAATTTTAGCGACGGGCGGTTACGGTCGGGCATATTTTTCAGCAACCTCCGCACATACTTGTACGGGTGACGGCAACGCGATGGTCTTGCGGGCTGGACTTCCTCTCCAGGATATGGAATTTGTCCAATTTCACCCAACCGGCGTTTACGGTTCAGGTTGCTTGATCACCGAGGGGGCTCGTGGAGAAGGCGGATTTTTAACAAACGCGGACGGTGAGCGGTTTATGGAACGTTACGCGCCAAATGCCAAAGATCTTGCGTCGCGCGATGTCGTAAGTCGCTCCATGACCATGGAGATTCGGGCAGGTCGAGGGGTAGGCCGCGATGAGGATCACATCTATCTGCATTTGGAGCATCTTGGTGCCGATATTCTTGCTGAACGTCTGCCGGGAATCTCGGAAACGGCTCGAATATTTGCGGGCGTCGATGTTTGTAAATCGCCGATCCCGGTTATTCCGACTGTCCATTACAACATGGGCGGTATCCCAACCAACATTCACGGCGAGTGCATGGGTTCTGCATCCGGGAATGATAAGGAGGTTGTGCCAGGACTCATGGCGATTGGAGAGGCGGGCTGCGTTTCAGTGCATGGCGCGAACCGTCTCGGATCGAATAGCCTCTTGGATCTAATTGTCTTCGGCAGGGCTTCTGCTCGACGCGCGGTAGAAAATGCGAAAACAAAGTCTCTGGCTAAACGCGGAAACAACGCGTTGTTTGAACCGGCCATCAGTCGGTTTGATCATATGAGGTTTAGCGAGGGTGGCGTATCGACCGCATCGATACGGCTAAAGATGCAGCGTGCTATGCAATCAAACTGTGCGGTCTTTCGAAATCAACAGGTTTTGGAAGAGGGCGTTCATGAGATTGACGCGACGATAGACCTTCTATCTGACGTTGGAATCAAAGATCGTTCGATGATCTGGAACACCGACTTAGTTGAGGCGCTTGAGCTCGAAAATCTCTTGTCGCAGGCTAAGGTCACGGTCCATAGCGCACTTGCTCGACAGGAAAGTAGGGGCGCTCACGCGAGAGATGATTTTCCAGATCGTGATGACGCTCACTGGATGAGTCATACCAATGCGCGATTAAACAACGGACTTGTGGGTTTATCTTATCGACCTGTGGTGTTGGAGACAGGTACGACAGAAGTTGAAACGATTGCCCCGAAAGCACGAGTTTACTAGGCAATTTAATAAGAGATTAAATCGATGGCTGAATTCAGATTACCGAAGAGCTCCCGTCCGCAGAAGGGTGCGCGCCTTAATTCGGACCTCGGGATGAAGTCACCTCGACGATTCGAGATTTATCGGTGGAGCCCTGACTCTGACGATCCACCAAAAATCGACGAACTTTATGTTGATCTGGCGACGTGTGGCCCGATGGTCCTGGACGCGATTATAAAAATTAAGAATGAAATTGACTCAAGCTTGACCTTCCGTCGGTCTTGTCGGGAAGGTATTTGTGGCTCCTGTGCAATGAATATCAACGGCGTAAATACTCTGGCGTGCACACAACCTCTTGATGATCTTGGCGATGTCGTCCGGCTGTATCCTTTGCCTCATATGCCGGTCATTAAGGATCTTGTCCCGGACCTCTCTCATTTTTTTGAGCAACATCGCTCAATCGAACCTTGGCTAAAAGCGCCAGAAATTGTCTCGGATACCGAGCGTTTGCAGAGCCCTGAAGATAGGGAAAAGCTGGATGGGTTGTACGAGTGTATTTTATGCGCCTGTTGTTCGACCAGTTGTCCGAGCTATTGGTGGAACTCGGATCGTTACCTCGGGCCAGCGAATCTACTTCAGGCATATCGCTGGATTGCGGACAGTCGCGATGAAGAGACCAGTTCGCGACTCGAATCACTGAATGATAGTTTTTCCTTGTATCGCTGTCATACGATCATGAACTGTACAAATGCTTGCCCGAAGGGGCTGAATCCCGGGAAAGCGATTGGCGAGATCAAATCAATGATTGCGAAAAACGAGTCTTGACATCAGGTGCGTCTCACAATCGTCTCCGGTGGCGAGCTCGGCGGGGAGTCCGTGAGTTGGATGGCCTCCTTTTACCTTTCTCAGAGGTAATCATTTCTGAGGGCGATTTAAAAAGAATCAAGCACTTTGATAAATTGCTGTCGCTTCCGGATCCGGTTTTACTGGATTGGTTTTTTCAGCGAAGTTCTCCTGATGAAGAAATACTGGCGAATCTGGTGCGAGAAATCCTAGATTACTCAAACGCGACTACCCCACGTTAATTTTCTTCCGGCTTTAGCGCGGGCCCAGGATTGTGTCGTGCTGCTGGGCTTTGTCACTTCTGGGATGATCAAGCGTGTAATGAAGTCCGCGACTTTCTTTTCGCATCGCAGCACATCTAACAATGAGCTCTGACACCAGAACAAGATTTCGCAGCTCCAGAAGGTCCTGATTCACTTTAAAATTGCTGTAGAAGTCCCGAATTTCTTCTGTTAAAACGTTGAGTCTGTTGGCAGCCCGCTGTAACCTTCTGGAGGTTCTTACGATGCCGACGTAATCCCACATAGAGCGACGTAACTCGTCCCAGTTATGCGCGACCACAACGAGTTCGTCGGGATCGGTGACTTGACTCTCATCCCAAGGTTCAGGGTCAGCGGGACTGCTCAGCGGTGTTTCAAGATAGTCGGAAATTATCCCGGCCGCGCGTTCCGCGAATACAACGCACTCAAGAAGAGAGTTGCTTGCAAGCCGGTTTGCACCGTGAAGGCCTGTACAGGCATTTTCGCCGAGCGCAAAAAGACCGGCCAGGTCGGTCTGCCCATTGAGATCAGTTGTGATGCCGCCACAGGTATAGTGGGCTGCCGGAACGACTGGAATTGGATCGGTCGCCATGTCGACGCCAAAGGATAGGCAGCGTTCGTATATTGCCGGAAAATGTTTAGTAAGGTAGTCCTTCTCTTTGTGAGAGATATCGAGGTATATGCAATCCAGCCCGCTTTTTTTCATCTCAAAATCGATGGCACGGGCCACGATGTCTCGTGGTGCCAATTCGGCTCGGGGATCATGTCGATCCATGAATCGAACGCCATCAGGGAGAACCAGTTTCCCGCCCTCACCGCGGACGGCTTCCGATATTAGAAAGCTACCTGCATGAGGATGAAAGAGGCAGGTTGGGTGAAACTGAACAAATTCGAGATTTGAGACTGAGCAACCGGCTCGCCATGCGATCGCGATACCGTCCCCTGTTGAAGTATCTGGATTGCTCGTATAGAGGTACGCCTTTGATGCGCCGCCGGTTGCCAGCACGACGACTTCCGAGCGAATCGTGACAATCTGCTGGGTTTTATTGTTAAGCGCGTAAAGTCCGATAACTCTTTCCCGGTCGCTTTGTCTGTCAGAACTCTTGATTACGTCAATGCTTAGATGGTTTTCAAGGACTTCGATATGACTCGATGCCAATACCTGTTGGTCAAGGGTTTCAACAACGGCGCGTCCGGTCGAGTCGGCCACATGAGCCACGCGGCGATAGGAGTGACCGCCTTCTTGAGCCAAGTGGAGTGCACTGGACTTTTTTTCCTTCAAATCGAAGTCAACACCGGCTCCGCTGAGCCAATCAATGGCGTTCGGTGCGCCCTCGACGACCGTTCGCACGGCTTCAACGTTACATAGGCCGGCGCCTGCATCGTGAGTGTCCTGAATGTGAGCTTCAAAACTGTCGCTAGGGTCCATTACCGCAGCAATTCCGCCTTGCGCCCATAGACTGGATCCCGATGCGAGTGTGGACTTGGTGAGCAGCAGAGACTTTACTCCTAGATTGGAGAGGCGAAGCGCGAGGCTGATTCCGGCCAATCCACTGCCCACAATCACAACTGGTGAGTAACGCGTCATCAAGATGAAATCAGATTATGTTGCACTTTCATAAGATTAAATAAAAGTCTTTATGTAAATAACGTGCAAGCAGGTGGCCTGCGAGATAAAATTAGACATTAGAGTTTTTTTACCCGCCGCAGAGCGCCGCGCTGTGCAGCTTCCCCTAGCGAGAACCAAATGGCAAAGGCCGACCAAAGCCTGATTCGTAATTTCGCAATTATCGCCCATATTGATCATGGCAAGTCAACATTGTCTGATCGGCTGATCCAGCGCTGTGGCGGACTATCAGATCGCGAGATGACTGCGCAGGTTCTTGATTCGATGGATTTGGAGCGTGAGAGAGGAATAACGATTAAAGCACAGAGTGTGTCGCTTGAATATCAGGGGGATGATGGCAATACCTATCGTTTGAATTTTATTGATACGCCTGGACATGTCGATTTCTCTTACGAAGTTTCACGCTCGCTCAAAGCTTGCGAAGGGGCGCTGTTGATCGTTGATGCGTCTCAGGGGGTTGAGGCGCAAACAGTCGCCAATTGTTATACCGCAGCAGATTTCGGTCTGGAAATTATTCCGGTTCTTAATAAGATTGATTTACCCGCCGCTGAACCCGGTCGGGTGAAAGAGGAGATTGAGGATCTGATTGGACTTGATTGCAGCGATGCGCTTGAAGTGTCCGCCAAAACCGGCGTTGGGATCGATAGCATTTTAGAGCGAATCGTCGAGCGCGTGCCCGCGCCAGAGGGTGACGGGGAAGCGCCTCTGAAAGCTTTAATTATTGACTCGTGGTTTGATAACTATCTGGGAACGATCTCACTGGCAAGAGTCATGCAGGGGTCTCTCACGCCTCGAACTAAACTGCAAATGATGTCAACCGGCAAAAGTCATCAGTGCGAGCAGATTGGACGGTTCACGCCAAAACGAACAACGACCTCCGTCCTGAGCGCCGGTGATGTGGGATATGTCGTTGCCGGCATTAAAGATATTAAAGCGGCCCGTGTTGGAGATACAATTACCGACAGCAGTAACCCGGCTGACATGAACCTGGAAGGATTTAAAACTGCCAAACCGGCGGTCTTCGCAGGTCTTTATCCAATTAATAATGCCGAATTCGAGACTTTTCGCGACGCGCTAGGAAAGCTCAGCCTCAATGACGCGTCGCTAGTGTTTGAGCCGGAAGTTTCACCGGCGCTGGGCTACGGTTTTCGCTGCGGTTTTCTGGGTATGCTTCATATGGAGATCATTCAGGAGCGGTTGGAACGTGAATACAATCTCGAATTAATTACAACGGCACCAACTGTTGTCTACCGAATTACAGCCCGGGATGGCTCGACTCAATATATTCATAATCCCTCCCAGATGCCTGACTCAGGCTCCGTTACCGAGATTTTTGAGCCATTTATTTCGGCAAATATTCTATGCCCATCTGAGTATGTTGGCGCGGTGATCACGCTGTGCATTGAGAAGCGAGGGGTTCAGAAAGAAATTTCCTATCACGGGCGACAGGTCGCTGTTGAATTTGACCTCCCGTTGGCAGAAGTGGTCCTCGATTTTCATGACAAACTAAAATCAGTTAGTCGCGGCTTCGCATCATTTGATTACGAAATGCTTGAGGATCGAACTGCAAATATGGTTCGCATCGATGTCATGATAAACGGTGACCGCGTTGAACCTTTATCTGCATTGGCGCACCGGGAACACGCACCGTATCGTGCTCGCCAGCTAGTGTCTAGAATGCGAAAGTTGATACCGCGTCAGATGTTTGATGTTGCGATTCAGGCAGCTATCGGTTCCAAAATTATCGCTAGAGAAACTGTCAAAGCTTTACGAAAAAATGTGACTGCGAAATGCTATGGAGGCGATATTACTCGTAAACGCAAATTGCTTGAAAAGCAAAAAGAAGGGAAAAAACGTATGAAGCAAATTGGTTCAGTCGCGATACCG
>SHBR01000030.1 GCA_004212795.1 Candidatus Thioglobus sp.
ATTGTTTTGGCAGAATTTGTCACCGATCGAAGCAGTTCACGAGTAGACTGCGCCACCGCCTCTGAATCACCCGCTTGCGCCGCTTCAGTCAGGCGCAGATAGTCTTCCTGGGGGAACTTTGAATCGATGGGTAGCCAGACGCAATCTTCAGGGTCATCACTTCGGCCCGGCAGTCGAATCGCAAACTCAACCCGCTCGCTGGAATCAGGATAAGTCGCCACATTCCGATCAAACTGATCCGGCGTCAGCACCTGTTCCAGAATGGCTTCGAGCTGATATTCCGCCCAGGTGCCGCGGACCTTTACATTGGTCAACACGTTTTTGAGATCACCTACGCCTGTTGCAAGACTTTGCATCTCGCCCAGACCTTTATGCACCGCATCCAGACGATCACTCACCAGTTTAAAAGATTCACCCAGACGCTTTTCGAGCGTGCCTTGCAGCTTTTCATCGACGGTGCGGCGCATTTCTTCAAGCTTCTTTTCATTGGCTTCACGCATCTCGCCAAGTTGCTCGCTGATCGTGGCGCGCAAGCCCTCAAGACGCTGCTGATTGGTTTCGACCAGTGCCTGCACTTGTGTCGTTACGCCCTCCAACTGCTGCTTCTGGACGTTGCCTAATTGCCCCACAGTGGTTGAGAGCGTCTGTGCTGTTTTATCGAGACTTCCGGCAACTTCTTCGCGCAGCTCGTGGGAGCGTTTGGCCGCCTCGTCTCTGCCTTCCCGAAGTTCAGAGCGCACGGTCTGCTCCGCATGATTAGCATCCTTACGGGTGATCAGTCTTACGAGAATTGCAAGATTTACTACGATGAGAACCGCAATAAAAGCGAGCAGTAGGTTGGTTGCCATGAGATTGTCCTTTTTCCCCGATCGACCCGTCCATTATCCACGCTGAGCAATACAGGGGCTATTTCTTTAATTCATCAAGACTTCGCCACAAGCACGATCAAACGATGCTCCCTTGTTTGCACACTCTTTGTTGATCGTGCCAAACATAAAATTGTAATAAATGAAAAAAAGATCACTTCAGGAAGTTATGCAGGCGGCAGAAAACGCAATCGCGCAGGGATTAGACCCTGATCAGCCGGGCTCAGGCCTTACAAGCGAAGAGCAGAGAATGTGGGTTCGGGAACAACAGCTGCGCTGGCGACTCGAAAAACCGCTCGAATCGATTCACGGTCCTCGACGTCGTCGTGGCAAGGGATGGCGATCCAAGCTCGCCCGCGGACTTTAAGGGTAATGACAACAGCTTGAAGCTGTGAAAACCTGCCCCGCGCCGACTCATTTTGGGGGGAGGAGAAATCGACGCAGGGCAGTTACTGGACACCAAAGGAGAAAGCGATCCAGTGAAAAGAAGCATAGCATTCAGTTTTGTCTCACTACATTCAATTTTTTTTCGGTAGCAAAAGTTTTTCAGTCATGACTCAACTCCAGAACGCCATTCGCAAGCAGTCGGTCCCGTCAAGAAACATGTGGATCAGTAAACCGGTCGCAATGATCCGAAGCGGTCTGAACCAGAGCGCGCCGGCATAAATGCCAATCGCGACATAACTGTGCAGGGGATGAAAACCGATGCTACAGCGCTCCGGATCAAAAATAGGATCCGCCAAAAGATGATCGAGATCAACAGCCATCGTCGCCATCATGATGAGCCATGCAAATAGCCATCGATTAGGGAAAAAAATTCGCGCGGCCACGGCAGGCAGCAACAAATGAGCGGTCATATGGATAGCAGTGGCAATTAGCATGGAAGCAATAGTAAAGTTATAAGATATCGGTCGTTCATTCGTAGACTCGGGGAATCATAACGTGCGCAAGACCCAAATTGGACCAAAAAGATTTGCGCATTTGAGCTTCAATTAATTGAGACTTTCGTTATGAGTTCACGCTCCGAATCGACTCCAGCACTTTGTTATTTTTCCGCATCTGATCCATTCGAAGATCAACTCACGGCCCTTAAGCGCGACAGCGCCATCGTGGTCACTGATCTTGTCAGTGACCAGACGGTTGATACAGTGCGGGCCGAACTGCAGCCTTCTTTCGACAGAATCGGGGGACAGTTTGAAGATGACTTTAACGGCTACAACACCCGACGCCTTGCCAGTACCCTGGCTTATTCAATGCGTGCTGCGGCCCTTATTGAACAGCCGCATACCCTCAAACTCATGGACGCCCTGTTGCTGCCCCACTGCACCCACTATCAAATTGGCAGCAGCACCGCCATTGAGATCATGCCAGGCGAAACAGCACAAGCGCTCCACCAAGATGACATCATCTATCCGGTCCGAATTCCGGGCATGGAATGGCAAGCAAGCGTGATGTTTGCGCTTACGGATTTCACCATTGAAAACGGCGCAACGCACGTTGTGCCAAAAAGCCACACTGAAGACTATCAACCCGGCAACCATGATACGACTGTTCAGGCAGTCATGTCCCGCGGCAGCGCACTTGTTTATCTCGGCGCTGCCTGGCACGGCGGCGGCGCCAATCAAACGAGCGACCCGAGAACCGGGATCATCACTACTTATTCTCTGGGCTGGCTTCGTCAGGAGGTCAATCAATACCTCACGGTACCGCGCGATCGCGCGGCGCAATTTTCGCGAACGATCCAGAATCTTCTTGGGTATCAGTGTCACAGCCGATACCTCGGACGGTTTCCGGAAGACCCCGACGGCTTCTGGCTGGATAAACACTAGGGTTATTCAAGGTGCCCTGCCTGTCCGACGCTGACTTTGCACGACCTAAGGAGCTCAACGCAGAGCGACAGGCGCGCTGGCAGGTTCAGCGCCAACGGCTTTTGGATTCTGCTTTTTATCAGCGCCACCATCCCGAGGCGCCCGTCAAGATCCCGCAAACCATTGATGAGATTCGGCATTCACCTTTCACGGATAAATCCCAACTCCGGCATGATCAGGCCCAATACCCTCCGTTTGGCAGTTATCTCGCGACAAGCCAGGATTTGGTCTCCCGCCTCCACCGGACCTCTGGCACAACCGGTCACGCCATGAACCTCGCGCTATCAAAAAATGACGCCGAGATGCAGGCGCAAGTGGCGGGGCGCGCGCAATCTGCGGCGGGCCTGGGTCCGGGCGATGTCGTCGTGCATTGCCTTAACTATCAACTCTGGATGGGCGGGCTCACCGACCATCTGGGGCTCGAGTCAACCGGAGCACTCGTGGTGCCTTTTGGCACCGGCGGCACAGATCTTCTGATTCGCACGATTTTGGACGTTGGCGTAAACGCAATCTCCTGTACACCGTCATATCCTGCCCGGCTCGCACAGGTGCTTGCCGAGCGATTTCCTGATCGAAGTCCGAGATCACTCGGACTCAAAAAGGCGTTTATGGGGGGCGAGCCCGGTCTTGATGATCCCGTGTTTCGCAGTCGCCTCAATGATGTTTGGGGGATGCAAGCGATGAACTCTAACTATGGTGTCAGTGATTTTTTGTGCAATTTTGCGGGGCAGTGCACCGAACAAAACGATCTCCATTTTATGGCCAGCGATATCGCGCACGCTGAAATCGTGACGCCCGACAGCGATGCTGTCTTACCCTTTGAAAGCGGCAGTGAAGGGGAATTGGTACTGACGCACCTGGATCGTGAATGCCAACCCTTGCTGCGATTCAGGACTGGCGACCTTATCCGCCTGACCGCAACCGATCGTTGTCGTTGTGGACGCGCCGCGCCGCGGTTTCGGGTCATTGGCCGAACCGACGAGATGGTCATCATTCGCGGCGTAAATGCTTTTCCGTCAGTGGTCGCGGCTGCTGTCAATACCTGTGCCGAGCTGAACGGGGAATATCTGATTCGGCTAAAGCATCCTCCCCCCTATGATCGCCTGCCTCTTGAAGTGGAAATCGCGGGTGGATATGAATACGACGACCGGCTTCGTGAGAAAATTTCAAACGAGCTAAGCGCTTCACTTCGTCTCAGCATCGATCTAACGCTATTATCCCCGGGCCAACTCGGGCGTACCGAGGGTAAAACACGCCGATTAATTCGGGAGTACAACGTATGAAAGACACGGTCTTATTTGAAGTTGACGAGGCAATCGCAACAATCACGCTAAACCGACCCGAACGTCTGAACGCGATTAACCCGCCTTTACTTGAAGCCCTGACGGCCGCGCTGCAACGGGCTAATGATGACCCTCATATCAATGTGATCGTGCTTCAGGGCGCCGGACGGGCTTTTTGTGCCGGGGACGATCTCAAGGAGTTTGACAGTCAAGTCGGCTCGAAAGCGGAGACGCGCGCGTACATCGAAAAAATTCAGGACGTTACCCGGCAGATCTGCCTCAACCAAAAAATAGTGATCGGCGCCATTCATGGCTGGGCGGTTGGTGGCGGACTTGAATGGGTCATTAACTGCGACTTTGTGGTCATGGCCGACGACGCACGATTTTTTTTCCCGGAGATTTCGCTTGGTATTTTTGTCACCGGCGCGGTCACCCGACTGCTCTCGCAGCAAATTGGTATCCCCAAAGCAAAACGGATGATCCTGCTTGGGGATAAATACAGTGCGAACGATGCCCAAGCGCTAGGCTTTGATTGGGAGATCGTAGCGCCTCATGCGCTCAACGGAAGAACCCGCGCGCTGGCGAAAAAAATCGCCACACTTCCGCAAGGCCCGGTTTCTGATCTCAAAAACGCATTACGAGAGGCCGCAAACGGTGACCTTGAGCAGGCAATGCATCTTGAAACCGAGGCAACGCTAAAAGGCTTTTTAGATCCGGAATCTGCAGCGCGCGCCCGGGCAAGACTGGATTAGTTTCGAGTCCTTAACCCCCGTGACCGGCGAAGCCGCAGCATCAACAGACATACTCCAATCACGGCGTATGCAACTGGCCAGGACCAGTCGCTTCTAATCATCAGTAGGTAGTGAATTACAGCACACACCAGCGCAAGATAAACGAACGTGTGCAAATGCTTCCATCGCCGACCCAGTTTTTTAATTGCCGCCCGGGTTGACGTGCTCGCAAGTGCCGCCAAAATGAGCCAGGCACCAAACCCGAGTAGCACGTAAGGGCGATCGGTGATCTCTTCGGCAAGACGAACAAAATCCCAGCCAAGATAAAACGACAAGAACATCGTGAAATGAGTGGTGGCGTATGCAAACACCCATAGCCCGATGGCTCTGCGATATTTCAGCAGGACCGGCCAGCGTGCCCAACGGGAAGCCACTGGCAGAAAAAGAACAACGAGAAGCAGATTAAAGGTCCAGATCCCGGTTTCGAGTATGAGCGCTTTCTGGGGATCAACACCGAAACTTTGACTGCGCCAGGCGTACGCCATCAACATAGCGGGCAGCGCCAATGCCAAATGCGTGAGCGTTCGGATCAACGGTACTGTTTCTGATCGCCTGGATAAAGATGCGCGACCTGATCAGCATAGCCGTTATACGGGCGCGAGGGAATGCGCTCGACCTCTGTCTCACTCCAGATCCGCCGCTCCGTCGCCTGACTCCATCGCGGATGTGAAATATCCGGATACACATTGCTGTACCAGCCATATTCGCGAGAATTTTCCTTATGCCAGGTGGCCTCGGGTCGCTCTTCGGTAAACGTAATCCGCACCACAAATTTGGGTGACTTAAATCCATACTTCCATGGCACCGTGATGCGAAACGGCATGCCGTTTTGTGGCAGGTTCTGATCGCCGTACACGCCAAACGTTGCAAAGGTCAGCGGGTTCATTGCCTCTTCGATCGTCAATGCTTCAACGTAAGGCCAATCGAGCGTACTAAAGGAAGATGCCTGTCCGGGCATTTGCTCAGGTCTTAAAATGCTGGTGAACGCGACATACTTGGCTGATCCCAACGGTTGAACGACACTGAGAATATCCCGAAGTGAACGACCGTTATACGGAATCACCATGGACCATGCCTCAACACAGCGAAAATCATAGACCCGCTCCTCCAACTGGCTGAAGGGCATACCCATCAACTCATCGAGATCAAAGGTGCCAGGCTTCCCGCATAATCCGTCGAAAGTCACCTGCCACGGCTTAAGCTCAAATCCGCCGGACTTTTCCACGGGATCCGTTTTATCCCAGCCGAACTCATAGGCGTTGTTGTAATGCGTCGCGGCAAATTTATGGGTCAAACGCTCGCCTGTCTTATCAGAGACCGTCGGCTCATCGGACCGGGGTGCTGCATCTTTATCCGCTTGCTCAGCAGAGACGGTCCCGTCCCCGTAGCGTAGGGCGCCAAACGTCCCCAAAGCGCCAAGCCCTAATGCACCGGCAATTAATCGGCGGCGGCGGTAAGCGTTTTGATCAGTCATTTGATTCATCTTTATCTTCTCGTTGGATAGTTGACCAATTATCACCAAACGAGGGGTCGATTCGCGTGAACCTGTGTTTTGCTGACTTTAAAGCGCCCTTTTGGAGCGTTCAGGCGCAGAAAAGATCAACACAACTAAAAATAGTATTTGATTTATGGTTTCTTCTAGGTTATTGTCCGCGCCAATGGGATTTTCTCCCATAGACGAATGGCTACAGGCGGCTGCCTGTAGATCTGAAAAACGCCTCAAAAGACGCAATCCAGCTCCTCCGAATCCCGCTCCCCGTATCCATTCAATTTTATCATTCGAACTCCAGATCTTTTCTGGCCCGTCCGAATAATTCCTAACCTCCCAAAGAGACTTTCTTATGAATATTTATGTTGGAAACCTTTCCTACAGCGTTACCGAAGAAGATATGCGCGCGCTGTTTATCGAGTTCGGCGATGTATCCAGTGCCAAACTCATCATGGACCGTGATACCGGTCGATCAAAAGGTTTCGGTTTTGTTGAAATGTCGAGCAACGATGCCGGCCAAAAAGCGATCAATGAATTAAACGGCCGTGATGTTGGTGGCCGCGCGATGACTGTGAACGAAGCACGACCCCGTGAGGATCGTCCTCGTGGTGGTGGTGGCGGTCGTGGTCGAGACCGATACTGAGTTCTGTTGAATCCCGAAATATTTGATTACCGCGGTTCATTATTCAATTAACCGCGAATAAACAAATTGTTTTTGGGAATCATTTTCAATCGACTCTCAGATTACACTTCCAAAGCGATTGAGATAACGGGAGTCTGGAGATGAATTCTCCGGGCTCCCGTTTTTTATGGCCCGCGATCAGGTGGCTCGGCGCGGGCACGACAACACCCTCCGCCGCTGAATTAGCGGTTGCAACTATTGGCAGCATCATTGCGATGGCGGTGGTCTTTACCGTCAGCTATTCCGCCCCGGTGGGCGGCAATCTCCTGATCGTAGCCTCTGCGGGCGCATCGACGGTGCTGATTTTTGCAGTCCCCCATGGCAGGCTCTCACAACCTTGGCCCGTGTTAGTGGGTCACTGCTTGTGTGCCGCGATTGGTGTTGCCTGTGCCAGGTGGATTGGAATCGGCCCGGTTGAAGCGGCTGCGACTATTGGTGTTTGTATCCTCGGAATGAGTATCTTCCGATGTATTCACCCGCCGGCGGGGGCCACTGCATTGACGGCTGTAATGGGTGGACCTGCTATTTACGAGCTTGGCTTCGGCTTTGTTTTTTCGCCCGTATTGATCAATATGGCGACCCTCATCCTTGTCGCTATCCTGATCAATTTACCCTTTCGATGGCGGCGATACCCGGCGAGCATCCGGTGGCAACGACGGCAACCTTTGCCACCTAATGTTAACCGCGCTGACATTCAACATGCGCTCTCTCAAATTGATACCCTCATGGATGTCAGCGAAGATGATCTGATGCGGATCTATGAATTAGCACGACAAAAATCAGATGGAGCAGAGCTGATCACCCGTGCTCATATTGTGACAGACCTCACCTTCAGTAATGGAAAATTTGGCGCGTCCTGGCAAGTTCGGGAAATAATCTCCCGCGAATTACACACTGTGCGTTATGAGATTATCGCCGGTCAGGGCGTTGGCGATGTCGGCGAGATCTCTATTGAAAAATTTATCGAGTGGGTCGCCTACCCGGTCATTAGAGAAGGTGACTCGTGGAGCCGAATCAGACTGGATGACCGAAACTAGAGAAATAATAGTTTTTAAAAATATCAGGCAGACGCCCGAAAATCTGATTCCATATCAAGATCGCCCTCATGATCAACATCGCGCAGTACCGCATCATCTGCCATGGCAACCTCGACCACCGCGGAAGCCAGGCTGTCAAAAAGACAACGCGCAACATCATCCCCGGTTAGTTGCATCAGCTTGTCGAACCATGCCCGGGGGAAAAGCACAGGATGACCCCGGCGGTTGCCAAAACAAGCCACCCGAACAGAATCAGGCTGAAAACCATCCACTAACCGATTAATTTGGCGCTCGCTGACCCATGGCATATCGCCAAGACAAAGCAAAACGCCATCGACTTCTGCTGAAAGCTGACTTACGCCCGCATTAATTGAGCTGCTAATGCCACTGCGGTAATTTGAATTATGAATCCAGTTGAGATCCCGCCCGTTTAGGACGGCCTGCAAGGACGGTTGATCATGGCCGGAAACAACGTGAACAGAGGTCACATGTGATAAAAGTGCGGCGTCCACTGCATGCTCAACAACAACTTTATCTTGCCAGGGAAGCAGTAGTTTATTAGATCCTCCCGCCCTTAAAGAGCGGCCCGCTGCAAGCACTAACGCATCGATCCTCGGTGACTGCATGAATTAACCTCTGTGCCTTATTGGCTTTAAAGGGTCCATTTTTTGAGTGCAACATGATCAAGACTTCAAATGATTACACCGCGTCTTTGATTCATAGTCAAATGCTTTAAGTCATTTACGTCACGTGTCTGAAATCATCTCGATCGCAAAAATCAATGTCAAACAACCCCGGTAGATAACTCCTGCAGTGCAAGTGCGGCATAGATCGCAACCCCCGACGGAAACGCGTTTTCGTCCAGCATCATTCGGGACGAGTGGCACGGTTGGGGAGTAGAGTCTGTCGGTGCAGCCCCAAGGAAAACGAATGCGCCGGAGAAGCGTTCTAGCAAATATGAAAAATCTTCGGCGCCCATCCACGGTGTCGCCATCTGCATGTAGCGATCCTCACCCAGCACACTTTGACAGGCGCGTAATACCGCCTGCTCACCGGCCGCATGATTTACAGTTGGCGGATACCCGTGCTCCATCTCCATACTCCCCTCCAGACCATGCGCAGCGGAGATCTGTCGGACAAGCCGCTCAACGCCGTCAGCCAAGCGGGAGCGAGATTCCACCGAAAGCGATCGCAATGTGATATCGAGTTCTGCAAACTCCGGGATCACATTACTCACGGTTCCTGCCTCTATCCTGCCAACCGTTGCAACAACCGGATCAAACACGTCAAATCGCCGGGTCACGAGCGTTTGGATCGCCTGAACAATCTCGCAAGCGACCGGAATGGGGTCGACGGCGCTGTGAGGCATTGAGCCATGCCCGCCCTGACCCACAATCTTTGCAAAAACGGTATCTACGGCAGCAAGAATCGGGCCCGTGCGACAAGCAATGGTGCCCGAAGGCAGTTCAGGTTCAACATGCAGCGCATAAACGGACTGCAAAGTGCCGTCAGGATCCAAAATACCTTCATCCAGCATTGGCTTCGCGCCCCCGGGGCCTTCCTCACCGGGTTGAAACATAAATCGTACGCTGCCGCTCAGATGTTCACGATAATCATGTAGCAAGTGGGCGGCACTTGCCAGCATCGCGGTATGCGCATCATGACCGCAGGCGTGCATACAGCCCTCTTCGGTCGATGAGAAATCGAGGCCGGTCTGCTCCGGCATCGGCAGCGCATCCATATCACCACGCAATAAAACAGACGGTCCTGAACGCGCGCCATGAAGTGTCGCAACAATCCCGCTCGTCTCATTTGATAACGTGATATCAAGATCCAGATCCGACAGCGCCTCAAGAACCGTTGCGCGCGTTCTCGGTAAATTAAGCCCCAGCTCCGGATGACGATGGATGTCACGACGCAGCGCAACCGTCTGGTCCTGCAACGCTTGGGCCTCTTTAAATAATGCAGACTTCATGGCATGTTCCAGAAAACTGGGCGAATGATTCCCCATTGTGCACTAAATCAGGCCCGAGTAAAAAGGTTGGCCTTTACTATTTAATGTTTGATCAGTGAATTCAAAAAATCGGCTACCCGACTGGCAAAAGCAGCATCTTGCCAATAAGCAAGATGAGATGCCGGGGTTGCGCCACTCACCAGCCCGCCAACATTGATCTCCTCATCATGACTCACGACTTTCGCATAAGCGGCGTTAATCGGTTTTAAAGGCCAGGCAAGAAGGTCATCCGGATCAAACAAATTGAGCCATTGCGCATGTTGCTTTAACCGGGCGGGGAGTCGCGACGGTGGAAACTGGATAGGAATCACATCAAGACAGGCGAATGTGAAAAGAGGAATATTGCAGCCAAACGTCACCAATCCCGACAACCAATTCATCCGCTCAAAAGCGGAAAGTCTTTGATTTGGCTGTCTTTGGGCGTCCCAGATGTAATTCGATAAAATATGGCCGCCAAACGAATGAGCGAGCCCGACCAAAGGTACCGGACGCGCTCCCAGTTGTTGTTGATATAAGTCGGTCAGCGCTCTGGAAATTCTCGCATGCACTCGACGATAGGTGATGTTTTCTTCTCCGCCGCGTTTTCTACCCGAAGGCAATTGGCGGTAACTTGCAGCGTCTCCCAGTGCACTCAATAAAAACGATCGGGTTCGTTTCGCCCTGAGCTCATTGGAATCGAAAGCAGACTGAAGATAGGCGTCTTGCGCGGGACTCAGGATATCGTCCCAAAAAATAGTCTGCCAGGCGACAGACTCGGGGTCACGTCCAAGACGCTCCAATTCGGCGCTGACTCCCTCTTTTAACTCGTCAGCAAAGTTTTCGTCCTGCCGACCGATCCCGTGAATCACTAGTACAGCGAGCTCTTTTTTCATTTTTTTTAACTTCCCTTGAGAAGCTTCGGATTCTGAATACAAATACAACCCTGCACATGATGACATCTACCGCTAAAATCGTCGTGTTTGATTTCACTATCACCCTAGCCCTTGAACCATAACCTTTACTCTCTACTGCAACAGCGTTTCCCGCAAGATCCAAACGCACTATGGATCGAGACCCCCGGGGGTCAAAAATGGACTTACACTGACGTTGACATCATGAGCGCCCGATATGCCGGCGCGCTCCGATCGCTTGATGTCACCCAAGGTGATCGGGTGCTTGTTCAGGTTGATAAATCCCCTTACGCGCTACTTTTATATCTAGCGACGTTGCGTATCGGGGCTATTTTCGTTCCGCTGAATACCGCCTACACCCCAACCGAAGTGGCCTATTTTTTAGGTGACGCTCAGCCTCGCCTATTCGTCGCTCGCCCTAAAACAGAAGATGATCTTGTCGATATCGCCCGGAATACCGGCGCCGCCCTTCTGACTTTTGACACAGACGGTGCGGGCTCCCTCGCCGATGCGATGGCAAATGCAGAAGCTGTTGAGGAAATCGCCAGAACGGATGCCAACGATATCGCTTCCATTATCTATACCTCGGGCACTACCGGCCGATCGAAGGGGGCAATGCTAAGCCACGATAACCTGGCCAGCAACGCGCTGACCTTAATCGACCTATGGGGATTTCGTGAAACTGATGTGTTGCTACACGCGCTGCCGATCTACCACGTTCACGGATTATTCGTCGCCGTTCATTGCGCTATGTTGTGTGGAATTTCGATGCGCTTTCTCGAGCGCTTTGATCCGGACGAAGTCATGCGACAACTGCCCGCAATTACGGTCATGATGGGGGTACCCACGTTCTATACCCGGCTTCTGCAAACTTCGGATTTCAATCAAGGCAGTTGCGAGCGCGTGCGTTTGTTCATCAGTGGATCAGCGCCGTTGCTCGAACAGACCTGGCACGCCTTTTTTGAGCAAACCGGTCAGAGAATCCTTGAACGCTATGGCATGTCGGAAGCGATCATGATCGCATCGAATCCCCTGGAGGGCGAGCGAATTCCTGGGACCGTCGGTTACGCGCTTGCCGACGTCACGATCCGGATCTGCGATAACGAAAACCAGCCCGTTGCCGCCAACGAAACGGGCGTGCTTCAGATGCGAGGTCCCAACGTGTTTAAAGGCTATTGGCAGATGCCGGAAAAAACAGCCAGCGAATTCACAGACGATGGTTTTTTTATTTCGGGCGACATGGCCAAGATGGATGAGCACGGACGTATCCAGATCGTCGGTCGTGAAAAAGATCTCGTAATCAGCGGCGGACTCAACATCTATCCGAAAGAGATCGAAGAGGCCATTGATGCTCTGGACGGCGTAAGCGAAACCGCGATCATCGGCGTACCGCATGCCGATCTTGGCGAGGGATTAGTGGCGGTGATCTGTCCAGCGGCAGGCTTCAAAATTGAACCCGAGGCCATGATTACAACGCTCAAGCCGCGATTGGCGGGATTCAAAGTACCACGCAAAATTTTTACAGTGGATCGTTTGCCGAGAAACGCAATGGGAAAAGTTCAAAAAAACGTGCTACGAGAAAAATTCTCAGACGCTTTCGATCCCTGAATGTAATTGATTACAGCTCGGTATATTTTTTTGCAATCCCGCGAGACTTTTCAACAGGATATTTTTGTCTATTAATCTCAAGCTTGTCCCACGCTGCCTGCTCCAGATCAATCTCAAGTCGGGAAGCAAGCCGGACCAGATAGATCAACACATCGGCGAGCTCCTCGGACACAGCCTGGCGTTTTTGGGGCGGCAGATCGAAGCTTTGCTGCTCGCTGAGCCACTGGAAGTGTTCCACGAGCTCTGCGGCTTCAACCATCAACGCCATGGACAGATTTTTTGGAGAGTGGAATGGCTCCCAATCGCGGGCTTCGGCAAAATCATTGACCGCTGCAGAAAGCGCTCGAATAAATTCTGGAGTTTTGTCCGCCATTTAGCGTGAGGTGTTTGTCTGAATGAAACGATTAAAATCCTCGAGCGTGTCACCCACGGCTGCCTCAAGTATTCGTCGGCCATGCTCAACGCTCGCCAGCCCGGGATTCGAGCCGATCCGGCCATCCGGAAACTGCCGGCGGTAGTCGGCCGCGTCTCGAATGGCACCCTTCGGAGCAAGCTCTGGACTCAGCACGGCGTCTTTTACCGCCTCTGGATGCGCATACCAGCTTAGCGACACTTCCGAAGGCGTCGCATGACTCCCCTCTGCATCGCCATAGAGTTCATCTGAAAGTCTGTTAACCCGGGGTCCCAGGTACCAGTTGCGAAGACGTAGGCACGGGGGTGGCGCCTCACTTCCCGCGAAACTGGATATCGACCAAACCTCCGAGAAGGCAGCCGTGACGGTCGCGACATTGCCGCCATGGCCATTTAAAAAATAGATGTGCGTGAAGCCTTGACCGGTGAGGGATTCAACCACATCCCGAACCACAGCCAGCAATGTGGACGGTCGAAAAGAAATCGAGCCGGGGAACCCGAGATGGTGTTGTGCCATGCCCACGGCCAGTGTGGGCCCAATGAGCACATCAATTTTTTCCTCAAGTTCATATGCAATTGCGGTTGGGCAGATTGCATCGGTACCAATTAATCCATTGGGTCCGTGCTGCTCCGTGGATCCAATTGGAATAATGATCGAAGAAGAGGTCTTTAGATAATTTTCAACTTCTGGCCAGGCGGCCAATTGCAAGCGCATGAATTCTCCTTACGACATTAATGGCGTTAGTGCGAACGTTTTCGTAGTTCAGTAATCGTTGCGGTATGCGAAATAGCCTCAGCTCCGGTCACGATTTCGATAAGCGTACTGCCCGATTCAGATAATGCGTTCTCGAGCGCTGATGAAAACGCTTCGGTCCGGGTGACCCGCGCCGAAGCGAGGCCATGCGCTGCGGCCAGCGCACAGAAATCGGGATTTTGCAGCGCTGTATTGCTCACTCGCCCGGGATAATGAACTTCCTGATGCATCCGGATGGTCCCCAGCATGGCATTATTGACGACAATAATGATGACGGAAAGTTTTTGCTGCGCCACCGTCGCGAGCTCCTGACTCGTCATCTGGATATCACCATCTCCCACCACCGCCACGACCTGCCGGTTTGGATAGGCTAGCGATGCCGCAATCGCAGCCGGCAATCCATAACCCATTGAGCCACTTGTCGGTGCGAGTTGTCGACGTTCCCCGACAAATCTGAAAAATCGATGTAACCATCCCGTATTGTTACCTGCGCCATTCGTCACGATTGCATCTTTAGCGAGCATTTGATCCAACTCGACCATCACCATGGAAAGATCAAGTTCCCCCTGCACCGTTGCAGGTTTAATCCATTTCAGGTAACTGTGACGCAAATTCTGAGTCGTTTCCGCCCAAGGCAACGTCTCGGGAATTGGCAACTGGGAAAGCGAGCGCGCAAATTCGGGTGCAGTAACTGCGATCGCGAGCTCGGGGTAATACACCCGGCCCAATTCCTCTGGACTCTGAAAGATATGAATCAGTTTTTGTGCCGGCAGCGGAGGCTGCAAACGGCTGTAGCCTTTCGTTGTCATTTCGCCGAGACGAATACCCAGCGCGATGACCAGGTCCGAGGCTTGAAGCGCTCCCTCGAGCTCGGGGTTCATGCCAATGCCTACATCACCAACGTAATGCTCGTCCCCGTGATCGAAAACATCATGGTACCGCCAGGCAGCGGCGACCGGTAGTTTCCAATGGCGGGAGAATTGATGCAGGGCAGCACGGGCTTCTGGGTCCCAGTTCCGGCCACCGGCGATAAGCAAGGGTCGTTTTGACTCGCCCACCAGCGTTGAAAAAGCGATCAGGTCTTTACTTGATGCCTCGATATTGAGCGAACGACGCATCGGCACATCCGGAACCCCTGCGAGATCGCGAAGTACGTCCTCGGGTAGAACCACGACCACCGGCCCCATACGCCCGTTGCAAGCCGTATGAAAAGCCCGACTCATCACTTCCGGCAAACGCGCAGCGTCATAAACCTGCTCCACGTGCTTGGCTATCGAGCCGTAGAACTGGACGTAATCGATTTCCTGAAATGCTTCCCGAAACAGCGCATCGGTCGCGACCTGGCCAATCAACAATACCAGTGGAGTGGAGTCCTGTGCCGCAACATGGATGCCCGACGCTGCATTTGTGGCGCCCGGGCCTCGCGTGACGAAACAAACGCCGGGCTCTCCTGTTAGCTTTGCCATGGCTTCAGCCATCATCGCTGCACCACCTTCCTGCCGACAAACCACGGTATGAATGTCTGACGCATGGCCCAACGCGTCAAGTGCCGCCAGAAAACTCTCGCCGGGTACGCAGAAAACGTGTCGAACTTTCTGAACGGAAAGCGCGTCGACCAGAATTTCGCCGCCGCTTCGTGTCGGCAAATTTTTAGAGGTCACCCTATTCTTTGGTCGGCTTTTTGCCGGCCTTGCTGGAGGGCTTGGAAGATGCCCCGGAATCGTCTCCCGAAAATCCCGCGGAGCGCAAAAAATTCTTCTGCGCGTCCTGCCAGACCTCTAGATTGCGTTTGGCCATTTCGGACATAACGCCAACCGATGACTGACCCAAAAATTCTGCAAATCGATCTTGATACGACTGTTGCTGCTCAACAAAAAGCGAAAGACTACGATCAAGGTAGTCAGTGAACATCTTCTGAGTCGTGCCGCCATAAAAGCGAATCAGATTCGTCAGAATTTCGGTCGTAAACAGCGGTTGGCCGCCATTTTCCTGCTCGTTAATGATCTGCAACAAAACCGAACGCGTAATGTCGTCGCCGCTAGCGACATCAACGACACCGAATTCTTCGCCATCAACAATGAGTTGGCGAAGATCTGACACCGTGATGTAACGGCTGATTTCGGTATCGTAAAGGCGTCGGTTGGGATACTTCTTGATGGTTCGCATACTACCTGTCCAGACCCGTGATTGTGCACCGCAATAATACTACCATGCACAAAACCGGTGTAACCAGAACCCTCAGTACATATGCTGGCCACCATTGATCGACAGCGTTGAGCCCGTAACAAAAGTCGCTTCATCGGCTACCAGAAACATCACCGCGCGTGCGATATCACTCGCATAACCCAGACGACCCACCGGGATTGTCGCAATAATCTTTTCGAGCACTTTTTCTGGCACCGCACGAACCATGTCAGTATCCACGTAGCCCGGTGCAATTGCATTCACGGTAATTCCCTTCGCAGCACCCTCCAGAGCAAGCGCTTTCGTAAAACCGTGAATGCCCGACTTTGCAGCGGCGTAGTTCACCTGTCCGTATTGACCTGCCTGACCATTCACTGAGCCAATATTAACGATACGACCGAAGTTCCGTTCGCGCATACCTGAAATCACCGCATGACTCATGTTGTAACAAGAGGACAAGTTGGTTTGCAGCACCGCATTCCACTGATTGAAATCCATCCGATGTAGTGTGCCGTCTCGGGTGATTCCCGCATTATTGACTAAAATTCCAATCACGCCCAGATCGCCCTCAATCCGGGATACGTTCTCGGCACATTGATCAAAATCAGCCACGTCAAACCGGTAAACGTTAATACCGGTCTCAGCATTAAAGGCGTTCGCTTTCTCGTCGTTTCCAGCGTAAGCTGCCGCAACGCGGTGACCCGCTTCACTCAGTGCGATTGAAATCGCAGCGCCAATTCCCCGTGTCCCGCCCGTGACGATTGCAGTATGAGGCATCTAAAACTCCTTGAATAATTGTAAATTTGTTGACTATCGGTACAGTTAGAGTCAAGCGCGCTCAACACACATTGCAACACCCATACCTCCACCGATACATAATGTCGCGAGTCCCCGACGCAGATCACGACGGGTCATTTCATAAAGCAGTGTGGTTAAAACCCGTGCACCGGATGCCCCAATCGGATGACCGAGTGCAATAGCGCCGCCGTTCACATTAACGATGTCTGGATTCCACTTCATTTCCTGATTGACGGCACAAGCCTGCGCCGAGAAGGCTTCGTTCGCCTCTACCAAATCCAGGTCATCGATGGTCCAGCCTGCTTTTACCAACGCAGCTTGACTGGCTGGAATCGGGCCCGTTCCCATAATACTCGGATCAACACCGGCGGTTGCCCATGACACGATTCGGGCCATCGGTGTAATGCCACGTGCTTCCGCAGCGCTCGCCGACATCAGTAAGGTTGCCGCTGCACCATCGTTGATGCCGGACGCGTTGCCCGCAGTCACTGTGCCTTCTTTATCAAAAGCCGGCCGGAGCCCTGATAGCGTGTCAATGGTGGTTCCATGACGGGGATGCTCATCGGTATCCACCCGAACTTCCGCTTTACGCCCTTTCACCACAACTGGCGTGATTTCGGCTACAAAACGATCCGCTTTTTGAGCGGCCTCGGCCTTCTGTTGAGAAGCAGCAGCAAAGGCATCCTGAGCCTCTCTTGAGATGTTGAATTGTTTGGCAACATTTTCTGCCGTATTGCCCATGTGGTAGCCATGAAATGCATCCCAAAGACCGTCGGTTAGCATACTGTCAATCATTTCGAGGGACCCGAGTTTTTGGCCACTGCGCAAATTAGCGCAGTGCGGTGCCTGGGTCATGCTTTCTTGGCCACCGGCAATCACCACATCGGCATCACCATTACGAATGGATTGAAAACCCAACGCTACGGCTCGAAGTCCCGACCCGCAGAGTTGATTAATGACCATTGCCGTGCGCTCAACCGGAATACCGGCGCCGATAGCCGCCTGGCGGGCAGGATTTTGCCCGGCACCTGCGGTCAGGATCTGCCCCATGATGACTTCTATTACATCCTCTGGCGCCACATTGGCACGTTCAAGTGCTGCGCTGATCACGGTGCGACCCAGTTCACTTGCAGGCAGTGAGCCCAGTGAACCATTAAAAGCGCCAACCGGGGTTCGGGCAGCACTGGCTATTACGACATCAGTTGGGTTTTTCATATTGTTAAATTCCTAGCGGTGGAAAAACCAGTTGCCACCCCATTAATGAACTCCTATCGAGAGTCTTTATTATCTATCCGATTCTTTCTGAAATAATTCGAAAAGTGACGAGCAATCGCTCTAACGGAAACAGGGAAGAGCAGCTTTCACTGATCTTCCCTGCTTTGTAACCTTTCGTCGCGTCTCAAAGACGCTTGAATTCGCGAAACCTTCAGGACTTTTTGGCTTTTGCCTTTGCCACGCCGCCAAAGTCCGCGCTTGATTTTTTCAAAAGCGCTTGCGCTTCATCAGCATAACTCTGGCCGATTTCCATCAAAGCACCAGAGTCTTTAGCCATCGTCTGGACCAAGTGACGCGTGCGTTCCGGCTGCTTCTCAAAATAGGTACGGGCTGTTTGCATATCCGTAATTTCGAAAACATCGCGGGCATTGCCAAACATGGTTTCAGCGTACATCCGTGCGGAGTTCATCTGCAGCTCGATCATCTTTTCCATGTTTTTGATCACTAACTGACCCGCGTCGCTAGCGACGTCCGAAGCGGCCTTAAAAGCGGTTTGATAGCTTTCATTCATATTTTCTTTCATTTTCTAATCCTAAAATCAACGGTGCTTGATCGGTTCTTAAATTTGTTGCAACGCACAATAACAGGTTTAATGGTGCATTGCAACAATTAATCAAGTGATTATTAAATTGTTTAAAAACAACGTTTTATATGAATAAAAAAACACGAAAAGTGTTTTTAATATTAATTAATTTTAACTGCATCGCACCACGCCTCTAAATTTTAGTCCGAATTTCCACGATACAACCGGGTGATCTAGAATTCTGCTATGCCGCACGACCCGACAGATCAGTATCAGGATTTTCTTTTCGAGTTGCGAAAAACCCTTCAGAAAATGAATGATGCCGGGAGCGATATGCCCGCATTTTCACAACTGCCAGGATGGCGGGAATGGCTAAAAGCGGATAACGATCCGTCCGGTGATATCACTTCGATTGAAAAGCTTGAGACCCTGAAAGATCAATTCCTGGACGATCCGGCCAAATCAGAAGCCGCATCACGGTACTGGCACGCGTTTCAAGCCCTACAAGCCCACTGGATCGACATTAGCTCAAAAAGCTGGGACACGGCACGGATGAAATCTATTGAAACGTCATCCGCCACAAACATTCGGCAATTCTATGATGATTGGATTGAAGCTGGAGAGGCGCTATTTCGCGAACGAGCCGTTACAACACAATACGCGCGTCAAGTGGGTGAGTGGATTAATGCACAAGTCGATTTAAATCTTGCGTTTGGGATAGGTGAAGCGCCGGTCTGTGTAGATCCGCGAGACCTCAAAGCAGCGTTAACCGAGGCCGAGGCTCGCGAAGCACAACTACGCTCTGAACTTGAAGCGCTAAAATCCCGTCAGAAAACAAAACCGGCGCGCGCCACATCCAGGGGAAAAGCCCCCTCAAAAACGAGCCAATCGATCAGAACCGATGCATCATCACAACGTGAGACCACTTTAAAAAAATCGAGGCCAAAGTCATGACCTCGGCCCGCAAGACCGCCGAGGACATAGAAGCCTTTACAGAGAAGCTCTCACGCAGTCTTTCCCAAATTCGTCAAATCGGTGATTCTGCGCCTAGCAGAAGCCCTCACGAGATCGTCCTGACTGGCGACGGTTTTAGACTCCTCCGCTATAGCACAGACCAGCCGCACGACAAAAAACCCGCAGTGCTGATTGTCTATGCGCTTGTTAATCGACCCTGGGTTCTCGACCTTGAGCCGAAGCGATCCATGATCGCGCGATTGCTAGAACGCGGAATGGACGTCTTTCTCATCGAGTGGCTGGATCCGAAAGCTCAAGATAGAAATCGATCGCTGAGTGCGTACATCACCGTCATGATCGATCAATGTGTGGACGCCGTAAATACCGCCCGTCGAACATCCCGGCTCAACCTCCTCGGCGTCTGTCAGGGTGGAACGCTCGGCCTATGCTACGCCGCGCTTTTTCCAAAAAAAATAAAAAATCTGATCACCATGGTTACCCCAGTCGACTTTCAGACTGAAGACAACGTGTTATCGCAGTGGGTTAGAGAAGTGGATCTTGATCGCCTCGTGGGCTGCTACGGAAACGTGCCGGGCGCTCTCCTGAACACGCTGTTTGTGTCCCTCCAGCCCTTTCGCCTCGGGAGCAAGAAATATATCGACCTTATCGATCTAGCCGATAACCCGGCAAGACTTAAAACATTCGCCCGCATGGAGCAATGGATTGCGGACAGTCCCGATCAGGCGGGAACGGCATTTAACGAATTTGTCGGAAACCTCTATCAACGCAATGCGCTAATAAAAGACAAGTTTGTGGTCGATAATCAAATTGTTAATCTTTCCAACATCCGCTGCCCGGTACTTAATATTTATGCACTTGCCGACCATATCGTGCCGGCTTCAGCATCTAAAGCGCTCGCAAACTACGTCGGCTGTGATGATTACAGTGAGCTCACATTTGACGGCGGGCATATCGGCATTTACGTCAGCCGCCAGGCACAGCAGAGAATCCCGGCATCTATCGCCCGGTGGATTCTGGCGCGATCCTAGCCTTTTGGAAGTCAGGGCTGTCTGGAAACCTTCAATCGAAGGGCTTTTATGTTGAGTCTCACCAGCGCTCGATTTGCGCTCTCCATCATCTCCATGTTCGGATAAGGTCCAACGCGAACCCGATAGAAATCGCCTTGGCCCTGGAATGAGATTTTCTGCACATTGGGTTCAAAACCTGCCATGGCAAGTTTGGCTTTCATCCGTTCAGCGTCGACCGGATTGTTATATGCGCCGGCCTGGAGCATGTAAAAGCCGGTTTTTCCCGCGATCTCTGAGGTGGATGGAGTCACCTCGGCCGTTTCTAATTCAGAAGTTAAAGAGGGCTCGGGAATAACGTGCTCGATCTCTGGCAGCACCGTATAAAACTCAAAATGAGTTCTCTCCGGAGACTCGGCTTTGATTCCCACATCTGAAAGGTCAGCAGGCTCCCGATTGTCTTCCGCTGACTCTCCGATTAATTCAGACAGGCCCGCGCCCACGCGGTTCGGATCACCGCTCTTTGCGCCTTGATACAAAACCGCCACTAACACACCTGCGGCAATCCCCAGAAGCAGCAAAACAGCATCATGCCCAAAACGTGAACGAAAAGACGCCTGACGCTTTCGAACGTTCCGACCCATGTCTTACATTCGCTCTGGAGCACTCACTCCCAGCAACGCGAGCGCGTTTGCCAACACGATTCGGGTGGCATCAATCAATGACAGGCGAGCCAGACGAAGATCATCTTCCGCGGCGATGAAGGGATGAGCGTTGTAATAGGTGTGAA
Organism: Candidatus Thioglobus sp.; assembly: GCA_004212795.1. Taxonomy (GTDB): domain Bacteria; phylum Pseudomonadota; class Gammaproteobacteria; order Arenicellales; family UBA868; genus UBA868. The sequence goes on from SHBR01000030.1 coordinate 21,243, forward strand.
AATCATTAGCGAGCTCTCGCACGTAATAAGCCACCTGGTGCGGTTCATAGTTTCGTGCAGCCGATTCAACGACTTCAGGATATATCGAGAGTTTTTGTAATAGATCAGACTCACGAGCTTCAACCAGTAATTCTGGATTCGCCTTAGGAAGATCAACTGCGATATTCTTATCAGCGAGTTGCCGGAAAACACTGCAAATTCTCGCGTGAGCGTACTGCACGTAGTAAACCGGATTATCGCTGGACTGCGATTTTGCCAAATCCAGATCGAAGTCCATATGCTGATCTGGTTTTCTCAATGCATAAAAAAACCGTGCTGCGTCTCGACCCACTTCCTCGCGCAATTCACGCAACGTCACAAATTGGCCACTGCGTGTGGACATCGAAACTTTTTCACCCGCCCGGTAGAGCGCGGCAAACTGGACCAGCAATACCGTGAGCAAATCTGGATTGAGGCCAAGCGCTGACATCGAGGCCTTCACCCTCTTGATGTAACCATGGTGATCAGCACCCCAGATATTAATGACCCGGTCAAATTGCCGGCGTACCTTATCCTGATGATAGGCGATGTCAGTGGCAAAGTAGGTATGATTTCCGTTGGCTCTAAGCACGACTCGATCTTTCTCATCGCCAAAGTCCGTGGTCCGGAACCACCATGCGCCATCGTTCTGATAGAGAACCGTATTCTCTTTCAGCTCATCGACAGCGCCTTGAACAGCACCAGAGTCAATCAGACTTTGCTCTGAAAACCATGTTTGATACTCCACACCAAACTGCAGCAAATCTGACCGAATCTCTTCGACCAGCGTATCACGGGCGAGACGGTGCACTCGCCCAAAACCTTGCGCACCCAACAATGACTTGGCCCGCGCAATCAGGCTGTCGAGTCTCGCATCATCGCCCTCTGGTAATTCGTTAAGCAAGGTTTCAGCCTCAGTACGATATTCACCCGCCACCTCACGATGCAATGTTGCGGCGATATCAAAAATGTAATCGCCCTGGTACGCGGCAGAAGGAAAACTGAACGTCTCTCCGCAAAGTTCCAGATATCGAAGCCAGACACTCAACGCGAGAATATCCATCTGTCGCCCGGCATCATTAATGTAATACTCGCTAACGGCATCAAACCCGGCCGCCCGCAAGACTCGCGCCAGCGCGTCGCCATAAGCCGCCCCGCGGCCATGTCCCACATGGAGCGGGCCAGTTGGGTTGGCCGATACAAACTCAACCATCACGCGATGACCCGCACCAATTCCGCTCGTGCCGTAGCGCGCCCCACCCACCCGAATCTGATCAGGTAAATCATGGTAAGCGTTCGGGGCAAGGAAAATATTAATAAACCCGGGCCCTGCAATCTCGGTTCGATCAATGACTGGGGATTTTGGCAACGCGGCACAGATTTTCTCGGCAAGTTCGCGAGGCTTCAATCCCGCACGCTTGGCAAGGACCATCGCTAGATTGCTCGCGAAGTCACCATGATCCGCATTTCGGGATCTTTCGATTTGAATGGGAACATCTTCGGGCTCGCTGATCACGTTCTCTTTTTTGAGCGACGCGACCGCCTCGCCAAGCAGTTGGCAAACTTCGTTGCGCATAGATAAGGACCAAAAATCGGTGAAAAGATCGCGCCTGAGAATTAACCTACAGACCGCACATTGAGTAGGGGATTTTAACCAAAGGTTCGCACCTACTGTAGCCGTATGGTGTAACCTTCGACCAAATTTCTCATTATCTGCATAACGAGATGGATCATCTTCAGCGAAGCCGCCTTAATCTTTTAACCAGCGACCTGTTAAACAGGGACAATCTGGTGCGGCTTGAACCCGAAAAACTATCCCAGCGGGTCATGAGCAATCGTGCGCGATTCATTGGCATCCACCGGATGAAAATCGCAGTTGATAGCAATCGCAATCTCGGGCCCGCTTGGCTAACACGAGATGAAACCATCTCGCGATTCGGGCATTGTGAGTCCTGGATCTATCTTGGGGAACAAAATAACACGTTCCACTTTGCATTGATGCTCGAAGATAGTCTGCCGCTGTCTGATGATCATTTTGCCGGACTTCGAGCATTGGCGTTTCACCTCGACGCCTCCGAATCGACCCTTCTTGCTTTTGCGCAAGCACTTACCGTCTGGCATAAACGACATGGCTATTGCGGACAATGTGGAACGCCCACAATCATCGCCCAAGGGGGTCACGTCCGGGTGTGTTCAGCCGAATCGTGCGGAACCACGCACTACCCTCGAACCGATCCTGCGATTATTGTGCTCGTTGAGAGCGATGATCATGCGTTATTTGGTCGAAAACCAGAGTGGCCTAAACATCGATACTCCACGATCGCGGGTTTTGTTGAACCTGGAGAGAGCGCGGAACAGGCCGTAGTTCGCGAGGTCGCTGAAGAAACTAACATCACCGTTTTGTCCGCTCACTATCATTCTTCTCAGCCGTGGCCGTTTCCCGGCTCTTTGATGCTTGGCTATCATGCGAAAGCCATAAAATCTCAAATATCGCTTAATGATCAAGAACTTGAGGACGCCCAATGGCTTTCTCGTGAGGAGATCATCACGGGTTTAAGTCAGGGATTATTCGTTCCACCACCCAGAATATCGATATCATTTCGGTTGATTGAGGATTGGTTTAATCAGTCCGCTACGATTCCCTTGAAAACATTACTCCATCAGTCCGGCGTGGCAGATTTTTAAGGGTATTGCGTAACTTGCACTTGCGGATACAATGCGCACAGGGAAACCGATTAATCGTGTGCCCGTTTATGGTTGTTTTTGTTTTTGTTTGTAGTCACCCTAGTGGAGGAGTTCATGTCGGAAAGACATAATGGAACCGTTAAATGGTTCAATGAGAGAAAAGGCTTTGGCTTTATTGAGCAGGAAGGTGGAGACGATGTATTTGTGCACTATCGAGAGATTAGAGGCGATGGATTCAAAACACTGAACGAAGGTCAGCGTGTTGAGTTCACCCTTACGACCCGTGACAAGGGTCCCGCTGCGGAAGACGTTACTCCCGTCGATTGATCTGGTGCTTGTCGGCTGTATTTGTTTGCAGCCAACAACGCAAAACTTCTCATCGCACTTGTGAGCGTTCGCGCTCGCTAGCGTTATGCTGAAGTTTTTCTGTATCAGTTTTCTTGCCCTCGGTGCCGGGCTTGCGTTGATCGCAAGCGCCGGCCTCGTTGCTGTGCTGCTCGACAGCTCAGGACTTCCCCTTGTTTCTTTCTCCGCCGTCATATTAGCGCTGACCTTCGCCTCGCTGGCCGGCATGATCGGTATTATTGGTCTCGCACGCTCGGTGCCCGAGAATCCGAATCTTGCGAAAGAAACACCTTCAAGCCCCGACTGGCGATCCAGTATCCAGCATCTGTCAGGCCTAACAACCTATCTGGGGGTGCCACTCGGCCATCTGCTCGGACCCTGGATCACCTGGCTCATCTGGCGACGCCAAGCACCCTGGCTCGATACCAACGGACGCGCCGCGCTTAACTTCGCGCTAACGATTAGTATTTTTTACGTCAGCTGCCTGATTTTGGTTTTCTTCTTTATCGGCTTTATTTTGCTCGGCCTGCTGATGGTATTTCACATCTGGGTCTTGGTCCGAAATGCATGGCGGGCCTCCGTCAACCTGCCGGCCCGTTATCCACTGTCCATAAATTTTCTACGTTAAATCGAAGAAAATACTTCCTTCGCAGCCGATATCGTTTCGTCGATCTCGCGATCGGTGTGCGTAATAGAAACAAAACCTGCTTCAAATGCAGACGGCGCCAAGTAGATTCCTTTTTGCAGCATGCCATGAAAAATTCTTGAGAATTTTTCCGTATCGCAATTCATCACCTCGCTAAACGATGTGACCTTATCTGCTTCGGTAAAGAACAAACCAAACATCCCGCCCACCGATTCGGTTGCCATAGGCACCCCCGCCTGACTTGCGGCTTCAGAAAGGCCTTTTACCAGTCTCTCAGTTTTTTCAGTTAGCGCTTCGAAAAAACCGTCTTCGGAGATTTTCTTCAACGTTGCGATTCCAGCTGTCATCGCGAGCGGGTTACCGGAAAGCGTGCCCGCCTGATAAACCGGTCCTAGTGGCGCAAGTTCAGCCATGATTTCGGCTTTTCCACCAAAAGCACCAACCGGCAGGCCGCCGCCCAGCACCTTCCCGAGAGTCGTGAGATCGGGTCGAATGCCGTAAAGACCCTGAACCCCTCCCAGTCCAACGCGGAAACCAGTCATGACTTCATCAAAGATAAGCACCGCACCACTTTGATCACATGCGGCGCGCAAGGCTTCAAGAAATCCTGGCGCAGGGGCAATACAGTTCATATTTCCGGTAACGGGCTCAACGATAACCGCAGCGATCTGATCGCCCTGC
>SHBR01000031.1 GCA_004212795.1 Candidatus Thioglobus sp.
TGTACGACCTTTCGGAAAAGATTGATATTTAATCCACCACACAAGCCGCGATCACTCGACACGATAATAAACCCGATCCGCTTGGGTTCACGCTCTTCGGTAAAGCTGTGTTTGTATTCGAGGTTAGCCTGCGCGAGATGGCTCATGACGCTTGCCATCTTGTCAGCGTAAGGGCGAGCCTGAGCCATACGCTCCTGCGCCCTACGCATTTTGCTTGCCGCCACCATTTCCATGGCTTTGGTGATCTTCTGAGTGTTTTGAATACTCTTGATCTGGGTTCGAATTTCTTTGGCGCCTGCCATATTCCTTAAGCCTTTTTAGGTGGATCGGCTACCAGCTGCCGTTCGCTTTGAAATCTTTAAGCGCCTCGTGCAACTTTGCGGCAACCTCGTCGCTATATGCTTGATCCCGATTCATCTCATCCATGAAATCAGCATGTTGGCTCTTCATGTGACTTTGCAGCGCCTGCTCAAACTCAACCACGCTTTTTGCTTCGACGTCATCAAGGTAGCCCTCGTTCGCTGCAAATAGACTCACGGCCATTTCAGCAACAGACATCGTTGAATATTGTTTTTGCTTCATCAGCTCTGTTGCGCGCTCTCCACGCTCCAGTTGCTTGCGAGTCGCTTCATCAAGGTCTGACGCAAACTGGGAAAACGCTGCCAGCTCTCGATACTGCGCGAGTGCCAAGCGAATACCGCCGCCAAGTTTTTTAATGAGCGGGCACTGTGCTGCGCCCCCCACTCTCGACACCGATAGGCCCGCGTTAATAGCTGGCCGAATTCCGGCGTTGAAAAGATCGGTCTCGAGGAAAATTTGGCCGTCGGTAATCGAGATGACGTTAGTGGGTACAAACGCCGATACGTCGCCTGCTTGCGTCTCAATAATCGGCAATGCCGTCAATGATCCTGTCTTGCCTTTGACCTCTCCGTTAGTGCGCTTCTCTACCTCTTCCGGATTAATCCGGGCGGCGCGCTCGAGAAGCCGGGAATGCAGATAAAACACGTCTCCCGGATACGCTTCTCGGCCTGGCGGACGCCTTAGCAGCAAACTGACCTGCCGATATGCCCATGCCTGCTTCGTCAAATCATCATAAATAATCAGCGCATCTTCACCTCGATCACGGAAGTACTCGCCCATCGTACAACCCGCGTAAGGTGCGATGTACTGCATTGCCGCTGAATCAGCCGCAGATGCCGAAACCACAATGGTGTGATCCATCGCGCCATGCTCTTCGAGTTTGCTCACCACAATAGCAACGGAGGAGGCTTTCTGCCCAATCGCCACATAGATACATTTAATTCCCTTGCCTTTCTGGTTGATGATCGCGTCGATCGCAACGGCTGTTTTGCCGGTCTGGCGGTCACCAATAATAAGTTCTCGTTGGCCGCGACCCACAGGCACCATGGAGTCAATTGACTTAAGACCTGTCTGGACTGGCTCAGAAACGGATTGCCGGGTAATAACGCCGGGCGCAATGCTTTCAATCGGTGCGGAGCCAGAAGCATCAATTGGACCCTTACCATCAATCGGCTCTCCAAGGGAATCGACAACTCGGCCAAGAAGGCCCGGACCGATCGGCACTTCGAGAATGCGGCCTGTGCATTTCACCGTATCGCCCTCAACAATATGCTCGTAATCCCCAAGCACAACCGCGCCCACGGAATCCCGCTCCAGGTTCAACGCAAGCCCAAACGTATCATTCGGGAACTCCAGCATCTCGCCCTGCATTGCGTCAGCCAGTCCATGAATTCGGCAAATACCGTCGGTCAGGCTAACGACCGTGCCCTCGGTTCGAGCTTCGGCGCCGGCATCAAAATCTTTAATCCGCTCTTTAATGAGTTCACTGATTTCGGATGGGTTCAGTTGCGTAGACATTCTTTAATTCCTCTTGCAGCTTTTCTTCTGCACTTGGGTTTAGCTGCTAATCGCAGCTGCTAATTTTTCCAATCGGGCGCGAACTGATCCGTCAATAACGAGATCACCCGCGCGAATCACCGCGCCTCCAATCAAGGTGGCATCCATTGTCACTTCCAGTTCTACCCGGCGTCCCAGCTTCCGCTCTAATGCTTCTGAGATACGCTTTTGGTGAGACTCAGAGACCGGAAGCGCGCTCTCGACTTTCGCCGTAATCGTGCGTTCTTCTTCAGCCCGAAGCAATTCAAACTGCTCTGCTATATCAGGGAGCGTGCCGAGACGGCCGTTTCTGACTAACAAATTCACAAAGTTTTGGCCCGCCGAATCCAAAAGATCACCGCAGCTTTCGATCAAAATCGAAGCGACATCTTCTTTGTCTACCCGGGGATGCGAGAACAAAGAACTGACTTGCTCTTGACTGGCAAGATCAGCTAGTCGCCCGAGCGCCTGTGACCACTCGGGGAAAGCGTTACTTTCTCGAGCAATCTCAAACACCGCTTGCGCGTAAGGTCTTGCGATACTGGCGTTTTCTGACATTTTGAATCTAGATGAGAGCGGGCTTAAAGCTGTTCAATTAGGTTATCGAGCATCTTCGCATGTGCGCCTTCATCTACTTCCTGCTCAAGAATCTTCGCCGCGCCCGCCACAGATAATGCGGCCACTTGTGCACGAAGGGCTTCGCGAGCCATGTTGGCCTCTTTCTCTATTTCGCCTCGAGCCGCGCCCAGGATTCGATCGCCTTCGTTTCTGGCAGTGCCTTTTGCTTCTTCTACCATCTCGGCTTCGCGCTTTTCGGCGCGTCGAATGATTTCCTGCGCCTGCTCTTTCGCTTCATTAGTCACTTGCGTCACCTGTTCTTGCGCCTGCGCTTTTGCTCGCTGACCCTCTTCGGCCGCAGCTAAGCCATCGGCAATCTTGGTTTTACGTTCGTTCAGCGCGGAGACAATCGGCGGCCAAACAAATTTCATGCAAAACCAGACGAACACAACGAACGCGACACTCTGTCCAATCAGCGTCAGGTTGATGTTCATAACCGCTTCCTTTAATCGAGTAAGGGTTAGCCGCCAACAACAGCGAACATGATATATAGCGCGATAGCCACGCCAATAATCGGGATTGCGTCAACAAGCCCCATCACAATAAAAAACTGCGTACGAAGCATCGGGAGTAGTTCAGGCTGACGAGCAATGCCTTCCAGAAAACGGGCGCCGAGCACGCCGACCCCTACGCCGACCCCTACGCCTGCGAGGCCAAGCAGTACTGCGCCGGCAACATAAAGTAAAGCTATTTCCATGAGATTCTCCTGTGGGAAGTTGTCAGATTAGGTCAAATAAAAATCGTTTGATGTCCTTAGTGATGGCTATGCGCCATCTCCAAATAAACGATCGTCAGTGTCATAAAGATAAATGCCTGAAGCAAAACAATGAGGATGTGGAACACGGCCCATGCCCACTGTAAAACGCCACCGGCAACAGCAAGGATCGCGCCGCCTGAAAATAACAACGCGATTAAAATAAAGATCATTTCCCCGGCAAAAAGATTGCCGAAAAGACGGAGGGACAAAGATACTGGCTTGGAAACAAGACTCACAAACTCCAGGAAAAAGTTAGCCGGAATAAACAGGACCTTCAAAATCGGATTTTTGGCTTCAAACGGCTGCATCGTGAGCTCTGCCGCAAAACCGCCCACCCCTTTTACCTTAATGCTGTAATAAAGCGTCAACACAAACACACCCAACGCCATACCAAAAGTCGCATTAGGATCGGTGGTCGGCACCACCTTCATATATTCAATTCCCATTAATTTTGCGATCTCGGGGATCCAGTCAACCGGGACAAGATCCATCAGGTTCATTAAAAGCACCCAAACGAAAAGTGTTAACGCAAGGGGCGCTATTAAGTCATTTTTATGGGAGAAAGATCCCCTGACGTTCTCGTCGACAAACTCAACAATCCACTCGACGAAATTGAGGAATCCGCTGGGGGTGCCGGAGGTCGCACGTACCGCGGCTTTTCGAAAGCCCCAGAGAAAGAGTGCGCCCAAGAAAACAGACCAAAACATCGTATCCACATGGATCGCCCAAAAACCCATTGCCTTTGCTTCAGCTGCGCCGTGAGCAAGCCCCCATGTTCCATCCGGAAACTGACCAAAGGTCAGGTTCTGGAGATGGTGCTTGATGTATCCCGTCGTTGTAAGCGGTTCGCCTGATGCCATACGATTTTGCTTAAGTTCGCCTAAACCCGTCCCGATAGATTTTAATCTCTTCGGGACCTCCTTTTTTCTTCACTGACCTGCGCGAGTATCGCGCCAAAGGTCGCCGATAAGAGTGTTGCCACAAGGCCCACTAAAAAACTCACGACCTCTAAATCTTTAACTGCCACAAAAGCAACGGCACAAAGTGCTCCGGTAATCACTAGCTTGCCAAATTCTGCCCGGTAAAGACCGGCCAGTGTTGCTGCCCCCGAACTATCTTCCAGCAACTCTCTCCCTCGAGCGGAAAAAACCCGCCTCACCGCGTAGCCCGTCGCAATAAAAGCAATCCCGGCGCCGGTCATTGCCGACTGCGCCTGATCTTTTGCAAACACAACAAAAAACAGGATGACAATAACGGCTGTTGATGCCGTCACAGCCAGCGACCATTTAATCATGGGCGTTGCGAGACCGAGTGAATCATCTCTGCTCAAAACCCTATCGTTTTTTGCCATCGGCGCGCCAGATTGCTCTCAATCCAAAGCGCCTTTACTGCTACAAAGGGCGCGAATTATAGGGGTATCTTATCGGCCGGGTCAATAATGTCGAGTTAACAATCAGTTTTTCTGCAGTATTTGGATCCCCGCCTGAAAAGCACTTCGCGCGAACGGCATCATACCAAGAACCGACTCAATCGGCTCCTAAGCACATCAAGTTCGGAAAAGCCCGCGGCTAAAAGGTCATAACGGGCGGGCTCGCCGGCCCTCTCTCGTTTGCCAACAACCGTAGGAAATCCGGAAACACCCAGTTTTGCGACTGATTCGAGCTCTAACTGTAAAATCCTCTCAACATGAGCTGAGCGTAAATCTTCAGCAAATTTTTCCCGGTCCAGCCCAATTTCAGCAGCGATGCATTCGAGCACTTCGGCATCAGAAGGGTTTCGGGCCCCAAGAAAATAAGCCCTTTGAATCGCGTCATACATCAGGGATCGAGCACCGCTTGCCTGTTCACCCGCCGCGATTACCGCTCGGCAAGCCGGATAAGTCGATCGCTTGGGTTCACACTTGTCCCAAAATTCAAAATTAAATTCAGCGCCGGTCCGGGCGTTAACTGCGCCCCAGGCGTCCTGAACGTATGTGTGCATCGCGCTGTCCATCGGCGCCTCGTTATCAGGCGCTAGGCCCCCCATTAAATCAATGACAGCGACGGATTCGGGAATTTCCGAAACAAACTCTCGCCAAACCGGTGCAAACCCCCAACACCAGCTACACATGGGATCAACGACACAATAAATAGTAAGTGACATAGTAATGATACGGGATGGCTTTCAAAATGGATCCAAGATCTCTGCTGGCTGCGTCTCGACGACATTGACGAAGAAGCCTGCATGTTAAAATTTTGAGATGACAATTGCGAGTGTTCCCCAAAAAAACATTGACCCCGCCCGATTCAAGGCGCTTCAACGTCATTCGCTTTTTGATCCCTGCATCGCACCACTCATTAATGCTCAAACAAAATCTGAATTCCACCTGTAATCGGGACGAAAAATGAGAAATCCGAAACACTTGCTGAACCCTGTCGCATTCATCCCTATTATTTTCGGAACAACTACGCTTTTTTGTAATGTGGCGAGTGGAGAGACAACAAGTTATCTCGTGAAAGCCGGAGATACGCCCTGTGAGATTGCCGAGTCTTTAAAAATCCCCTGTGCCAACCTAATTGAATTAAATAATCTCGGCTCTAACCCTGTCATTTATCCTGGACAAACACTTATCGTTCCAACCGATAAAGACATGGCGCCACTCGAAAGCGTCTCAGATACGCTAACACTCTCAAGTCAGTCGACCGCAGACAACATCGAGACTGACGTCGCCGCAGCCGCTCAAATCACTCAAAGCGCTGACCTTCTTGAAGTTTATCTATTAGCAAAAGCGCAAGACCCTGTTTTTGCAACACAGGCCTATCGCTATCAGGCTGCAGATGAGCTGATCCCTCAAGCAAAAGCGCCTTTAAGGCCCCAACTCAGCGCCACAGGTAGCTACACCGATTCCACCCAAGACACTAACGATGCTTCTGTAGCTTCGATCGCGTTGTCGCAATCCCTCTTCAACCGGAGTAGTCGAATTACAGTTGATCAAGCCAGGAAAAGGGTGAATCAAGCGGAGCTTCAGTACCGGCTCGATGCATCAGCTTTGGTCAGTCGAACGGTCCGGGCCTATTTCACCGTGCTCGCTGCCGAGGACAATCTTGAGTTATCAAAAAAGAATCAAGCCGCATTAAAACGCCAGCTCGAGCTCGCCCAGGAACGCCTTGATGTCGGACTCGGCACTCGAACAGAACTCTTCGATGCAAGAGCACGTTTCGAAAAGGCGGTCGCTGACACTATCGAGTCAGAAAAACTTGTCGATGATGCGACTCAATCATTGGTTGTTTTGATCGGACAAGATGTTGGGCCCCTTAAGACGCTCCCCGACTCGGTCTCGCTCGGCGCACCGCAACCCGACGATGCCGACCAATGGATTGAGCGCGCGTTGAGCGACAATGTTTCGCTTCAGGCAAAAAGTATCGGTATCGATCTTTCGAGCCTTGAAATCGACCGTCAGAAATCACTTCGGCTGCCCACTCTCGGCGTAAGCGTATCGGGCAGCTACAACGATCTCGCTACAGGTGATGACACCTCTGCAAGATTGCTGTTTTCGGTCGATATCCCTTTTTATCAGGGCGGCCTGATCAACTCGAAGGTGCGAGAGGCCGCAGATAACTTAAACGCGTCGAGATCTGACTATGAATCGGCCTCACGTGAGCTGATCAGCGATACCCGCCAAACGTTTCTCAGCGTTAAAAGTAGACTGCGTCGACTTGAAGCCCTTTCAGCAGCGGTTGAAGCGGGTGAGAACGCACTGGTTGCCAAAGAAGAGAGTTTTGCGGCAGGATTAACGACAAATATTGCTGTTTTGGACGCCCAAAGAGACCTTTTTATAGCGCAGCGCGATTTTTTAAGCGAACGATATGACTATATCCTTCAGATGCTCGAACTTGAGCGCCTGGTGAGCGATTTAAACGAAGAAGACGTTCGACGGGTCAATACCCTGTTAGCCCCTCGAACGCCTTGATGCGGACTACTCGGGCCTAATCGCTAACACAATTTTCCGGGTTTCAGCGCCCGCCTCAAATCGCCCAACGACGCGAGGTGAGTCATTCAAAACCGCTACTGGCCCTGCCGAACCCAGAATAATCAGATCATTCGCTCGCAGTTGCCGGCCTCGCGCTTTAAGACCACCCGCAATCTTCCGGATCAAGAGAGAGACGCGAGCGCCGTCGGGCGTAAGGCGGTCTCCTTCGCTCAATGTCACTCCGTCACTATCGAGTAATGTCGCATTCAAGGTGCCGGAGACGGCCTGCAGCCCGCCATGGCCCGATAGGGAAATGGGATGGCCCATCACCACATATCGGATCCCGAGATTCACTGCGGTTTGAGACGTTATCGCTTCGGAATTGGGCTCGCCCATCAAATCATCTCTTATCAAGACAGCCGGAATCAGCTCTGAAGTAATAGACGCGAGGTCATCAACTTCTGACGCCTGGCTTACTGTTGTCGAGTTGATTGAACCGAGTCGCAACACCCATGCGGGTGCTAACTGAAGGTCAGCTGAATTTGATGCGACGACCGTCGCCCCCGTTGAAGTAAACATGTTTTCGAGCAGCACCCCAAGCAAAGGTCTCCCGCCTGGAGTTAGTGCCTGAAAGTAACCTGCTGTGGAACCAAATTCAGCTGCCACATCAAGCATCAAGAGATCCTGGATCTCTATTGCTGTTTTTAGGTCGATATCGCTTAGCGGCGATTTCAACTTCTTTCGCTCAACAAACGCTTCTCTCGCCTCGTGAAACCGGTCTTTTGCGATGTCACCACGAGCGGACACCAAGGTCATTAACGCCATGACAAAAACGCCAAGAACCAGAATCCGGATATTTAATTTTTTACGTTTAACCAATTGCCTCACACAGCCTTGACCATTAATGTGGATAGTGCAAACATGATGCCAACTCTAGAACTCGGCATCAAGTGGCATGAAGCCACCTAACCATTGATCACAAAAAATGGCTGGCAATCATTTAGAACAACATGGGCGAATTAGCATTACGGAAGCGGCGCGGGTGTTCGGCATTTCGACAAACACGATCAGAAGAAGAGTTAAAAAAGGTCAAATTACGCCGTTTCAACGTAGCCTCCATGGGGAACGGCCGCGGTACGTCTTCGATATCTCTGATTTAGTCAGGGTGTTTGGAGAGCCTGAGGCTATTGTCAATGACCTTAAACTGGCACCCCAGAAAGGTGACAGCGACATGCCACGACACGTGCCAAATTTAAAAGGGGCGGAAAATAAAGACGTTTTGGAGACCGCAGCCTCACTCGAGTCACTACGCAGAGATCATGATGTGTTAAAAGCCAAATTTGAAGCCCAGTCAAAACATCTTCAGGATCTGCAATTGCTGTTAACGCCTCGACTGACACACTCAGGCCCCATTGGACACCGAGCGGCTCGCTATTTGGGCGAAATTGCGCGAGCCTTTAAAGGAGATAAAAATTGAAATTTTACAAGCGGCAAGAAAAACTACGATGGCTAACCGTAGTCGTTGTTTTTCTTGTTGTCGGGTATTCCAACCCAACCTCGGCGCAAAGCACAGCCGATCCGATTCAACCTTTTAACCGGGCAATCTATAGTTTCAATGACGGCGTGGACAAAATACTGATCCGGCCGCTCGCTGTCGGATATCGGAAATTCATTCCCGCGCGTCTTCGAAGTGGCGTTAATAACTTTTTTAACAATCTGCGGGCCCCCACCACCCTGATCAATGATGTCTTGCAGGGAAAGCCGTCACGCGCGAAAGAAACCGTTGATCGATTTTTAATAAATAGCACCCTTGGTGTACTCGGTCTTGTCGATGTTGCGAGCAAACTCGGTTTTCCTGATCATGAAGAAGACTATGGCCAAACATTAGCCGTTTGGGGCGTGCCCAGCGGGCCTTATATTGTCCTACCCCTGCTCGGCCCGAGCACGATCAGGGACGCTGTCGGCAAAGTCCCTGAGTTCGCGATCGCTGACCCCTTATGGGATCCTGACGATATTTCGGTAACGGTGGCGCGTTTCGCGGTCCGGGCCGTTGATATCCGCTCGAGATTATTAGACATCGATCGAATCCTTAAGATGCAGGTAGACCCCTATCTGTTCATGCGCGAGCTTTATTTTCAAAACCGGATCGCTCAAATCTCAGATGGAGCGATCTCAAAAAAACCGGCCGACATAAACCCAATTGAACAGGAAATCCTGGAGAACTAGCGCTTTTGGCTACATGGGCAGTGGGAGACGTTCAGGGCTGTCGTAAGTCACTTGAAGCGCTACTTGAGAAAATTAAATTTGACCCGCACCGCGATTATCTCTGGCTAGCGGGCGATCTTATCGGCCGCGGGCCTGACCCCGCTGGTTTAATTGATTTCCTCATTTCGCTCGGGGAGCGTGTCATTTGTGTTCTTGGAAACCACGATATTAACCTCCTCGCGATTAACGAGGGCTTGAAAGCGCCAAGACCTGATGACAATCTTGAATCACTTCTCGATCATCCCAAAAGGTCGATTTATATTAATTTTATTTTAAATCAAAGACTTATAGTATTTTCAAAACGCTTGAACGTCGTAATGACACACGCGGGTCTTTATCCGGGCTGGTCGGTTCAGGAAGCCATTACGCTCGGAGATGAAGTCAGTACCGCCCTCAAGGGTGAAAATCGCTCTGAGGTGCTCCGGAATCTTTTTGGTGACACGCCTGTCAATTGGTCGCCCGAGCTAAGCGGCAATACGAGGCTTAGGTTTATCACAAACGCGTTTACGAGAATGCGCTTCTGTGACACCAACGGCTGCCTGGACTTCAGCCACAAGGGTGGATCGGGGACCGCGCCCGATCCCTGGCAACCCTGGTTCGAGCTCCCAAACACCCGTCTGGGCCAGACCCGAGTGGTGTTTGGTCATTGGTCAACCGCGGGTTTAATTAATCAAAACAACTTTATTGGCTTAGATAGCGGGTGTGTTTGGGGTGGAAATCTGAGTGCTGTACAGCTAGAGCAAGAACACGCTAACATCGTGTCCGTACCTTGCAATGAACACCTAACGATACCGAAAAATGAGTAACTCTTACGAAATCGACATTGAAGTAGAAACGTCTTACATGGCCGAACATTCTGAACCCGATGAAGATCGTTATGTGTTTGCCTACACAATCACTTTAGTCAATAAAGGATCGATATCCGCGACGTTATTATCCCGTCGATGGATCATCACCGATTCGGAGAACCACACTGAAGAAGTAGAGGGGGATGGCGTGGTTGGAGAGCAACCTACCCTACAACCAGGAGAAGGTTTCCGTTATACATCGGGCACAGTAATTGAAACGCCTGTTGGCACCATGCACGGAATTTATCGTATGGTTGCCGAAGACGGGCAAACGTTCGACACTGATATTCCTGAATTTGTACTATCTGCCCCACGAGTGCTTCATTGATATAAGTAATTGATTTTATTAATTTTTATACATCCAAGTTGCTCACAGCAAACGCGTTTTGCTGAATAAAATCGCGTCGTGGCGCAACCTCATCACCCATTAACACAGTGAAAATTTCGTCAGCGCTCACCGCATCTTCAATCTGAACCTGGGATAGCCTCCGCTGGCTTGCATCCATTGTGGTTTCCCAAAGTTGATCTGGGTTCATCTCGCCAAGTCCTTTGTAGCGCTGAATATTAATACCACGCCGCGCCTCGCTCATCAGCCATTCAATTACGTTGGAAAATCCGTCTACGGCTTTCTCTTTTTGCCCTCGCCTAATCACCGGCGCTTGACCCACTTCTGACATTAAACGATGGCCCAAACTGGTGATCGATTTATATTCTGTCGTCCCAAAAAACTCTAAAGAAAAGCGACTCTGACGATACCGACCATGTTGATCACTATCCACCACTAACGACCAGTTGGAATCATCCTCTTCCCAGATCACTCGATAACGCGCCCCACCCCTTGCACCTGATTCACTATTTAATCGGGTGCCCAGAACCTCGGCAAATTTATCTCGATCTTCAGCCTGGAGAACTGAATTCAATTCCAGAAAAGGGAGTTCGGCCATTTCCCACAGCACTTCAGCCTGATAACGCCGCGACAGTCTGCGAATAGCAGACTCAACTGCAAAATACTCACTACAAAGGGCCCGCAGGCCAGCTCCCGAAAACCCCTCGCTTTCAATATCGGCTGGCTTGAGCTCAGCCCCTTCGAGCGCTAAATCAAGCAGCAGCCGGTTTAACTCATCGTCATCTTTTATATAGGTTTCTTTCTTGCCAGAGGTTAATTTATAAAGAGGCGGTTGAGCGATAAAAACATGTCCTCGCTCAATCAACTGTGGCATTTGGCGATAAAAAAACGTAAGCAATAGTGTTCGGATATGGGAGCCATCAACATCTGCATCCGTCATAATAATCACGCGGTGATAGCGCAAGCGACCCATATCAAAATCATCACGACCAATTCCCGTGCCTAATGCCGTGATTAAAGTCCCCACCTCATCAGAAGCTAACATTTTGTCGAAACGGGCTTTTTCAACATTTAGGATCTTACCTTTCAGTGGCAAAATAGCCTGGTATTTTCGGTCTCTGGCCTGTTTAGCAGACCCGCCAGCAGAATCTCCCTCTACCAGATAAATCTCGCACTTTGCGGGGTCTTTTTCCTGACAATCGGCAAGTTTTCCGGGAAGATTTCCAACCTCAAGGGCGCTTTTCCGACGCGTCATCTCTCGCGCTTTTCGAGCCGCATCTCTCGCTCGAGCTGAATCAAGTACTTTATCCATAATAGATTTAGCTTCGCCCGGGCGCTCCAACAGGAACGTTCCCAGGTGCTCATTCAGTAATGATTCAACGGGCCCCCTAACATTGGAAGAGACCAGTTTATCTTTCGTCTGCGAAGAAAATTTAGGATCCGGAACCTTCACTGACAGAACAGCGGTCAACCCCTCACGACAATCCTCTCCTTTGAGACTGATCTTATTTTTTTTGGCAGTGCCTGACTCTTCAAGAAACCGCCCCATCGTTCGCGTGATTGCGGCTCTTAGTCCCTCGAGGTGTGTGCCGCCATCTCGTTGGGGAATATTATTGGTATAGCAGAAAACAGATTCCTGATAAGAATCATTCCACTGTAAAGCCCCTTCCACAATAACGCCATCTCGTTCATCACAAAAATAAGCGATGGTAGGGTGGAGGGGTGTTTTTTTACGATTCAGATGCCCAACAAAAGCCTCGATACCGCCCTTGTACTCAAATATATCTTCACTATCAGCCCGCTCATCTACTAATCGATTGCGCACACCTGAGTTAAGAAAAGATAATTCCCGTAAGCGTTTTGCCAAAATATCGCGGTGCATTACGGGGTTTGTGAAAATTTCAGAATCAGGCCGAAAATGAACTTCTGTGCCGGTTTGGGACGAGTCACCGATAATTTCCAGCGGTTTTAAAGCCAAACCCCGCTCATACTCTTGACGGAAAACACTCCCATCCCTATGAATAGTGAGTCGGAGGTAAGACGATAACGCGTTAACCACCGAGACGCCGACTCCATGTAAACCACCTGAAACCTTGTATGAATTCTGGTCGAATTTTCCACCTGCATGAAGCTGCGTCATGATGACCTCAGCTGCCGACACACCCTCCTCTTCAATCATTCCGGTTGGAATGCCTCGACCATCATCGGATACGGTAATCGTCTCATCCGAATGAATCGTAACCGTCACCTCACTACAATGACCGGCAAGCGCCTCATCAATTGAGTTATCAACCGCCTCAAAAACCATGTGATGTAAGCCGGTGCCGTCATCGGTATCACCAATATACATACCCGGTCTTTTTCTAACCGCCTCGAGTCCTTTAAGAACTTTAATACTGCTTTCGTCATAAACAGGGGAATTCGACATATCTTGCTCCAAAATTACCCTTAAATTATAACATTTTATGGGGTTTTATTCGCCAAACGAGGGGTTTAATAATGTTTCACGTGAAACCATATATTGAATGTTTCACGTGAAACATTCGGGTAATTTACAGCCGCATGGGCATAATGAGGTAGAGAGTGTCATCCTGTCCTGGCTCATGAAGCATGCAGCCCGTGTTGGAATCTTGAAACTCTGCTTCTATTTGCTCGCCGTTTAGCGCTTTAAGCGCATCCATTAGATAAGTGACATTAAATCCGATTTCCACCTCGGGACCAGAATAATCGACAGCGATCTCATCTGTCGCCTCCTCGTGTTCTGGGTTATGGGCACTGAGCTTTAAAGTCCCCGCACTTAATTCCAACCGGATTCCTCTATATTTTTCGTTTGTTAATACAGCCGTCCGCGCGAGCACCTCATGAAATTGTTGCCGATTGGCGGTCATTTTTTCGTTAAGAACTTGGGCCATTACCGCTTTGTAGTCTGGAAACTTTCCATCTATCAACTTACTGATTAATGTTGCGCCAGGACGATCCAGGCGAATATGGTTGTTATTAAGCTCTACGGTTACCTCATCGTCCCCTTCTGATAGGAATCTGCCAAGCTCAGCGACTGCTTTTCGGGGTACGATGACCTGCCGGTGCGCGCCTGCCGCCGTACTGAGGGTCGCCTGGCTACGAGCTAGCCGGTGGCCATCTGTTGCGACCGTTGTAATTGTGTTTTTATCTAATTCGAGCAAAACACCGTTGAGAAAATACCGAACATCTTGCTGTGCCATTGAAAAAGCAGTACGCTCAAGCAGTCTTTTAAGCTCTGTGCGAGAAATCTTAAACCGCTCTTCCCAGCCCCCGGTTTCAAGTCGGGGAAAATCTTTTGCGGGTAATGCTTGAAGGGAAAACCGACTCCGGCCCGATTTTAATTTCCCTTTATCATTCTCGCCGGTGAAATCGATGGTGGCGGTTTCTGGTAATGCTCGACAGATATCAAGAAGTTTTCTTGCGGTAACCGTACATTGTCCGTCTTCTCCTGAAAGCACTTCAGTTTCAATACTGATTTCAACCTCAAGATCAGTGCCCACCAGAGTGAGGCGCTTATCTTGGATTGATATTAAAACGTTGGCCAGAATAGGGAGGGTTTGTCGACGCTCAACAACACTGGTAACAACCGATAGAGGGCCAAGAAAAAGTTCGCGCTCAATTTGAAATTTCATATTTATTTAAATATTTTTTAAGAAAGATAATAATGTTTATTAGTCTTGTGGATAAGAAGGAAAAATTGTATAACTTATTATAATCAGTTAGTTACTACTTTTCTGTGTAAATAAAACCCTGTGGAAGGTTTGGGCACAACTCATGAATAAAACCAAAAAAACCAAAAATTTGTTTTGGTTAAAAGTTATCCACAGGATGCTCTAGTTATACCCCCAGGATTTTCTGTAAATTTTGATAGTCTTCACGAAGACCTGCGTCATTTTCTACCAACTCCTTAACTTTTCTTTGAGCATGAAGTACGGTTGTATGATCACGACCGCCGAACGCATCGCCGATCTCAGGCAAACTCATCGTAGTTAGCTCTTTCGATAACGCCATCGCCATTTGCCGGGGACGGGTAATTTGCCGATTCCGTCTTTTCGAGTGAAGATCTGATACTCGCATTTTAAAATATTCAGCCACCGTTTTTTGAATATTTTGGACCGTGATCCGACGCTCTTGAAAAATTAACAAATCCCGAAGCGCCTCTCTTGTAAGTTCAATATCAATTGCTCTACCCGTGAAACCACTACTTGCGACCAGGCGATGAAGCGCGCCTTCCAACTCCCGTACGTTAGATCGAATCTGGCGCGCAATAAAAAACGCCACATCATCCGCTAACCGCACCCCTTTTTGTTGTGCTTTATATTGAAGAATAGCAACCCGAGTTTCAAGTTCTGGTGGATCAACAGGTACTGTGAGACCACTTCCAAACCTTGAAATTAATCGTTCCTGAACTCCGGTAATCTCCTTTGGAAACCGGTCACTAGTGATGATCACTTGTGATTGACCATCTAGTAACGTGTTGAAAGTATGAAAGAATTCCTCCTGAGAGTGTTCTTTTCCCGAGAAGAATTGAATGTCATCGATTAACAAAGCGTCCAGCGATCGGTAGTATCTTTTGAAGTCATTTATTGAATTGTGCTGCAACGCTTTTACCATATCAGCAACGAATCGTTCTGAATGCACATAGACAACTTTTGCAGCAGAATTATTTTGAACTACAAGATTTCCAGCTGCCTGCATCAAATGCGTTTTACCAAGACCTACACCACCATAAAGAAAGAGCGGGTTATACGCTTTTCCTGGATTCTCACCGACTTGTTTGGCTGCAGCGCGAGCGAGCTGATTTGATTTCCCCCCGATATGAGAATCAAAAGTAAAGGCTGGATTTAATCGACCTTCGAATCGCAATTTAGGAGTCGACGATTTAGTATCAATCGCGCCGGCGCCCTCAATCTTGCCGCCGGTTGATTGAGATGCAGATCCCCCTCCAATTTCGATTTCAACAGAGATGGGCTGGGCGCTGAACCCCCCAATCAGTTTAGATATTTCTTCCAACATTTCTTTGGAAACAAAGTCCTTTACAAACTGATTAGGCGCAAGGAGTCGCAGTTGACCGGATTTTTCTATTGCCTGTAATGGGCGAATCCAGGTATTAAACTGCTGTGGTGATAGATCATCTTCCAAACGACCAAGACATAATGCCCAAAGTGACGACAAAATAAACTCCCAATAAATAAATAATTTTTATGTTTAAAATCAATTAATTAGTAATTTTAAACATTAATAGATCTGTTAATTTTACGACCGAATATAATTTTTATCCACAATAATTTTATAATAAAAACTTATCCACAGGAGAAATCAATCAAAATCCACCTTTATTGATTGACTTAGATAGCACTTAGACGGTAAATTCTCGCGCCCAGTTGTTCCTTACCTAGTCGAGAAAAATGAAAAGAACTTTTCAGCCCAGCGTGATTAAGCGAAAACGCCGCCATGGCTTCCGTGCACGTATGAAAACCCGAGGAGGTAGAGCTGTTCTCAGAGCTCGTCGGGCGAAAGGCCGGGCGGTACTGAGCGCCTAGACTTTCTGGTCAGGCCGTGGCCAACTACGGCCTTCCTCCACGCGCCCGACTGCGCAACTCTCGAGAATTTCGATCGGTTTTCTCAAAGAAACAAAAGACGTCGGATCGTCTTTTTGTCGTCTATTTTCTTAAGAATAGCTTGGATCGGAGCCGAGTCGGGATAACCGTATCCCGAAAAGTATCAACACGAGCGGTAAAACGAAATCGAGTGAAAAGATTGATTCGCGAGTCTTTCAGAACACATCCATTCATAGGTGACGGGCTCGATATCGTTGTGATTGCGCAAAGAGCGACCACATTAGTCTCGAACCAAGAGATAATCTCCAGCCTGGAAAACCACTGGATAAGAGCGAGCGATAAATGCAAAAAGTTCTAATAACGCTAATTAGAAGCTACCAATATTTAATCAGCCCTTTTATTGGGCCGACCTGTCGTTTTTATCCATCTTGTTCAGCTTACGCTGAAGAAGCGCTTAAGAGTCATGGCGTAGCACGCGGTTTATGGCTGTCCACGAAGCGCCTGGCGCGGTGTCACCCATTTTCCACTGGTGGTGTTGACCTGGTTCCGGCAACAACAAAAAAAGATAACCCTTTTAAATGTGAGCACTGTTAAATGGATTTCAACCGACTGATTCTTTTTGGCGCCCTTGGTATGGTGCTGATGTTGTTATGGCAATCATGGCAGGAGTATGTGGCGGAAAAAAATCCTGTCACGCAGTCTAGTTCCCTGGGTCAACTTAGTAACACTACCGCGACAAGTGCACAGGTGCCCACCGAGGGCGTCCCGCAAACCCCCAAAGGGAGTCAAGATTCAAACTCATCAGTGTCGCAACAAGATGCGGTACCTTTAACCCAGAGCTTGCCTGGTGGCAGTCGAGTGATTGTTGAAACCGATTTGATAAAGGCAGAGATTGATACTAACGGCGGGGATTTGCGCCGATTTGAATTATTGGATTATCCTGTTTCGTTGGACGAAATGGATATCCCGTTTACTTTACTGAACGACGTCGGGGCTGATCTGTTCATCATCCAAGGGGGCCTTTTAGGAGCGGAACATGATTCACCGAATCACCATACGCTTTTTAAGGCGCCAACAAATAATGTGAGGTTGGCGCCCGGAGATGACAGTGTTTCGGTAGATCTTGATTGGGAATCAAAAGAGGGCGTGCGTTACACAAAAACGTTTACTTTTTACAGAGATAGTTATTTCGTAGATGTGTCTTTTACGATTAATAATCAATCGGGAAAAGATTGGGTGGGTTATCAGTATGAGCAGATCTTACGTACTGAAGTGGCTGAGCCGAGCACCGGGATTGGTTTTTTGGGGCGCTTACCCAGTTATAAAGGCGGCGCTATTTTTACGCCCGAAGATAAATATCAAAAAATTGACTTCGACGATATGTTTGATGCCAATTTGGCAAAACCGACGTCGTCGGGGTGGGTCGCGATGTTGCAGCATTATTTTGTGGGCGCGCTGTTGCCAGAGGCTGGCCCGAGTTATGAGTTTTACAGTAACGTGATTCAACGCGACAGCGCGCCGCGGTATTTGATTGGATACAAAACCACCCAACCCACCGTTATCGCTTCCGGTGATTCGGGCGCACTGTCGGGACGAATCTTTGTTGGGCCCAAAGAAACACAGCGTTTAATCGAGGCTGATAACAAGCTAGAGCTTACCGTCGATTATGGTTGGCTGACCCCGGTTTCTTCGCCACTTTTTTGGGTGATGACGTATATCCATAACGTTGTCAAAAATTGGGGAGTTGCGATCATTTTGCTGACGCTGCTGGTTAAGTTGGTATTTTTCCCGCTCTCCGCGGCAAGCTATAAGTCGATGGCTCGCATGAAGAAAATGCAGCCGCGTATGAAAACCCTTAAGGAACGGTTTGGCGACGACAAGCAGAAATTTCAGCAAGCCATGATGGAGATTTACAAAAAAGAGAAGATAAATCCACTGGGCGGGTGCTTACCTATTTTAATCCAGATACCCGTTTTTATCGCGCTTTACTGGGTGCTTCTCGAAAGTGTTGAGCTACGACAGGCGCCTTTTATGTTGTGGATAAAAGATCTGTCTTTGCAGGACCCTTACTATGTTTTACCGATCCTGATGGGCGCGTCGATGTTTGGCCAGCAGTTGTTAAATCCGGCACCGATGGATCCCATGCAACAGAAGATCATGATGGCGCTGCCCCTTGTTTTCACCGTGTTTTTTCTATGGTTTCCGTCCGGATTGGTTCTCTACTGGCTGGTTAATAACGTGCTTTCTATCGGCCAGCAATGGTTTATTACTCGAAAAATCGAGGCGGCGGATACCACGACGTAGCCTTGACCCACGGTTTCAGAACGGCGTGAAATGAAATCAGTTCGACAGCCCGCAACAACGATTGTGGCGCGCGCCAGCGCGCCAGGTTTAGGGGGTGTGGGCGTTATCCGAATTTCGGGTTCGGATACAAAAGCGATTGCCACCGCGCTACTTGGAAAGATTCCTGAAAATCGATTCGCAACAAAATCATCTTTCATCGATGAATCCGGCAACCCGCTTGACCATGGCCTTGCATTGTTTTTTCTGGGCCCCGCCTCTTACACCGGAGAAGACACTTTAGAGCTTCATTGTCATGGCTCCCCTGTTGTCTTAGATCAAGTGCTCAAAAGAGTTTTGAGATTGGGGGCGGGACTGGCAAGGCCAGGCGAATTTACCGAACGAGCATTTCTCAATGGAAAATTAGATCTTGCTCAGGCTGAGTCAGTTGCAGATCTGATTAACAGTCAAACACAGGCTGCCGCCAAGTTCGCGCTGCGATCTCTTAGTGGCGTATTCTCAAAAGAAATTGATGATTTATCTCGACGGATAGAAACAGTGAGGGTTCTGGTAGAGGCCACCATCGATTTTTCAGATGAACCGGTTGATGACCTTAATGGTGACCAACTTCGTCTGTATATTACTGAAATATCAGAGAAAATTCGGAAAACACTGGATCGCTCTCGCCCAGGTCTGCTGTTATCTCAAGGGGCCACCATTGTCATCGCAGGACCGCCCAACGCTGGAAAGTCGAGTCTTCTGAACGCGTTTGCTGGATCTGAAAAAGCGATTGTGAGCCCACATGCAGGGACGACTCGAGATTTGATTGAAGCACACATTGACCTCGGGGGCATACCGGTTCATATGGTGGATACGGCTGGTTTGAGAACCAGTGATGACGATATCGAAGCGGAAGGGGTGAGGCGCGCCCGCGAGACAATTGAGGCCGCAGACCTCGTGTTGTGTGTGCTCGATGACAGTGATCCAGCTTCGTCTCGATTTGAGTTGTACTCAGAAATTGGGCGGACTGTGAAACAGATTACTGTTTTTAACAAGTCTGATTTGAGTGGTCGTCTAATGGGCGATGCTTCAGATGGCACAAATGCGGCTGTCGCGGTGAGTGCAAAAAATGGCACCGGAATAAAACAGCTCACCGAAGCGGTTCGAATGGCATTGGGGTTTCAGGGGGATGATGAAGATCTAATACTTGCCAGGCGTAGACATCTTAATGTGCTAGAGAAGGCTTTGGGATTGATGGATAGCGCAAGCGCGCTCGATGAGCCCGAACTTGTCGCTGAAGAATTACGATTAGCACATCGATTGCTCGGCGAAATTACCGGAGTGTTTAGCACCGAGGATCTTCTGGGCGAAATTTTCTCAAGTTTTTGTATAGGCAAGTAACAGGGGATTCTGAAGCGGCCGAAAAATTAAGTCTATAACGTATTATTTAGTAATACATTAAATATTACTGATTCGATGAATTTCTTATTCTATGTTGACGAACTGCCCACGCCTTAGACATTTTCCGGTAACTCTCTGAGGGCATGTCCTGTGCCGCTTGCGCTGCTGCCTTGTATAAAATTCCAGGGTCTACGCCTAGTTTCTCCAGTTCAGACAGGAGTTTTTGAGGTTGATATTGGGTAAGATATCCGAGGAGCCACCATTGGGGCGGCGGTTTTCTTTTCGCTGGCATTCTTTTAATGTACTACAAAGTAACATATTAGTTTTTAATATGCCGATTTGGTGTTTCAAAGGCGTGCTGAAAATCATGATTCCGTCTAATCGGTTAATCTAGGAACCACCGTGGTGACCGATTGAAAATCGGCCGTGATTGATTGTCTGGCGTAGCATCTAAAAAGCGCCGTCGGCATAATCAGGTCGGAGTCAAGCCGTAGCAATTGTTTTGAGTGAACAGGATTTAGGGAGCAAAAATGAATAATCGAAATCAACGCTACGCGAGAAAAATTCTTATCCAGTTTTTAGTGCTGGCTGTGGCCATCATTTTTGTGGTGATCTGGCAGCAAGATTTTTTATACGCGGTTTACGCTGAAAACCAAGTTACCCAGGTGGGTGTTTTTATTAATGGGGGTATCGGGGTGCTCTTTTTCGGCGGGATTTATCAGATTGTTCGTGAGTTTAAGCGTCTCGAATCTGAAGAAATTGCACTCAATCAAACCTTGTTGAACTTAGAGAATAAGAACGCTGCGCTAGAAGGGGTTAGTGCGAGTTCGCTGATTGCGAATCGCTATGAAACCCTGGTCGATCTCCATCGACAGCACGCGGTTATCAACCATAGCGCGCTCGCGGCGACGGTGGTCGCACTTGAATCAAGCCGAGTCAGCTTCCCGAAGTTCGTTCACAATGTTCTTATTTTGACCGGTGTCTTCGGGACCGTTGTGTCCCTGTCCATCGCGTTGCTTGGGGCGTCCGATGTGATTGTGTCGACCACCGAGACGGGCGGACTTGGCATGATCATTCATGGCATGTCGACTGCATTGTCAACGACGATGACCGCGATTTTTGCCTATTTGTTTTTTGGTTATTTTTATTTGCGGCTCATGGATGCCCAGACGCATGTGGTCAGTTCTCTTGAGTCTTCAACGACTCGAATATTGTTGCCTATGTTCCAAATCGAGCCGGAAAAAGCGGCTGAACAATTGAGCCAGATCGTCAAAACTGCTGCGGCACTGGTTGAACGATTGGATCAATCCCAGGCCAGTTATGCAGAGGTCGCTGCTGACCTTCGCAATCTCTTTGTAAGCTATCGAGATGAAATGCAGAGGAATAGTGATGGCCTGACAAAGATGACCAAAGTGCTTCGTGAAGGGTTCCGGCTCGACGAGTCCGATAACTAGCCGATGGCAATTTCTCGATCGGATGGTTTCGTTGACCTGAGGGTTTCGCCGTCGGCCGGTGGGCGAGCGAATGAAGATAGCGTTTGGCCATCTTTCACCGACATTATGACGGTCGTCGTGCTGATTTTTCTGGTTTCTTTGGTGGTCATTATGATGCGGAACACGGAGTTGGTTGCGCAGCTCAGTGACTCGGTCAGCCAGAACGAAACCATTTCGAATCAGAGGAGCGATTTTGAATTGAGAATCGCGTCTATGGGCGATGAATTGGTTCAGCTGCGAGCGTTACTCGATCAAACTGATTCCCAAAGAAAAAGCGCTGAGCAAGATGCTGAGCAGAAGCAGATAGAAATTCTTGCCTTGTTGTCTGACATCTCGGATCTTTCCAAAGTACGAGACGTACTGGCTCAGGACAAAGCGGCACTCAGTGCGGAGTTAGGTGATGTCAGTGCAGAAAAACAAGCGCTGCTAACCGATCAGCAGGAAATGCGAATGGAAATCGCTGCCCTGCAAGACGACAAGAGCTTACTGGCTCAGGACAAAGCGGCACTCAGTGTTAACCTCGCGACGGCTGTTTCAGGGAGCAACGAACGCCTTGATCAGCTCATGCTCTCCGAGCAACTTCGTGAGGAGCTGTCCGCGGATCTTTCCCGTCTTCAGAGCGTGCTTGCGCAACTACAAGCAGAACAGATCAGGCTAACGGCGACGCTCCAGACGAGCGCCGAAGAGAAAGATATTGTCACCATGTCTCGAGACGAGCTTGCCGAGGAGCGTGATCAACTGGTACAGCAGGTGAGCGCGCTCGATGTGACTCGAATCTCCCTTCAAACCGAGATCGGTGCGCTACGTGAGGAGTTGGCAAGCTTTGTCCGCACCGCAATTAGTAGTGAGCGAGCGTTGCAGGAAAGTGAAGTTGTGGCAGAGAGCCTTAACCGCGAGCTGGCTGCGGTTGCTCTTGAGTATCGCTTAACAAAAGAAGAATTAGCATTTCTTCAGGCTAAGCTCGCTGATGAAGTTGCGAGCTTCAAAAAAGAAAGAGATCTTTTGATTGCGGCGCATACAGAAGAGCTTGATATCCTGAGAGATCAGCACTTGGATCTAGAAAGCCGGTACAACCGTCTTGTTCGGCCAGCGCGCAGTACCGTGGGGCGTTTCGTTGTAGAAGTGCGGTTCTGGAAAGATGGCCCGGTCCGTCAATATTCTTTGCGGGAAAGTGGAGGTTCGGAAGAGATCATTAGCGAGAGCGATCTGTATCAGAAATTAAGCGTCTTGAAAGTAAAACATGCGGACAAACTTTATACGAAAGTGATACCCGACGATAATTCGCTGACGCATGGCGAAGCCTGGGGGTTTACGAGTAAAATCCTGAATCGTTTTGATTACTACTATCAGAACTAACTTCAATTCCGATTACTAACGTGCAGTATCCAGAAAAATTCGACGTAATCGTGATCGGTGGCGGGCATGCGGGAACAGAAGCCGCGTTGGCAGCTGCTCGGGCGGGCGCTTCTACTCTTCTGGTAACGCACACGATAGAGACCGTTGGACAGATGTCCTGCAACCCTGCAATTGGCGGCATTGGAAAGGGCCATATTGTTAAAGAAATTGATGCGCTTGGTGGCGTTATGGGCAGGGCTGCAGATCGCGCGGGAATTCAATTTAGAACGCTCAACTCTCGTAAGGGGCCCGCGGTTCGGGCAACAAGAGCACAGGCAGATCGCAACCTTTATCGTGAGGCGATTCGTTATGCCGTGGAGAATCAGCCTGGACTCACACTTCTTCAGCAAGCGGTAGAAGACATTCTGATTTCAAATCATCGGGTTACCGGGATAAAGACAGCCGGCGCGGTGCAGATTGACGCCCCCAATGTCGTGTTGACGACGGGCACTTTTTTAAACGGCAAGATCCACGTCGGTGATCAATCTCAGCCGGGTGGTCGCGCCGGCGATGCACCTGCGATCGCGCTCGCTGAAAAACTGCGTGAGATTTGCCCCCGAACAGGGCGCCTGAAAACAGGCACACCGCCACGGATTGACGGCCGCACAATTGATTTTTCAAAATTAGAGGTTCAGCCTGGTGAGAATCCGCCACCTAGTTTTTCGTTTCTGACCTCAATCGATGAGCATCCGTTGCAGGTTGATTGTCATATTGCGGCTACCCGTGAAGCCACTCATGACATCATTCGAGCAGGTCTTTCACGATCTGCTCTTTATGGTGGGAAGATTGAGGGGGTTGGGCCTCGTTATTGCCCTTCGGTTGAGGACAAAGTGGTTCGATTTTCGGAACGCAATGCTCACCAGATCTTTGTTGAGCCTGAGGGCCTCAAGACACACGAGATCTACCCTAATGGTTTATCGACGAGTTTGCCTTTTGATATCCAGTGGCAGATGGTTCAGAGCATTAACGGTTTTGAAAATGCGCGGATCACCAGACCTGGATATGCGATTGAATACGACTTTTTTGATCCCCGTGATTTAACGCCCGCATTACAAACCCGAGCAGTTACGGGCCTATTTTTCGCCGGCCAGATTAATGGCACGACCGGATATGAAGAAGCAGCAGGCCAGGGTCTAATTGCCGGCGTCAATGCAGCAAGGGCGAGCCAGGAAAAGCCTTTTTGGTGGCCGGGGCGTGATGAAGCTTATATCGGCGTCATGATTGATGATCTCGTGACCCGAGGCGTAACAGAACCGTATCGAATGTTTACGTCTCGTGCTGAGTACCGTCTTCAGCTACGTGAAGATAATGCGGACCTTAGGTTAACCGAAATAGGTCGAGAAGCCGGGCTTGTGGATGATTGTCGATGGTCAGCTTATACGATGAAACGGGAGCGGCTTGATGCTGAGCGCAGCCGTCTTCAGAAGACTTGGGTTCGCCCGACTATCGACAACAAAGATCAGATATCGAAAGTGCTTGGGCAGGCACTCAGCCATGAGCAAACGCTTGCGGACTTGTTGCGCCGGCCGGAAGTGAGCTACGAAAATTTGTTAGCGTTGGATTCAGGCGTTGCGCCGGTGCTGGATTCAGCGATCATCGAACAACTAGAAATTGAGGCGCGCTACTCAGGCTATATCGATCGTCAAAAAGATGAGATCGCGCGTCAACGGCGACACGAGGAGACTGTTATTCCTTCGCAATTTGATTATGAAGCCGTGCGGGGTTTATCAACAGAGGTGCTTCAGATCTTGATGTCACATCGACCGCTGACCATTGGCTTGGCCTCGCGCTTGTCGGGCGTGACCCCGGCGGCTATTTCCCTATTATTGGTTCATCTAAAACGCCAACAAATGCGCTCAGCGGCTTGAGTGCATTAAGCGCAGTTGAAAAGCACCGATTGATGGAGGGTCTCCAGTCGGGCGCCCAGGAGATGACAGACGAGCTTGGAACGCCTATTTGCTTACGCCTGATTGAATTTATCGAGCTCTTGTGTAAGTGGAATCGAGTGCATAATTTAACGTCAGTGGATGAGCCCGAGAAAATTTTGACGCATCATCTGCTAGATAGTTTAAGCGTAGCGTCTTTTATCTCCGGACCCAACTGCCTCGACGTAGGGTCTGGGGCCGGCTTTCCTGGCATGGTGATGGCAATCTGTTTTCCACAACAAAACTGGACTTTGGCGGAAAGCAAGAGTAAAAAGGCGGGCTTCTTGCGGGAAGTTAAAGCGCATATTGGGGTCAAAAACCTTGCCATTTTTGAAGGCCGTGTTGAGGATTACCCCGGTACAGTGAATTTTGATACGCTTACAGCGCGCGCGGTGTCGTCGCTCGCTGGATTGCTTCAGATGACCGGCCATCTTCACCATCCCATGCTGAGGCTGGTCGCAATGAAGGGCGCCTATCCTCATGATGAGTTAGAGG
>SHBR01000032.1 GCA_004212795.1 Candidatus Thioglobus sp.
GGAAATGCAGGACGAGTTTCTGAAGTTGCAGGACATTCTGAAAAAAACAATCGTATTTATCACCCATGATTTTGATGAAGCTATCCGATTGGCTGACAGGATCGCGATCATGAAGGATGGAGCAGTCATTCAGATCGGGACCCCTGAAGACCTGATTATCAACCCCGCAACAGAATATGTCGCTGAATTTACGCGGGATGTTTCCCGCGCAAAAGTGTTCTCGGCTCGAATGGTCATGAGGCCGCTGACCTCGAACGAGGAAGACACGCTTCGGGAGTTGCAAAGACACGACGCTAAAGTTCAGGAATTTGCAGATCAGGCAGTCCATTCTGAACACCCGATCGGTGTTATTGACGACACCGGATCGGTTATTGGAGTGATTGATCGACAAGCTGTTCTTAATGTGCTCGTAGGCAGAGAGCCCGCCGGCTCGTACTGACGATGCAATCAATCCCGATTCCCGAGACTCCCGTTAAATTCCGCTGGGGGCTCTGGCTTCCGTTAACCGTAATTTTTTGTCTCGGCATCCTGTTATATCTAAACAAGGAACTCACGCCTTTTTTGGTGAAGTATCCGAAGGACTGGGTTATTCCCCTTAGATTCTGGATCAGCGATCTTATGCAATGGCTGATTAAAGATTTTGACCTTGGTCTTTTTACCTTCAAGGAACTGACCCGCTCAATAGCATGGGTGCTCGAGTGGCCGTTATCGATTGCCAACAGCTTCCTTGCCACCGGTTTTACTTTCTCGACCGAACCGGGGGCGCCTATTATCCTACCGCCGGCACCCTGGATTGCCATTGTAAGCATTGTCGGTCTGCTCGCATTCCAGCTTTCTGGAATTCGCCTGACCCTCCTTGTCACCGGCTGCTTTTTCTACCTTGTTATTTTTGGTCAGTGGCAAAGCGCCATGGTGACCTTGAGTTCAATCCTTATTGCTGTTCCGCTAGGCGTAGGAATAGGTTTTGCGCTCGGTATCACGGCCTACCGCCATCCCCTTCTAGAGCGCATGCTTTCCCCGATACTTGATCTTATGCAAACAGTTCCTGTATTTGCATATCTGGTACCGGTTCTATTTCTTTTCGGCTTTGGACCGGTTGCGGCAATGATTGCAACGATGATCTACGCAACACCTCCAATGGTTAGGGTAACGATTCTGTCGCTCCGCCAGATACCCGAAGAATTGATTGAATACGGTGACATGGCTGGCTGCAGCCGTGGGCAACTGCTGCGCAAAATTCAAGTTCCTGTTGCACGAAATTCGCTCATGGTCGGCATCAATCAGGTCATCATGCTTTCATTGAACATGGTGATCATCGCATCGATGATCGGCGCAGGAGGCCTCGGTTTTGATGTTCTCAGTTCTCTTCGCAGGCTCGCGATCGGTGATGGCCTTGAAGCGGGTCTTGCGATAACGCTACTCGCCATCGCCTTGGACCGATTAGGGCAGGCATACAACAGCCGCTCGACAATGTCCGCACGGGCGGACAGTTCCGAATTTCTAACGGGCGCCCGTTTTGGCGCGCTGATTATTCTGATCCTTATTGTTTCCTGGCTAGCAGCTCATTTTTTCCCGGCACTGGCTATTTTTCCAGAGTCACTTCAGGTCACAACAAGTCATTTCTGGGATGCAGCAGTTAAGTGGATCAACATTAATTTTTTCGATCAACTTGAAGCGGTTAAAACCTTCGTGTTGATTCACATCATGATCCCGGTCAAACGCTTCCTGCTGAACACCCCGTGGAGCGTCGTGGTCGCGCTGGTTGCTTTGGTCAGTTTTCGGCTAGGGGGGCTCCGACTCGCTGCACTTACCACCGTGCTCAGTTTATTCATAGCGGTGACCGGGCTATGGACGAAAGCCATGATCACGGTCTACCTTTGCGGCGTTTCGGTTCTGTTTGCAGCTTGCATCGGTATTCCGGCAGGCATCCTAGCCGCTTCCCACCGGAAACTAAACCGCGTAACTCAAGTCCTTATTGATACGCTACAAACCCTGCCGTCGTTCGTCTACCTGATACCGGTCGTCATGTTGTTTCGGGTTGGCGATTTTGCAGCTATGCTGGCTGTGATTGCCTACTCTCTAGCACCTGCTATCCGCTATACCATCCTCGGAATTGAGCAAGTTCCCACGCATCTGATTGAAGCAGCACGAGCAATCGGCTGTACCCGGACCCAAATCCGATGGCGTATCGAACTTCCCATTGCTTTACCTCAAATCATGCTCGGAATAAACCAGACAATCATGATGGCACTTTCCATGCTGGTGATCACGGCATTGGTGGGAACCCGGGACCTTGGACAAGAGGTCTATATCGCTCTCACCAAAGCAGATACGGGTCGCGGCATTATTGCCGGCATCGGCGTTGCCTGTATTGCCATCGTCGCTGACCGCCTGATCAATCGCTGGGCACAAAGAAAGAGAATGGAGTTTGGGCTTCAGTCTTAAAACAAACGTGAATTCTTGCTATGCGTAAAACACTTGAACATCGAATACGGGAACTGGACTTCTGGAAAGGGGGTATCACGCTTGAACCCATCGAGGGCGGCATCACCAACCAGAATTTCGTTGTAACCAACCAAGGTCAAAAATTCTTTGTCCGCATGGGTGATGATATTCCCCTCCACGGCGTTATGCGCTTTAACGAACTTGAGGCCAGTATCGCAGCAGCCAAAGTCGGTCTTTCCCCCGACGTTGCATACCACGCGCCAGGAGTGCTGATCCTTAATTTTATCGACGGAAAGACCCTCACCGAGGCAGAAATCAGGCAGGATGCATATCTTGAGCGAATCTTGCCGATGCTGCACACCTGTCATCGGGAGCTTACCCAACAGATCCGGGGTCCGGCTCTCATCTTCTGGGTCTTTCACGTGATCCGCGATTACCTTGGAACACTCCAAAATGATGGCAGTCGCCTGAGCAACATGCTACCCGCGCTACAGGAAAAAGGAGCAGTTCTTGAGGCGGCCGTCGGATCGGTTGATATCGTCTACGGACATAACGACCTGCTGGCTGCAAACTTTATCGATGATGGTAACCGGCTCTGGCTCATTGACTGGGACTACGCGGGCTACAACAGTCCGCTTTTTGATCTCGCCAATCTGGCATCGAATAACGGTCTCTCCAGAAATCAGGAGGACTGGCTCCTACAGCACTACTTTAACGGTCCCATTTCTGACCAGACCCGACATGGATTTGAGGCGATGAAGTGTGCGTCTTTACTGAGAGAAACACTTTGGAGCATGGTATCCGAAATTCACTCCCAGCTCGATTTCGACTTTGTAGAGTACACACGCGAGAACCTGGAGCGATTTGACCAGCAATGGAATTCTTTTTCCGCCTGAAAGTATTCAAAGACGACCACACCACAAATTCCCGAGGGAGACTAGCAATATGACAACCCTGCCGCGACACGTCCAGGTCGTAATCATCGGTGGCGGAATCGCCGGATGCTCGACAGCGTATCACCTGGCCCAACTGGGGTACAAAGATGTGCTGCTGCTGGAACGACACCAACTAACCAGCGGCAGTACTTGGCACGCAGCCGGATTAGTGGGCCAACTGCGTTCACAAGCCGGCATTACGCAATTACTGGGCAACTCTGTCACCCTATACGACCGGCTGGAGGCCGAAACAGGACTATCTACCGGCTGGAAAATGAATGGCGGTCTGCGTCTCGCTTGCAATGAATCCAGAATGACCGAGATTGCCCGCCAGGCAACAACCGCGCGCAGTTTTGGACTTGAAATGCATCTGCTGACGCCATCTGAAGCAAAAGATCTATGGCCATTAATGGATGTCAGTGATGTCTTGGGCGCAGCATTTTTACCTTCGGACGGCCAAGCGAGTCCGTCCGACATTACCCAAGCGCTTGCGAAAGGCGCTCGCAATCACGGCGTAACGATTCTTGAAAACATCCAAGTGACCGGTGTGCGATCTGAAAACCGCCGCGTAACCGGTATCGATACTTCATCGGGTCCTGTGGATTGCGAAATTCTGGTCAACTGTGCCGGGCAATGGGCTCGGGAAGTCGGCCAATTGGCGGGGGTTAATGTGCCATTGGTCTCTGTGCAGCATCAATACCTTATTACCGAGACTATCGATGGTGTCACGTCCGATCTCCCCACACTGAGAGATCCTGACCGTTTAACGTACTTCAAAGAAGAAGTCGGTGGCCTTGTCATGGGTGGCTACGAACCCAACCCGGTGGGTTGGGCGCAAGCGGGCTTTCCCGAAAAGTTTGCGTTTTCATTGCTGGACTCAGACTGGGATCATTTTGAACAACTGATGGTCCAGGCGCTACCGCGGGTTCCCGCCCTTGCCCATGCCGGTATCAAGGAGCTGCTCAACGGTCCTGAAAGTTTTACGCCTGATGGCAACTTTATCCTGGGTGAGGCGCCGGAGCTTACCGGCTTTTATGTCGCTGCAGGCTTTAATGCTTTTGGCATTGCGGCTGGAGGTGGCGCGGGGCAGGCGCTGGCCCAGTGGATTGCAGGGGGTGAACCTCCTTTTGATCTTTGGCCCGTTGATATCCGCCGCTTTGGCAAACCTCATTCCGAGATCGAATGGGTTCGTGAGCGCACGCATGAAATGTACGGCAAGCACTACACCATGGCGTGGCCGCATGAGGAACATCAGTCCGGTCGACCCTTCCGCTGTTCCCCGCTTTATGAAGAACTTAAATCGCAGGGTGCATGCTTTGGAGAAAAACTCGGCTGGGAGCGTCCAAACTGGTTTGCGCCCGAGGGTGTAACGCCTGAGGATGAATACAGTTTTGGTGAACAAAATTGGGTTCGTTACTCCGGCGATGAACACCGGGCGGCGCGCGAAGCAGTCGCAGTCTTTGACCAGACCTCTTTTGGCAAGTTCATCGTCGAGGGAGCCGACAGCGCCCAGGCTTTAGAGTGGATCTGTGCTAACCGCATTGATCGACCAGTGGGATCGGTGATCTATACCCAGCTTCTCAACAGCCGCGGCGGTATCGAAAGCGATCTGACCGTAACTCGGCTGGCCCCGGATCGTTTTTATCTTGTCACCGGCACTGGATTTGTCACTCATGACTATGATTGGATCCGGCGCAGCCTGCCAGAGAGCCTTGATGTCAGGATTACAGATCAAACTGACCGTTTCGCAGTTTTATCCGTCATGGGCCCGCGATCTCGTGAACTGCTGGCCCGCGTCGCTTCGGAGAATGTAGGCGATACTGCCCTGCCCTTTGCCAGCTCACGGCAACTGCAAGTAACGTCATCTGTGATCACGGCGGTTCGGCTGACTTATGTCGGCGAACTTGGCTACGAGTTGCATATTCCGATTGATCACGCACTTGATGTTTATCGGGCGCTGATAACCTCGGGAACCGACCTCGGCATCCGCAACGCGGGATACCGTGCTATTGAGAGCCTGAGACTTGAGAAAGGCTATCGGGCATGGGGCTCAGATCTCTCGCCCGACCATACCCCTCTGGAAGCCGGGTTGGGCTGGGCGGTCAACCTGACGGGCAAAACGGACTTCCTGGGCAAGGAAGCCCTCCTGCAACAAAAACGTGAGGGCATAAAGAAACAACTTGCCTGTTTTACAACAGACGACTCGAGCATCAATCTAATCGGACGCGAGACTATTTTCAGAGATGATCAGCGCGTTGGCTGGCTGACGAGCGCAGGTTTTGGGCACACGATCGGTCTCCCCATTGGCTATGGTTATGTACGAAATGCCGAAGGCGTCGATCGGGAATATCTTGAGCGTGGCGCTTACAGTCTGGAGATCGCCGGCACCCGAGTACCCTGCTCACTTCACCTGGAGCCTCTCTATGACCCCGCATCCTCGCGAATACAAGGTTGACCCGCGTGATACTGGATCCCCAAATGACCGCAGTCATGACAAAACGCGCGACTCTGACTGGCGGGACGGGTGACGTGGCAGACCTCACTCTCAACGGAGTCCGAAATGCGTATAACGCCGAGCGGGCCTGGTGGAACGAAATCAAGCCTGAGATGCATGATGTGATGAACATAAACATTGAAGGGCCGGTACGGGATATACCGATACGTATTTACAAGCCAAATGATTTAAATGAGGGAACCGTTCTTTTATACCTTCATGGTGGCGGCTGGATCCTCGGGAATCTTGACACCCATGACCGGGTAATGCGGTTATTGGCTGACTTCTCTGGCGCTCGTGTTGTGGGGGTCGACTATGCGCTCTCACCCGAATACAAGTTTCCGGTGGCAATCAATGAAGTGCGAGCCGTGCTCGACTGGTTACAGGCTCACGGTCCAGATCACGGCCTCGATAGCGCCAGGCTGGGAATTGGGGGGGATTCGGCTGGTGCGAACCTGGCGGTTTCGGTCACCCAACTCTGTCACCAGCAGAGTCCTGGACTGATTCAGTTCCTGCTCCTTTACTACGGCGCGTACGGCCTAACCGAGTCAGCATCTTGGCAGCAGTACGGCAACGCGGAGTTCGAATTTACCCGCGAGGAAAAAGAGTTCTACCTGACAAGTTACCTGGGTGAAGCCCACGACAGAAATGATCCTCGATTCAATGTTTTAAAAGGAGACATCGGCTTGCTACCACAGGCTTTCATCGCAGCAGCCGAATGCGACCCGCTACAGGATGATTCGACAGCGCTCTACAAGGCCATGAAAAAAGAGGGCCGGCCAGCAACTTTGAAAATCTATCCTGGGGTGCTGCATAGTTTTATCCATTACAGCCGTATGCTCGATCAGGCCACCGAAGCGCTGCACGACGGCGCTAATGCACTAAACAAGGCGCTCGGTTAAGCGCGTCGTTTTAACAATCTAGACCCCGGCACGATCCGCCACGGAGAGAATTCGCTGCATCTCCCGGACCACCGGCTTTTCAATTAGCTTTCCATCCACGACTACGAGTCCGGTGTTGGCTTCCTCAAAAGCAGTAACGACTTTACGAGCCCGGGCGACCTCCTCTGCCGAGGGCGTGAACACCTCATTAAGATCAGCAATCTGTTTAGGATGAATGGCTCCCTTACCGCTAAAACCGAGATCTCTGGCCTGGCGAGCCTGGATCTTCATACCCCCTAAATCTTCAAGATCCAAATAAGGCACATCCACGGCATCCACGCCGACACAGGCGGCGGCATGCACAACCCGGGATCGCGCATAGAGCAACGGCTCCCAAGCATTCTTGCATCTCAGATCTGCCGCCATATCCACCCCACCAAAGAACAGCGCATCGATACGAGAACTCGATCGGGCAATGTCGAAAACGGCTTCGAGACCGGCATTCATCTCAATGATGATATGGAGACGGGTATCGCGGCCACGTTCGGTAAGCAGATCATCAAGCCAAACTACTTCATCCGGAGAAACCACCTTCGGTAGCATCAATGCCGGCGGCGGCGTTTCTGTCGCAAGAATTGCCTTCACATCGTCCAGCCCGACAACTGACCGCAGACAATTAATACGGACAATCCGCTCGACTCCGTCATTGGCCTGCGGTTCAGCAAAAAGCGCCAGGGTCTTTTCCCGCGCTTCATCCTTATCATGCGGCGCGATCCCGTCTTCGAGTTCAACACACACAATATCAGCACCGCTCGCCAAGGCCTTTGGATACAACTCTGGCCTCAACCCGGGAGCAAAAATGAAACTTCGGCGAGACTGCACACTCTGTTTGTATTCTTCTGTCATGCTTGGTTCTTATTACAGTTAATACGACCGTGGCAAACCCAGCACATGCTCGCCAACGTAGCTTAGGATCAGATTAGTAGAGATCGGGGCCACTTGATAAAGTCGTGTTTCGCGGAATTTTCGCTCAACGTCATACTCTTCTGCAAAACCAAATCCGCCATGGGTCTGGACGCACATCTCAGCGGCCGCCCAGGATGCTTCGGCTGCGAGCATTTTAGCCAAGTTCGCCTCTTCACCCGGATTCTCACCTGCATCATAGAGTTGTATCGCTTCACGTAGAACGAGCTCCGCTGCCCGCATCTGGGCATATGCTCGCGCAATGGGAAACTGAACGCCCTGATTCTGGCCAATCGGCCGACCAAACACTGAACGTTCAGCAGCATACGCTGTTGCTTTCTCGATAAACCACTTTGCATCCCCAATGCATTCCGCTGCAATCAGAATCCGTTCAGCATTCATGCCGGAGAGAATGTACCTAAAACCTTTTCCTTCTTCGCCAATCAGATGATGGGCTGGCACCCGCATATCATCAAAAAAAATCTCGGTAGTCGCATGGTTCATCATTGTGCGAATCGGGCGGATCGTCAGCGTCTTATCTCGCGCCTCACGCATGTCGACCAGCAGCACAGAAAGTCCATCCGTCTTCTTCTGAGTCTTATCTTGGGGCGTCGTTCGACACAACAGAATCATTAAATCTGAATACTCAGATCGTGAGGTCCAGATTTTTTGACCATTGACAACAAAATGATCGCCATCCAGACGAGCGGTTGTTCTCAACGACGATGTATCGGTACCACTGGTAGGCTCCGTCACCCCGAAAGCCTGAAGTCGAAGTTCTCCTCGCGCGATTGCAGGCAGATAAGTTTCTTTTTGGGTCTCAGAGCCGTGACGCAACAAGGTGCCCATCGTATACATCTGCGCGTGGCAAGCGCCCGCGTTGCCTCCCGAACGGTGGATCTCCTCCAAAATCGCAGCGCCCGCTGAAAGCGGCAACCCTGAACCCTCATACTGCTCGGGGATTAAAGCGCTCAGAAAACCGGCAGCCGTCAGCGCTTGTACGAACTCACTGGGGTAAGCCTGTTCTCGATCACATCGCCGCCAATATTCTCCCGGAAAATCAGCGCAAAGACGTGTAACGCTCTCTCTTATTTCAGGGTGATCAAGGCTATAGGTAGGCGGTTTAATACTCATATTTAATTTCTACTGCTCTGGGGAAAATTCGGATCTAATTGCCGGCCCATGTTGATCCAAAGTCGGGACCACCCGAGGCCGATCGGCATCAGTCTCAACAGGGAGATCTGCCATGCTGACTTCAGTACCATCGAAATCAGCCACTACGTTTCGAATCAACTCATGATCTGAAAGATCAGAAACACTACTGAGTCGACTGTTTGCAATCTTCGCTTGATCAAGAATTCTAATCAACTCATCGATATCGTGAACGCTGAAAGTTGAATTGATCGCCTTATCCATTTCATTGCGATTCTTAACGCGGTGCGTATTGTCTGCAAAGCGTGAATCTTTACCAAGCTCAGGCTGATCCAAGACCGAATCGCAAAAATTTTGCCACTCTCGATCACTTTGAATCGAAATCATCACTTGCTCGCCGCCTTTAGCCGCGTAAGCCCCATATGGCGCAATTAAGGGATGGGTAATTCCCATCCGTCCAGGCGCCTGGCCTAGATAGCGGTGTGACAGCAACGGGAAATTCATGTAGTCCGCCATCACATCGAACATTGATATTGAAATATCAATTCCGGCTCCGGTAACCCCTCGTTGTATTAGCGCGCGAAGAATCGTAGAAAAAGCCGTCTGCCCGGACGAGATGTCACAAATCGAAATCCCGACTCGAGAGGGATGCTCATGGGTTCCATTAACAGCAAAAATACCGCTTTCGGCCTGCACTAAAGCGTCATAGGCTTTTTTTTGCGCCCAATCCCCGGTCGTGCCGTAGCCGTTGATCTCACAGGTGATAAGACCGGGATTCGTCTCACGCAAAACATCTCCTCCAAACCCTCTCCTGACTAACGCACCGGGTGCAAGGTTGTGAAGAAATACATCGGCACGGCTTAACATCGAACGTAACAACTGCTCGTCGTTAGCATCTTTAATATCGACACAGATTGATTCCTTGCCGCGATTGAGCCAAGAGAAAAAAACGCTCTTGCCATCAGCACCCTTATCATATCCTCTCGCGAAGTCCCCTTCTTTGCGTTCAACTTTTATCACGCGAGCGCCGGCGTCCGCCAGCATCAATGCACAATAGGGTGCTGCTACTGCCTGATCCATCGAGACCACAAGCAAACCGTCTAGTTCTTTATGTAATCCCATATCGTTTAATCATCGACCAAATGTTTTAGATCCAAAATCCTGAGCGTACAGTCGCTGTCCGTTCGCTATCGGGAATTTTTGCAGTTAATTTTGTGCCAGAATCCCAATGCGTTCGGTTTACCATTGCGATGGTGACATTAGTCTCAAAATCCGGAGACCAGGTTGAAGACGAGATATGTCCCACAACTGAACCTGACGTATCAAGTAGTGGCCAGGGGTGATTGATCGGTGGTACTGGATCACCCTCCACCGATAATGCCCGAATCTGCCTCACAGGATCCTTCGACTTCATTAAGGCATCACGTCCAAGGAACCCCTGAACGGTTTCGAGATTGCAATACTTAGTGAGCCCCGCCTCAAACGGCGTATGGGCGTATGTCACATCACTGCCAAATGAAAGCAATCCAGCTTCAATTCGCTCGATTAAGTTGGGGCACCCGGCCCGGACGTCAAGATCTTCGCCTGCCGCAAATAATGCGTCCCAAACCGCCTCGCCGTACTCACTTCCATCAAGATAAAGCTCAAAACCCCCCTGATGGGACCATCCCGATCTCGCCAGAATCATATCCTGGCCTTCGAAGTTAATTGTTGTATGTCTAAAAAACCGCGTTTTTACGACATCCTCGCCAAATACACGAGCAACCAACTCGTCGGCTTTGGGTCCCTGGATAGCGAGCGGCGACACGTCAGGCTCAAAAACTTCGACATCAAGTTTGCCAGCCGCTGCCAGGCCTTTACAGTAAAGAAGCATGTCCGAATCTGCCAACGATAGCCAATAGCGATCTTGATTCAGGCGTATCGCAACTGGATCGTTCATTAACTTGCCGTCGGTATCCACCATCGGGATGTAGTAGCACTGATCATCCTGTATTCTGGACATATCCCGTGGTGTCGTCATCTGGACCAGACGCAGTGCATCAGGTCCTATGATCTCTACCTGGCGTTCAACGGAGACGTCCCATACCTGTACTGCATTTTTTAAATGTCGATAGTCCGCTTCGGGCGACTCATAAAATGAAGCAAGTCGCATATGGTTGTAAATCGTGAAGGCCATTGCGCCCGCCTGCTCAACCCGATTTGAAAAAGGCGTTCGCCTCAAGCGGATGGAAGGAGTCAGTTGATACATTTTTGAGGAAATCCGAATGATTTTATGCGCACAAAATCATACCTTTGCCGGGACAAACGCACCAGTTATTTTTTCGATAAAAACTGGTTTTTACTCAGAAATCATCGCCTGACAAAAATCCTTTACAATTTTAGTTGCGCTTATCTCGAACCTATACCACTGGGATATCCCTAATGGAAAGCCAATAGATGAAGACTTTGTTTCTTAACCAGAGTCAAATTGAACATTTCGACGAGTTCGGCTTCTTGCCGCCCGTTCGAGTCTTGGCCACCGATGAGGCCATTTCGCTTCGAGCGGAAGTTGAAGACTTTGAAGCTCGTCATCCTGAGCTGGCCGGACAACTTGATTTCAAAGCTAATCTGATTTTGCCTGCTGTTGATCGCCTGTCCAGAGACAATCGCCTCCTGAATCTGATGGAAGATCTTCTCGGCCCTAATCTACTCCACTGGAATTCCACATTCCGAATCAAAGAGTCAAATACAGGCCAGCATGCGGCCTGGCATCAGGATACGGCCTACATTAAATTGAAACCCTTCCTGGCAATCTGCTGGCTCGCATTGAGTTCCGCAACCCGCAATAGCGGATGCCTTCGCGTGATTCCCGGCTCGCACAAATGGGCGTTACTCTCGCATCAGGAGGGACATGATTCCAAAAGCATCTTATCGCGCGCCCAGTTTATTGATGAGGCATTCAACGACTCAGCCGCTCTGGATATTGAACTTGCCCCGGGTGAAGTTACGGTAATTAACCACGGCATTATTCACAGTTCTGGACTGAATCAATCTGACGATCGCAGAATCGGTCTCCTGATGGATTATCTACCCACTCACGCAATCAAGGAAGGTCCCCGTGATACTGCTATTCTGGTCCGAGGTAAAGATAATTTTGGCCACTTTGATCTAGAAAACGGTCCGGTTTCACAGGATCCGTTAGAAAATATTGAGCATCAAAAACGCTCGCTCGAAGCGATTACGCAAACTTTATATGCGGACTCTGAACACAAGCCCAAGGGTCTCTCTTAAATTTAATTCAGTAAAGGCTGACTTTCCAAATCTCATGAACGATCGATATCAAAAACTAGTGGCTCGAATGGATGCAGGAGAGCTCATCCTTATCGATGGCGCGACCGGCACCGAGATCGAGCGCCGCGGAG
The DNA here is from genome assembly GCA_004212795.1 of Candidatus Thioglobus sp. Taxonomy (GTDB): domain Bacteria; phylum Pseudomonadota; class Gammaproteobacteria; order Arenicellales; family UBA868; genus UBA868. The sequence continues at coordinate 12,272 of SHBR01000032.1, forward strand.
TTCCTCAACTCAACAATGCATGGAACGGTGGTGGCGCACTGAGTCATCCATCGATCGTACGAGAAGTTCACCAGGATTACATTCAGGCAGGATCTCAAATTATTATCAGCAATACGTTTGCGACCTGCGAACACACACTGCAAGATACCGGTATGGCAGAGCATTTTGAGGCGCTCAACCGCCGGGGCGTAGAGCTGGCGATTGAAGCGCGCGATCAATCTCACGCCCCTGACGTGCTGGTGGCGGGCGGTATCTCCTACTGGAGCTTTACGGGAAACAAACCTTCACTGAGTGCGCTTAGCGCGAGCGTTACCGATCAGGCTCGCATTATGAAAAATGCCGGCGCTGATCTTCTAATGCTGGAAATGATGATCGATATTGATCGGATGTGTGTCACTCTGGAGGGTGCGCTCGCCAGTGATCTACCCGTATGGGTTGGTGTGACCTGCAAGATTGATAGCCAGGGCGTTGTCTGCCTGAGGAACGGAGAACCGCTATCAAGAGCATTAGAGTCATTAAAGAATTACAAGATTCCCTTGATCAGCATTATGCATACCGAGGTGGATATCATTACCGACTGCTTAAGCGCACTCAACGAAAGCTGGGTGGGTTCGACCGGTGTTTATGCCCATAGTCGCGGAGATAGGGTTAAAAACCAAAACAAGCATGCATGGGATTTTGATGGGGTGATCTCGCCCGAGGCTTATCTTCAAGCGTCAAATGAATGGTGCGCACAGGGGATCAACGCACTCGGATGCTGTTGCGGACTTGGTGTTGAACATATCAAGGCTCTTCGGGAGAACTTAGCGACGTAACCGCTTGTTCAAAATCGCCAGCACAAGCAGACATACGCTTGTATTTTAATGATCGTTCCTGATTCAACCAGTCTCTGCCGCAAGGCCTGCGGCTTCCACCCCACCTAAAGCGGCTGCCTCATCGTTATCCGAAGTATCTCCCGAAATACCAACGGCGCCCAGAAGCGTACCGGATGCGTCTCGCAACAGCACGCCCCCCGGGACCGGAACCATATCGCCCCCCGCCAACCCATTCATCGCTTGAATAAAGTATGCCTGTTGTTCTGCGCGATTCATCAACGCTCGCGTTCCCATGCCCAGCTGAATCGCCGCATTGGCCTTCCCATGAGCAATCTGCGCCCGCATTGCGCTCACGCCATCTTCAGAGCCTGCCGAGACAATCGATCCCCGCGGGTCCAGCACAATCACGCTGACAGGTTTAAGGTCGAGTTTTCGAGCTTCAGCAATAGTGCTCTCTACAACAACTTTCGCTTGATCGAGACTGATCGACATAATCTACTCCAATTTTCAGATAATTTTGTACTGGTGATTCATCCTGAAACTGCTTTCAACGCTCCCTCGAACGCCTCAGCAAACTGATCCAGATCTTTCTGCTCTCCCACCGACACTCGGATACATCGATTCAATGGAGAGACCCCTGGCATTCTGACAAAAATACCGCTACCAATCAGATGCTGTAAGACTTTGGAAGCATACTCACCGTCCCTGCCACAATCCAGCGCCACGAAGTTTGTTGCGGATGGTATCGACTGGATGCCATTGTCGAGCGCAATCTGATAAAGCCGCTCTCTTGCCGCTGCAACATTCGCGACCGTCTGAACCAAATAGGCCTGATCAGAGATCGCCGCCACACAAGCGGCTTGCGCGAGACTACCCACGCCAAAGTGGTTTCGAATTTTATTAAACTCATTGATCAAGGTGGGTTCGCCAATGGCGTATCCAACCCGAATCCCGGCTAGACCATACGCCTTTGAGAACGTTCGAAACCTCAGGACACGAGGATCAAAAGGATCTATGGTTGGCAGCACGCCATCTGGCGCAAACTCACCGTAAGCCTCATCAAGCACAAGGAGCGATCCATCAGGCACCTGCTCAATCATTTTTTCGATTGAGGTGGCCGGCCACCATGTCCCCATCGGATTATCAGGGTTAGCGATATAAATTAACTTGGGGTGATGCGTCTTGCTAAGCTCAATGAGCGCATTAGGATCTTCATGATCATCCCGATAAGAGGCGAGCGTTAATTCACCCCCATAACCGGCGATATGAAAATTGAACGTCGGGTAAGCACCTGCCGACGTGACAACCTGATCACCCGGTTCGATAAACAATCGGGCAAGGTAGCCAAACAAGCCGTCAATTCCTTCACCCACCATGATGTGCTCAGGCGCTACCTTATGGTGCTCGGCAATGGCATGGCGCAGATCAAAAAATTCGGGATCGCCATACTTCCAGGCATTAACCGCCGCGGCGTTAATTGCTTTTTTAACTTGAGGAGAAGGTCCGAATACGCTCTCGTTTGCACCGATCCGAACGCGAAACGCTCTTTCTTGCGCGCGCTCCTGCGCCTCGGGCCCAACAAAAGGGACGGTCGAGGGCAGTTTCTTGGCTAAAGCGGTTGTTCGATATTCAGACATCAGCACATTCTGGCACAGCCTTCGAGAAATACAACGTCAGCCAAGAGAGTGACGGATTATATTAACCACCCGTTTTCGCCATCAATGACGGCTGTCTGAGCAAATGCGACTACTGCGCGAACTCAGCCTCACTGAGATGACATTCGATTGAATGACTTCCGGTCAAACTTCGCACAGGCGGCGTTTCCTCATCGCAGGTTCCCTTCATTGCGCGCGGACAACGATCAAAAAATGGGCAGCCTTTATCTGTGAGAGTGACCACCCGATCAATACCTGCCTGCGCCTCCTGGGTCTCCATCGTTTCTTCTAACCAGCCAACCCGCAACTCAGGAACAGAGCTGATTAAAAGACGGGTATAGGGATGATAAGGCGGAGAGAGCACGGCGTTGGTTGGCCCTTGTTCCACCACTCGGCCCGCATACAACACCACGATCTGATCGGCAAATGATGCGACTGTCGAAAGATCGTGGCTGATAAACACAAATGAAACACCGGTCTGCAGGCGCAGTCTTTTTAACAACTCAATGACATTTGCCCCCACAATTGAATCCAACGCCGAGATCACCTCATCGCAAAGCAACACTTCAGGAGACGCCGCTAAAGCACGCGCGAGATTAATACGCTGCTTTTGTCCGCCCGAAAGTTCTTCCGGGTATCTTCCCGCAAACTCCTGAGGCAGTTCCACCATCTGTAAAAGCTCGCCGACCCGTCGGCGTTTCTCTTCACCCTTGAGTCCGTGATAAAACTCAACGGGGCGACCCAGTATCTTATCGATCCGCTGACGCGGGTTAAGCGCTGTATCGGCCATCTGAAATACAAACTGTATTTTTTGTAACTCACTGCGACTTCGTTGTTGCAAGGCAGGCTGCAATGCTGCGCCATCCAGCAGCACTTCACCCTGCGCCGCGGGCAGTAATCCTGCCATCACCCGGGCCAGCGTGGATTTACCGCAGCCCGACTCTCCAATTACGCCGACGCTGTGTCCGCGTTCAATCGCAACATTTACATCGCGCAGCACGGTAATCTCAGGAGCGCCGTTTTGGGTTCTACCGTAACCGGCAAGCAGATTTTTCACCTCGAGTGCGGGCGCTTTGCGCTGATGTTCATCAGAAGTCTCATCGCCCTGGCCCGCGGCCGGTGGCGGTCGCACCGCATACATCAATCGTCGCGTATATTCATGGCTCGGTTGGGTCACGACCTGATCAGCCGTGCCATACTCCTGAATCTCTCCCGCGTACAACACAACGATATGATCAGCGATCTGCGCGACCACTGAGAGATCATGGGTCACATAAATAGCGGATGCCCCTTCCTGCTTGATGACTGACTTAAAAGACTTTAGAACCTCAATTTGCGTTGTCACATCCAAAGCCGTTGTGGGTTCGTCAAGAACCAAAAGATCGGGCTTTCCGCAAAGGGCGGTTGCCGCCATCAAGCGCTGTAACTGACCACCCGAAACCTGATGGGGGTATCGCTTCCCAAGCCGGTCAGGGTCTGGTAACTCTAAGGCTCGATACAGATCTTCAGCGCGGCGGTTTGCCTCTTCTTGAGACATCAGGCCATGCAAAACGGTCGACTCGGTCACCTGCTCACCAATAGTTAACGCCGGATTAAAAGTAGCCGCTGCACTCTGAGCAAGATAAGCAACGCGCTGACCCCGTAGTCCGCGCAAGCGATCATTTTGCATTGAGATTACGTCTTCGCCTTGAAGTCGAACCTCACCCCCCACAAATTCCAGTCCTGGCTTGGTATAGCCCAGGGATGAAAGTGCAATTGTGGTTTTACCCGAACCCGACTCGCCAATTAAAGCGACAACCTCTCCAGGCTGTACATTAAAACTGACGCCTTTGACAATAGGCGTCAACTCGTCATCGTCGTTGCGCGCGCTGATTTGTAAATTATCAACTTCGAGAAGCGCGCTCATGAGATCATTCTCTTTGCTAACTTTCCACCTGTTGCAGCAGAAAGATCATCAACAATCATGTTGACCGAGATCGTCAGACTGGCAATCGCAAAAGCCGGCATCAGCGGCGCATAAGATCCCAGAACCAGGCCCGGGAGATTCTCCTTGACCATGCTGCCCCAATCCGACATGGGTGGTTGCACACCCAGCCCAAGGAAGCTCAACGACGAAATAAACAATATGACCCAGACAAATCGCAAGCCAAAGTCGGTTGCCAGTGGCATGGCAATGTTCGGCAGAATTTCGCGCGTGATAATCCACCATAGTCCTTCACCGCGGACCTTGGCAGCCTCGACAAAATCGCTCACCATCACTTCCTGTCCGAGTGAACGGGCGATCCGGAACACGCTCGCCGCATAAATAAAACCGGTAATCAAAATCAGCCAGAAAATACCCGGGCTGTTTAACGCCGCGATAAGCACCAATGCAAACATGATCGAGGGTATCGACAGCAGCGCATCATTAACACGGCTCAATCCCATATCCAAATAACGACTCCCAACCGATGCCGCTATGCCGGCCGTCACGCCAATTAAATAAGCCAATAATGTCGCGAGCACCGAGATGCCGATTGTGGTCCGGGCACCATACAGAATACGAGATAACAGGTCCCGACCAATATAGTCGCTGCCGAGATATACAATCTTACTGGGTGGCTGAAACTCAGTCTCCGGATATATCTCATCACTGCCGGGCACAATAAATAGTTCTTCATCCAGAATATCGGCCTCGTGGTAAGGCGAGATCGTCGGCCCAATGACAACTATCACGGACCAAAAGAGCACAATCGCTATACCGATCTTGCCCGGCCAACTTAACTTGATCTTGCGCTTTGGCGGCGCATCTGGCAACTCGTCAAAGCTGAGCGATTGGTCAGTGCTGTTCGTTTGTTCAGACATGAATTTTATTTAGGATGACGTAAACGGGGGTTTGAAAGAATCGTCGCCATGTCCGCGATAAAAATCAACACAACATAAACCGCGCAAAAGATCATGGCGCAGGCCTGAACGAGCGGCATATCCCGCATCTGTACGGCCTCAATCATTAATTTGGCGAGACCCGGATAGGAAAATATCTGTTCGACCACCACAACACCTCCCACCAACCAAGCGAGGTTAAGGGCAATCACATTAACGATCGGTCCAATCGCATTAAAAAGTGCGTGCCGAAGAATAATCCGGCGACGAGGAACGCCTTTTAAAATCGCCATCTCGACGTAAGGCGAACTCATGACGTTCAGCACCGTGGCTCGCGTCATTCGAATAATCTGGGAAGAGCACAAAATGACGAGGGTCATAAGCGGCATTGCAATCGTTTTCATCAACACCCAACCGCTCTCATCGCCCCGCAAATAAACGATCGAGGGCAGCCAGCCCAGAGAGACTGCGAACACCAGCACCAGAATAGTAGCGATTAAAAAATCGGGGATCGAGATAATATTTAAAGTTGAAAAAGTAATCGTGCGATCCAGTCGCGTGCCTGGATGCATCGCGGCCAATAACCCAAGGGCCACAGAGATCGGTATCGCAATGACACCCACTAATACTGTCAACATAGCAGTGTTATCAATGCGCGGGCCAAGCATCTCAACGATGGGCGTACCGAGACCGGCACCCAATCCCGCTTTCGAGATACCAAGATCACCCATTGCGACATTGGATAACCAAACGAGGTACTGCTCGACTGGATGCTTATCGAGTCCCAGTTTTTCACGCAGAACTGCAGTGTTTTCCGGCGTTGCCATCTGGCCCAAGATGATCTGGGCAACATCTCCCGGCAGCAAATTAGTCCCGATAAAAATGAGTACAGAAACCACCCACAGCGTTACTAGGCTGATACCTAAACGGGCAAGTAGCGCGCGCCAAACCATTTTGATTTATCCGGAGTCCTGAAATTAGAGTTCATCAAACAAAAGGGTTCGCACAACCACGTGCGAACCCTTTCTAATTGCAACTAAGTTGACGGGTTTACGCGTCTTTCCAGATAAACTCCGCCCATCCATTACCACCAAACTGACCCAATGGGCAATTTGAGAAGCCGTGGATTTTAGGATTATGCGCATCCAGAATGTTGGTATGGGCCGGAATGACCATACCGCTCTTGGTGGATACCAGTTTTTGCATCTCGCAATGCATCTCGTGACGTTTAGCCGCATCAGTCTCGGCCAACGAACTCTTAAGTAACGTGCCCATGCGGTCGTCGTTCCAGAACGTGTCGTTCCAGTTGCCGTTCGGCGCGAACTGAATCGCCATCATCGAGTTAGCAGTCGGACGCATGTTCCAGGTCACCACGTTCAACGGTTCTTTCATCCAAACCGCACCCCAGTATCCGTCCGTCGGCACCTTTTTGATCTTCAAGTTAAATCCGATCTTTTTAAGGTTAGCCTGCATCAGGAGCATGGCATCTTCGATGAAGCCGACCACAGGTGCAACATAAGCTTCTGCTTCGTTAATGCCCGACTTATTCAAATGATACTTGGCCTTGTCCGGATCATATGCAATTTGTGGAAGCTCACTACAATGGTCGCCGCCGTATGCAACATTAATCGGATGATCATTACCCACGGTACCTTGACCTCTGAGAAATTTGCGGACAATTCGCTCGCGATCCTGGATATAACGCAGACCCTGTACAAAGTCATCGTCTGATCCTGGCGCGGTGTTTTTCAGGCAACAAAGACCGCCATAAAGACCCGAAGGAATTGACAATACCTTGTTACCGGACTCCTCAATTCGACCGATGGTCTTGGCGTTGATCAAGGTGACCATATCGACACTGCCCGCAAGCAATGCGTTCAGTCGTGCATTGGGATCAGTGATCGCCGTGATCTCGATACCATCAAGCCATTGACCGGTGTCACGCCAGTAGTTGTCGTTCCGTGAGTGCGTTGACTTCACACCCGCCTGAAATGAATCCATCCTGTAAGGGCCCGTACCCGCTTCCCACCAGTTCATGGTGTTGGCTTTCACGATCTTCGCCTGCGGCTGGGTCAATTTAATCGGCATATCCGCGTCAGGTGAATTCAGATTCAGCTTCACGGTGTACTTATCAAGCGCTCTCCATTCGATGACACTAGCGAAAAAGGATTTAATCGAGGAAGGAGATCCAGATGCGATATGACGATTCATACTGAACACGACATCTTTAGCGGTCAGTTCACCGCCGCCGTGAAACGCCACACCCTTTCGGATTTTGAAGGTGTACTGTGTCGCATCGTCATTTACATCCCACTCTTCAGCGAGCTCGGGATGCAGACTCATGTCGTCCCCAACCTGAATCAGACCGTTGTACATGGTGTTTGCACGGGTATAGTCGATCGTTGACGTGCCGAGGATCGGATCCAGCGTGTCATCGGGTCCGTGAAGATTGGACGCAAAAATGACAGACCCACCACGGTTTGGTGATGATGCTAAGGCACTGGCAGAAGTCAGAAGCGTTCCGGCTGCCGCTGCAGAGATCCCGAGTGCACCCATCGCTGACAAAAACTCTCGCCGACTTAAACGACCATCGCGATACATCTGTTGATAATTTTGAATGTCTTTCATAGAACTTTATTCCTCCAAGGTTCGAAAGCGCTAACGTTTCTAAAAGTTATTTTTTTACAATCTAATTGACGCCCCAGACGTAAGACGCCCTATGCGCTTGCCAAATGGCTACTATCAATTAAACATAGCGAGCAATTTCAGTCAACCGCTTATTCTTTTTTGCAGTTTTTTAAAGGGAAGATACGGCTAAACTATCAATATCAATTTTTTATTTCGCCAATTAATGATCACTGAAGCTGCATCAAAATGTTGCATAAGAAAATACTTATAAAGGCATGTTGAGAATTTCTATTAAATTCTTTTTTCTGGCTATCGCTATTCGGGCGCTAGTTGGCGTTTCAGATGTTAGAGCAGCGGGATGCCCCTGCAACTATACGGAAGCCGGGTTGGTCAGCGTGGTCGACGGCGATACGCTGGTTCTGGAAATTGCAGGCGAAGAAGAGGTAGTTCATATTGCAAACATCATCGTGCCGCGCCTTAAACCTGATAACACTGGCCAGGCCAACTGGTGTGAGGCTGAAGGTCAGAAAGCGATTGCGGCCAAGCAATTTATTTATCAACAAATCCAGGCCACAACCGAAATCGCCGTCGACGAGCAAAACCGGCAGCCAAACGGTGATCTTAAAGCGGTCGTCTATTTGAACAACGTCAGTCTTGGTCAAGAACTCCTCTACAAATCGCTTGCCATTGAGGCGGGTCAAAAACACAACTGGTGCAAATCATCATGACTACAAAAATATCGACTGCTGACCTTTATGACGAACACGGTGACTCGCTCCAAGTTTGCGCCCCGATCTTTCGGGACTTTGGCGGATTCGACTCATTTACCGGACCCATAAAAATTCTCAAAGCATTTGAAAACTTTCAAATGACCCGGTCGACTCTTGAGGCTGATGGCAAAGGCCACGTACTGGTCATCGATGGTGGTGGATCAATGCGCTGCGCGATGCTGGGGGATAAGCTGGCACAACTTGCTATTGACAATCATTGGGCAGGCATTGTGATTAATGGCTGTATCCGCGACAGCGCCGAAATTGGAAAACTGCCTGTTGGCGTTAAAGCACTCGGCACCAACCCCACCCGGCCGTCAAAAGAGGGAAGCGGGCAACTGGACATTGCCGTTCGTTTTGGAGGCATCTTGTTTCGACCCGGAGATTTCCTTTACGCTGATTCAGATGGTTTGGTCTTAAGCGAGACTCAACTGTTAACCCATTCCTAGAATTTTTTTCGAATTCTCGATAAATCATTTACCTAAGTCATGAAAATTGCAATTATTGGTGCAGGCGCGATGGGATCCGTATATGCCGCGCTGCTCGCTGAAAGTGGAAACGATGTCTGGGCCATCGACCTTTGGCAAGAGCATGTGGCTGCAATCCAAACATTTGGCCTAAAAGTTTCGGGATTTAGTGGAGACCGGATAGTAGCCGGCCTAAAAGCGTCCACAAACATCACAGATGCGGGCCCATGCGACCTGGTGGTCATTGCTACAAAAGCCTCAGGTGTGGGAGCAGCGGCAAAAAGCTTGGATCCGATTCTTACCGATTCGACACTGATTCTTACCATCCAAAACGGTCTTGGCGCGGGCGAACGAATTCAGAGCAACATCGCAAGCGAAAATATTCTCCTCGGTGTTGCTGGCGGGTTCGGCGCCTCGATTCCAAAACCAGGTCATGTTCACCATAATGGTATGGAACTTATTCGACTCGGAGAGATGCATGGCGGCATCACAACCCGACTCAAGGATGTTGCAAAAATTTGGCAGGAAGCCGGCTTTAACGTCAAAGCTTTTGAAGATATCAATCAGTTGATCTGGGAAAAATTTATTTGTAACGTTGCGTTGAGTGGGTCCGCAGCTGCTTTTGATCGAACGCTCGGTGAAGTCATCAACGATCCCGTCACCTGGGCCATCGCAAAGCATCTTGCAATTGAAGCTTATGAAATTGGCAAGGCCAAAGGCATTCACTTCTCGTTTGATGACCCGGTGTCGTACGTCAAAGACTTCGGCAACAAAATGCCTGAGGCGCGACCGTCGATGTTACTGGATCTAATGGCTCAACGAAAAACAGAAGTCGACGCCATTAATGGCATGGTGCCAGAGACCGCCAAACATCTCGGCCTTTCCGCACCTTATAACGAAGTAATTACTGCCATTATCATGACCAAACAATCTGATTTTTAGGCATCTTTTGCTATCCCCGCACAGATCATTTCGAGATTTAAAAAGACACTTCACCGATTGCGTCTTTCACTGACGTCTGAAAAAAGTGTACGCCTTTTTCATGGCGGGGGCTCAGTGGCCCTGGCTGATAACCACCCGACAAATAGTTTTGATGAGTGGTTAGGCAAATATCAAAATCCTGCTCAATCACCGCAATGTTGTTGGTGATGATCTGCTCACGGTCAGAGCGATTACGACTTGACACCTCAGTGAAATAAAAATCATAAACAAGCTCGGTCTTATTCTCCGATATGGGATTAATTCTTGAAGTGTTCATACCGCCCTCAAAAAATGACATCGTCCAATTGGGCCACATCCATAACCAACGCCCTTTATAAAAAAGATCACCTCGAGTAGGCGCACTCATGCGCACCAGGTTATTACTTGCGGTTGTCTCGAAATGCTCGAAATCAATCGCTTTAAAAAAATCAGGGTGAATGCTGGGGATGTGATAACCCTCAACAAAGTTATCGGTATAGATCTTCCAGTTGGCGTCGAACACCAGGCGGCGCCTTTCAACCCACTGGAACTCCTCGATTTGATCCTCCCGGACTTCGGCCAAAAGATCACTGAGTTGGGTCGTCAGATTGGCGGATTTTTTTATGCAAACAAACACCAGTCCCCGCCAGACCTCAATCGCTAATGCATGAAGCGGCCAGTCGTCTAAATTTAATTTTTCTTTTTCCTCAAACCACGGCGCTCGCGTCAGCACGCCATCAAGGCCATATACCCAGTTATGATAAGGACAGCGAATCGACCGACACCGGCCTTGACCCTCGCTTACCAAAACCGCGCCGCGGTGACGACATAGATTCCGGAAGGCGCGAAGCTCTCCAGAATCATCACGAATCACAAAAATTTTTGTACCGGCAATATCCAGCGCAAGATAATCACCCTTCTCCTTAAAAAAACTGACGGGCGCTACGGGCTGCCAAGTCGCATCAAAAATATGCTGGCGCTCTAACGCGTAAATGTGAGGGTCAGTGTAGTACCGGGCTTCGAGATTTTTCTTCAACTCGCTCATCTCAAAAAATTCGTCTCCATCAAACGTGATCTCAAGCTAGGTCCCGCAAAAAGTGGCCTGAACAACTTCCTCGGGACGCGGTGGCTTTTGGTATTCGCGAGCCTGTGGCTGATCAGCAAATGGCTGCCTTAAGACAGTATGTAGTTTTTCAAATAACGAAAAATCATTATGGTCTTCCGCTGCACGAATCGCTTGCTCGATTCGGTGATTTCGAGGAATAAATGCAGGATTAACCGACTGCATATCAACACATCGCTTAACCGCATCACTTGATTCTGCCGCGAGCCTTTCGCGCCAACGACCAACCCACTGATCAAACGCCGACCCGTCTTTGAAAAGAGCTCGAACCGCGTCATCTTCATCGCTTGGTTGGTTAGCTAACGAAGACAGTCCCCGAAACACCCGCGTGAAATCCGCATCTTGGTCTGCCATCGTGCCCAGTAACTCCGTCATGAGCACTGCGTCATCTTGTTGAACCGTCCCGAGCCCCAGTTTTTTTGCTGCACCAACGTTATACGCGGTTTCAAATTTTTGAGGGAAGACGTTAATCAGATCCTGGGCGAGCTCAACCGCTTTTTCACTGTCTTCATCAATCAGCGGAATCAAAGTCTGCGCTAAACCAGCAAGATTCCAGTGGGCTATCGGCGCCTGATTGGAGTAAGCATATCGACCCTGCTGGTCAATTGAACTGTAAACGGTGTTCGGATCATACGTATCCATGAACGCGCACGGCCCATAGTCAATGGTTTCCCCGCTCACTGAGGTGTTATCTGTATTCATTACCCCATGAATAAAGCCAATTAACTTCCATTGCGCGACAAGAGCCGCCTGAGCATCAATCACACTCTCCAGCATCGCCAAACAGGGTCGCTCGTATTCGCGGGCATGCGGGTAGTGTCGATCAATCACATGATCCGCCAGGGCTCGAAGTGCAGCAAGATCCTGGCGACCGGCAAAAAACTGAAATGTGCCCACCCTTATATGACTTCTTGCGACCCGGGTTAAGACGGCGCCTGGCTGCAACACTTCTCTTCTTACGTTTTCGCCCGTCGTTA
>SHBR01000033.1 GCA_004212795.1 Candidatus Thioglobus sp.
AACCTTAATGCGAGAATCGTATTTGAAGGGCTTGGCCTTGCTTACCGGGAATATTCAGAGCAATACATCCCGGAAGAAGACCAAGCTCGCAAGGCCCGCAGGGGTTTATGGGCAGGGGAGTTTGTAGCGCCGTGGGATTGGCGGATCGGAAAACGACTTAATTGAATTGAAACAACCATCAAGGTGGGCTAGATTAAAATATTGATTGTCGCTTGGCTCTAGTGTAGGTTAGATTTATAGCAATACTCAAATGCTGAGAATTTTCCTCAAATTCTAGAATGAACAAGCTACCTGACATTGGACGCTTCACCGATGATCCATTGTCATCTCATACACTTCCTGGGCGCTTTTATTTTGATTTAGATGTTTTCGATCGGGAACAGGAGAACATCTTCCATCAAACCTGGCAGTATGCGTGTCATGTCTCAAGGCTTGAATTTTCTGGAGATTTTTTTGTTCGTGACATCGGAGATCAGAGCGTAGTCGTTGTTCGTGGTGCGGACAATAAGATCCGGGCGTTTCATAACGTGTGTCAGCATCGCGCCCATCGATTGCTTGAGGGATCGGGAAGTCTCAGTTCTGCGATTGTCTGCCCTTACCATCGTTGGGCGTATGAGCTTTCTGGAAAGTTAAGACGTGCTTTGCACAGCGATCAGGTCAGGGATTTTTCGAGCTCAGAGATCTCTTTGAGTGAGGTTCGCGCTGAAATCTTCTGCGGATTCGTCTTTATTAATCTTGATCACAATGCCGATCCCCTGATGACTGACCTATGCGATTTTGAAAAAGAGGTGCTTGAGTTATCACCGCGTGTCCGAGACCTGAAATTGGCAGATCAGCGGGAAATTCACCTGAATGCCAATTGGAAAAACTCGGTAGAGAATTATTCCGAGTGTTATCACTGCCCCAATCAGCATCCGGGTCTCGCGCAGGGCTCGCTTGATATGGAGTCCTACCAGATTACAGTCCACAAAAAGTTCCATAGTCATGCGAGCCGTGGCGTAGGCGAGGCGACGAGTTACGTTAAATCTGAGGACAGAAGAAGAGAGTCGCGAGAGTTCGGCAGTTGGCTGCTATGGCCAAATTGGGCGATCGAAGTTTATCCCGGCGGATACCTTAATATTTTTTATCATTTGCCGACTGGACCTGAAACCACAACGCAGATTTGTGAGTGGTATTTTTCGACAAGTGAACCCACAAAAGAGCAGCGCGAGGTGATTGATTTTGTTAATACTGTACGCGACGAAGATATCCCGTTGTGCGAAACCGTTCAAAAAGGGCTACACAGTCTTGGCTATCATCAGGGGCGTCTAATCGCAAATGAAGCGCGAAGCTACTTTAGTGAACATGCGGTTCATGACTTTCAAAAAAAAGTGCTCGAAGCCATCGCATAGATGCTGGGATGGCAGTGAACACTGAAGTAGCGACGTTTTGGTTTGGGGGTTTATTTTAAAAAAGTTCAACAGGCTCGGTCTCTGTGTCGACCCACCAAGATAGACCTAAACTACTGCCAGCGGCTACTGCGACGATTCCTGCTTCAACTATCAAATGGCCAACGTAAAGTACCGCAAGCGTGGTACCGATATTTACGCCGAGTAATGAGTTTGCAATTAACACGCCACCCACCACTGCCGCAGTGGTCAGTGCCGCTTCTGAATACGTTAGGCCTAAGATAAGTGATTCTCCTTTTACAATTTCCGATTGGATAGCCGGTTCAACGGGAGTCGGACTATCAGCCCTCACTTGACAAGGTAGCGTAAGCGCGACCATAGAAACGAGAATTATCAGGGGTGTGACGGATTGACCTAAGAGTCGTTTTAGCATCTTACTTTTGAAATTTAGAATAGCGGACGGAGTGGTCGCGAAGACATCGTTTTATGAATTGGCGAAGATCGAAAAAAGTCTATATTCATCTGAGTAGTAAAAAGCTTGATGCTAGAAAATATGAATACATTTTTGGCGCTTATTGCGTTGTTTGATTATCTTCTCGCCAGCTCTGGATCAAAGTGTTGGCAAGTTGCTGCACAACCACGGCGGTTGACGCAGCGTGGTTAGCAACCCCTGACTGAACTTGTTGGCCTCTCTGCCATAAGACGACGTAGCCTGCTCGAAGCCAACCCACAGATTCATCAAAGTATGAAACTTTCTTATACACCCCAAGTGTCGCTGAAGTCCCACAGGCGTTTCGACCTTGGTCATAGGTCGTCATGAGCCCAAGAGTTGCAAGCGTGTCAGTTTCGGGTATCGCAATAAAGCCGCCATCCATTAATTTATTTTTAAGTAGGGGTTGAATGACGCCTAACGACAAACCGCAAACTGTCGCATCAGGGGTGAGTTGACTAAAAGACACCCTAATCAATTCCACGCCTTGAAGATCTGCGTTTGGTTTGTTCGCAGGATCCTGAGCAAACGCACTTACATTTAAAAAGACGCATAAAGAAACAATACCATACGCAACAAGTCGCCAGGCGGCCTTAAAACGCAATGTGTTGATTGGTTGACTATTCAAAATTTAAAACCTAGATTCGTTCTTACCGGAGACTGCCCGAAAGTAAAATGCTATTGTAAGCAAATCAGCAAGTTAATAGTGGCAAAATTAGTTTCTCAGTCTCTGGATAATGGCAAACTGAGTTTCTTGGTCTCCGAGATAAGGTTGTGCAATTACTAAAACTAAGATGGGTATCAGTATATAATATCGTACTAGACATGGATCTTATCAATTTGACAAGACAGACGCTCTTGACCCGAAACCGCTACTCTGCCCGAGTGAATCTATACCTATTGGTGATGATTATGACGCTGGCGCCAACAACAGGTTTCGCAGAGTCGGTTGCAGAGTTGCGATCGCCAGCTGAAATTGATAGGGCTATAAAAACCAGCGATAGCACGCTTTGGGGTCTTAGTGGAGTTGAACTGGCGCTTGGGGGAAGTATTGTAACCACTGCAGCCGCGGGTGGTTACGGCCTTTACCAACTGGCGAGAGGCGGCGAGTCAGTTGCCACGATTGTCGCAACTTTGATTGCTCTTGAAGTCGCTTCTATTGCTATTTTGACTGGGTTTGCGATTAAATTCGGCGTGGCGGGCCTCTATTTATGGCCAACCGAGAGCGATGATTTATGGCCAACCGAGAGCGATGATAATGGAGATCCTCGTTTTGAGCCAACTCGGAATCACGATAGATTGCCCCGCACATCACCACTTCATCAGGCATTGGCCGTAAACTGATTAGGATAGATTAGGTCGGCTCATCTCGGATTTAACAGTCTGATATTAGATCTAGCGAAAAGATAATGAACTCGAATTTTTTGAATGGTTTGATAATGACACCTAAAATTTTTGCTAGAAATTTAATTTGTGTTTTGAGTTTTATTCTTTGCGGGTCTACTGCCGCCGACATTGGCCACAATCACTCGCATGGTGACATGGAAGAAGGAGTTCAAGAGTTTTCAGGTGCCATGGGAAAAAGTCTGTTTGATCGTGTAGATGCCAGACTGGGCAGTAACCAATTAGTGGTGCTTCATGTCCCGGGCAAAACTAATCCTGATAAAGAAAATCAGGGAGCTCCAGGACAATTGGTCTTATTTCTAGAAGATTACGCGACGGCCGAGCCAAAGACGGGAGCTTCACTCCAAGTTTCGATTAATTTTTCACCCTTTACTGCCCATGAGCAGGCGCCTGGTATTTACATTATTGATGGCGTTTCGTTAGCGCCTGGCTTATACCAGATTGACGTTACGCTTGATGAGGTTGATTATCAGTTTCAGGCGGCGGTAAGTCTTACTATCGAATCAGAAGCGACTGACGGAGAAGCGTTAGATGCCGGTGATGCTCAGTCAGACTTTCTGTCGTGGAAAATGATTTTATTAGCGGTGTTTTTTCTGCTACTCGGGTACGGAATCGCCGGTATAAACGCCGCAAAAAAGGTGCGTGCTAATTTGTCGAGCGAGAGCGCGAGATCATAGTCCAGGTAAAATCAGGGAAGAGCGCCGCAATATGGTCTACAACGATTCCCAGGGAATTGTGGCTTGAGGCAGTAAATTGACCATTTGGGTCGAGGTCCCGGGAACGGTTTCGATAAGCGCGCCTGAATCGAAATCTAGAAAGTAATTGTCAATAACGATTTCGGCCCCTGTCTCGACGATAAGGCTCGAGAAAAGCGCCGCAATGATTACTGCTGTCGCCATCTAGTCCTTCGCGCCAAGCCAGTCGATTGATGCAGATGGCGATAGATCAACGGTCGCGGTTTGGGGTTTGCGTAAGGGTTCGATTTGGGCGCCAAGGTCAGTGTCTTCAAGCGTGGTAGCAGTGAGTATCGATCCAATTTCAACGATTGTGTCCACTGATAACCACAACGTGACAAGAAGCAGGGTGGCGCCAAAAGAGATCATAATAAAAAATAACTGGAAGATTAATTAATTGCAGTGTAGATTGTTAAGGATCCAACACCAAGCGCAAGCGCTGTCACGACACCTCCGGCCAACGCGCCTACGATCATTAAACTACCTGTAACGGCAGTAACCCCAGCGATTTCATACGCTCGGAGGCGAGTTCGTTTATAAATTTGAATATCGCTATCGATCAATTCCGTAATAGAGCGTTCGGATTGCTCAATCTGAGTCAACAGCTGCTCGGAGACTGTTTGCGATTTACTCATGCTATTAATTATCTCTGGACTATTATTTTCAGTTTCGGCGTAAGACGATTCCGCAGGCAATATGATTATCATAAAAATAAGAACTAAGCCCTGAAAATTCAGAGTGCCTCCTCTCAGAACGCCTCCGAGTTGAAGATAGGCTGTCTTGGTTCTAAACCTGAATCGGTGTTTGGAAGACATGTCTCTTTGTTAATTGCAAGGTTTCTGAAACGGTTATTAATGAACTGTTGGTATCAAAGTTAGAAAATCGATGATTATTAAATTCCAGCCCGCGCTTTAGGATGATAACATCTAACGAGCTCTTGTTATTTTTATAATTAAATGACCAATTTTGGGATTTCAAGCATTCTGGTGCGCGCCTTTTTGTCTTTTGGCGTGCTTTTTGCGATTTATAATTCTTCAGGATACTCATATTTTCATTGGATTGTTAGCGGCTTTGGAGAATCGAGCGCTGGCGAGGGATTTGTATTGCTGATGATTAAATTATCGGTCGGCCTATTTCTATTGGCCGTTGTGCTTACCTTCGCCTCAATTGTTTATCATGGCGTTGGAATTGCCGGTATCGCGCTACTGTTATTGTTGACTGCGCCGGTTACCACCGCTTTCGGCTATTATTTTATCGATACCTGGGGCTTTGCGACGGTACTTTTTACGGGAGGTGGGATTTTTTTTACAATGGGACTGGTCTATTCAAATCTGAGATATCGCCTTTCGGGTCAAGTTCAGCCAGCCTCGAATAATTCGCCCCGCGCGCAGTTATAATCTGGCTTTGCGGTGCGGTAGAAAAACGTAATTTTTCGGGTTATTATCGAAAACTCGGCGCTATTTAAATAAGAACATTAAGCGATGTTCGCCAGAAAAAGGAACTTAATAAATGTCGAATATCTTACGTAAAACGCTTACCGCTGTTGTGGGAGCGCTGTTTCTAAGTCTTTTTGCAATCCCGACGCATGCTCAATCAACTGACACATCGGGATCTCAAGGATCGATATTGGCAGTTGCAGGTGCAGAATCTCAAGAAATCACGGCTGATGTTCAAAAAGAAATTACCGAATTACTGAACGATACAACTGATCGATTTGAGCAACTCGATACTGACAGCGTTTTGGGTCTCGGAATCGGCATGCTGGCAGGTGGCGTCGTCGCTGATTTGCTCGGAGGCGGAGGCCTAGTGACACTGGGCGGCGCCGTTGTTGGCGGCTTCCTCGGGATATGGACCGCTGAAAAGGTTTTTTAGGAACGACTCAAAACAAGATCACGCGCTCTAAAAACGCTAAGGCGTTATGGTGATTGATTAAATTCATTACAGTATTTATGACAAAGGATGACGCTCGTTGAAATACTATTTAGGACGCATGTCGATTGTTGTTATATTGCTGACAGTTGCCGCGCAATCGTCAGGATATGCGGAACAGGGTATTACTGCGCAACAGCGCGTTTTTCTGTTTTCAGGCGCTGCTATTGGAAGCGGGCAGGAACTTCTCGCCAATGAATTCCGAGACCGCCTAGATCCTGACTTTAACGTTCAGGTGTCGCGATCCGTTGATAACGCGTCAATCATTGAATCGATATCTGAAGACCCCGCCGTAGTTGGCCTAGTAAGGCTTGATTTTTTTGCTGACTATCTATCCCAAAATCCTGATGCGTTGGGTAAGTTCGACCTTTACGGTGAAGTGCCGATCTGTATATTTGCAGCTGTTCGGTCGAACGATTCGGAAGCTGGGGAGAACGTCCCATCGAGTCAGACAGCAACTCAATTGATCGATCTTGGCCCTCAATCTGATAAGGACACAATGTTCATGATTGAGTCGATTTGGCCAGAGATTAAGGAATTTTTGGTTGCAAATCCCCCTATTTTTGAGTTTTTGGGAGGGTATCGCGCGCTTGATCGAGTTGCCAAAGGTTTAACAGAGGCGGCGATTTTTGTGGCAATGCCGGAGCATCCATCTCCGAGATTAAATTTTATTCACCAACACCCTGGTCTGAAATTAGCGGGCATGCCAACGCGCCCGTCTGCTCAGGGAGATCAGCCGTGGAATGACCTTGGATCCAGGGGCTATATTCCGACCACGGTATCAGTTCAGTTAGGGGGATGGCTATCAAAAGAAGTAAGAATAAACACGGTATGCTCGTCATTGGGTTTGCTAGTGAATAATGAGACCCTGGATCTTGAAGACCATCGTTACGTCGATGCCGTAGTTTCCATGATCTCGACTGATAGCCTAGTTTCAACTTCGCGTTACGAAAAATTCCGAGCCCAATCTCGCACCTGGCTACAAGATTTTAAATCTTATGCGCAAATCCAGCTCGATAAAGGGGTCAGTATTTATTCTGATGTTAAAGCGAAATATTTTTTAAATCGATGAATTAGCGATCGCATGAGTGTCGCACTTACTGGAGAAATCTATAACATGCCAAGAAAAAATGACCTACCTGAGGTTCAAGCAGGAGCGCAAGGTGCGATAGGGCATGAGCTTATGCTTCAAACTGGAAATCGTCGGATGAATGGCGGTGGAGATGATCACGATCAATATATCGAGTATGTTCGTGCGCACGCGGCAGGTTTAACCTTTCTATCGCAGGACGAAGAGCGGCAATTGCTCCGAGGGGGGGTCGCCCGATTCGCGATTGACTATGATCATGCACGCTGGATCGCGGTGGGTATATTCCATGAAAGCGGTGTTGGAGCGGAGCGCCACTTGGATTACCGAATCGAGGTTGTACTCCGGCGTTTTGCCACCACGGGACGGCGAGGAAAAATAGACCGCCACCATTTTGATGCCGCAGTGGCGATCTATCGAAAATGGGCAGGCAATGGAATCTCTGATAAAGATGTCAGGGTCAAGCTGAAACGGATGATGGAAGATAATGATTGGCGCGCCGGACGTAGTCGATTGACCCGTTCCAAGCGTTGGTATACCAAGATACCAGACTAATCTTAGTAGCGGTAATTGAAAAAATACGATAAGTACATAAAAAGCTAATAATAGAGGACAGACAACATGGGAATTCTGGAAGCGGTTTTTATCGGTTTTTTTGCCGCAGTTGGCGGCATTACTTTTTTAACTGAGCCTACTGATATAGCGATAGACGATATTTATATTCCTGATTTCGAGGAACAAGGTCTGAACCATGAGACAGTGCTGGGTATTTTGAACCAGAGGGTGATTGAACTGCAGGCAGATGCGGGAATCAGTCCTCTTGATGACGCGGCCCTTCGCCTCAATTTCAAAGACTCTGCTGTTGCGCAATTCGCGGCCGAGCTTGGCATTATGGAGCACGTGTCGAATCTTCATGCGATTCTCGATCTGGTTGACTACCGAATGTCTATAGCAATCTATGCCTCTGAGGAAGAAGAAAATGAATACCGTGACATAATTAGTGGATTGACCGCGGATGTTTTTCTCTTGGAGACGCGATCGGGGCGCTTGATTCAATCCGTTCGAGTGACCGGTGATGGAGATATGCTGGCTATTCTGGACAAGGTCGCTGAACAGATTATTGTTATGGGTAAGCCTTCGGCTCATGCACTTCGACTGTTTGTTGAGGAGCTGCCTTTTACCCATAAAGAGATGTTGATCCTAAACGAGCCAGTTCCCGCTGGGACATTTGTAAAGACTCGAAATTTTGTAGAGGAATGGCTAGTTGTCCACGCTAAGGGCTCGTATCTAGATATTGGCACTCACAATACGAAAGCTTATGAAAGGCGTCAGATGGGAGTCAGGGCTAGGATGTTTAACCTTCTTGGACTTGTGGAAATGATTGAAGGTGATTACGAACGATCCTATAAAAGTTTCCTCAAGTCAGTGCAAGTAGATCACGATTTTGCAGCGGGTTATATCAATATTGGTGCCATTTTAGGTTTGCAGGGCAAATATGAACCCGCGTTAAGTTATTTGAGAAAAGGTGTGGACATTCAAAAAGACGCGCCGGTTGCCTACCTCTATGCCGGAGCAATTCTGTGGAAGCAGGGTAAAGTCGAGAAGGCGTTAAAAGTGTTAGACAAACTTGAAAGCATGCCAGGCGGAACAGGGATAAGTGATCTCTATAAATTGAGATCGGTTATCTACGAGGATCTAATTGCCAAACATAGTTCTGACGGGCAATCCCATGGCGTGCCTGAGATTGAGCTTTGGACAAGGTTAGCCGAGAACGCAAAGCGCGAACAGAAAATTGCCGAATTTAAGAATCCGTTTCAATTCGGGCTACTCGCGCGCTAAGAACAGATAAAAATATTTGCGTTGCTTGAGGGGAAAGCTATCCAACAGGTTATTGCGCATGCGGAGGGGATCGGTGGTGCGATCACTCTATATAACAACATGCTAATGATTCAACGGAATAGCTGGGTAAATCACGCATTTCGGTGGATGACGGGTGCTACGCCCCGGATTGAAAGGACCATACCACTTCGGTTGGTATCTGGTGTGGCGATCGTGAAGCCCCTAATATTTAATGAATTCATGGTCATTGCTTACGCTGGCGCTCCTCCTGCGACCGGCTATACGATTCACGATGCTATTGCTGAAAACTCAGTTTTGATGAATTTCTCCGATAATCGAAAGTTCTATCGACTGAAAGAGGAGTTAGAGAGGCGGCTGGACTTCTAATCCGTTGTCAGGACCAAACTGATTCAAGCAAAATCTGATTATGCAACTACTGTTTCAGCCTAGATCCAAAATTCCGCAGTATTGATATTACTGTGACTAATTTCTTCTTTAGCTTGTTCCTGATCACCGGTCTGTTGATGCTTGTGATGACGCTTGGTAGGTTTTTGGTATTTACTTTAGCTGCTGATGAATTTAATGAGATGCCTATTTTTTGGCGTGGGAGCACCCTATCGGGAATCTGCCTCGGTGTTTTGGCCATTATCATGACGATTGCGCCTCAAGATCGCAGCATTGACAATTTATTTTCGATCGAAAGCCGTTGGGAAACCTCTTTATCTACCTTTATTTCCGAAAGTGTCAATCCGCTAGCATTAGCGCTAGACGGGTCGCACCAAAATTTTTTTGAGATCGCCAGCCCCAGCTTGTTGAGTGTTCTCATTGGTGGGATAATTTTTTTGGTTCTAGCGTGGACCACTTTTTTTAAACTCGATGTTCCCGTTAGAAAGAAAACCCAGATTTTTAGCGCCGCCCTGATTTGGCTACTCATAATAGGATGGGTGATTAATGTTGTATTTTCATTAACACTTTGGACTGTGCATAATCTCAATTTCTGGATTTTCTTTGTTCTAATTCTCCTCCTGCGATGGCCATTCATCAGTATCAATGATTTTGCGCCTGGCGCGAGAACGGTTTTCGGAAAAGGAGAGTCAAAACCACGCTAACCGTCGGAAGTTATCGATTCAGCTTGGAGTCTGTTTCGGTTTAAAATTGGGTGATGTTAGCCTGTCTTATAAATTAGTGATCCCCACTCGGACAATATAAAAATTATGTTTCGTTTTCTCGTAACAGCTAGTCTTCGCAGTCGCCTCATTGTTCTTTTAATGGCGGCGGCAATGGTGGGTTATGGCGTCTTTGTACAGCGCGAAATTCCCGTTGATATTTTTCCAGATCTCAATAAAGGGCTGGTAACCATTATGGTCGAGGCGCATGGTCTCGCTCCCGAAGAGGTTGAGGCGCTGGTGACGGCGCCGATCGAATGGGCAATCGCGGGGGCAGATGGAATGACTCGGGTTCGAAGCATTTCGACTGCTGGGCTATCTATCGTTTATGCGGAATTTGATTGGAACGTCGATATTTACAGGGCCCGACAGATTGTTACAGAGCGTCTCGATGCTGCGAGCGATCAGATGCCCTCAGGAATTCAAACCGTTTTATTGCCAATTTCTTCATATATGGGACAAATCCTCATTACCGCGATCGTGGGGAAGGGGATGGATCAGATGGAACTGCGGGAATTAGCGGACTGGACGATCGCCCCTCGACTTCGCGCAATCCCTGGAGTGAGTCGTGTAGTCCCAATTGGCGGATTGGTTCGGCAATATCACGTAATTCCTGACTTGATGCGAATGCATCAACTCGGTATTTCAATACAGGATATTGAAGAGGGCGTTCGCGAATTTGGCAATAATACGGGAGGGGGATTTGTAAATCAGACCTCACAAGAGTTTCTAATAAGAAACATCGGTCGAACCGCGAGCCTAGATGAGTTGAGAAATCTCGCTATCGGAATGGATGATGGGCAGCCAATTTTGCTCCATCAAGTTGCCGCGGTTAAGTTTGTGCCAAGAGAGCGGCGAGGCGATGGCGGGTTTAATGGTGAAAATTCGGTGTTGCTATCCGTTTTAAAGCAACCGTCTGCCGACACCTTGAAAGTGACCGCTGAAGTTGATCGCGCGCTCAAAGAGCTTGCTGCGGGAATGCCTGATGGCGTGGATATTGAGGATTATGTTTTCAGGCAGGCTGACTTTATCGACGCCTCTATTTTTAACCTAAAAAAAGTTTTAATAGAAGCGGTTATTGCGGTCACCATTATTCTTTTTATTTTTCTAGCCAATATGCGAACAACATCGATTTCGTTGGTCGCAATCCCACTTTCCCTCCTGACAACTTTCGTTGTTTTCCAATTACTGGGATTAACCATTAACACAATGACACTCGGTGGGCTTGCGATTGCGATTGGAGAGCTTGTTGATGATGCTGTTGTCGATGTTGAGAACATCTATCGCCGCCTGTCGGAAAACCGGTTATTAAAGGTGCCTCGTGCAACCCTTGCTGTTGTTGCGGATGCATCTCAGGAAATTCGATCGGGAATTGTTTATTCGACAATGATAATCGTCTTAGTGTTTATCCCTGTTTTTGCGGTACCGGGGATAGAAGGGCGCATGTTTGCGCCGCTCGGCGTGGCGTATATTGTCTCAATTCTTGCTAGCTTACTGGTGTCCATCACGGTAACGCCAGTTTTATGTTCTCACTTATTGCCCCAAATAAAGCGCTTGTCGCACCAGGAGACCTGGGCTGTCAGAAAATTGAAGATCTTAAACGAGGCGTTGTTGAATAAAGTTATCAACCGACCTCGCCCCGTCTTCATTGCTGTTGCGCTCGCTGTCGGGGTGGCTGTAATTACGGTTCCCTCTCTACCAAGAACATTTTTGCCTGCCTTTCAGGAGGGCTCCTTTACTGCTTTCTTGTCGTTAAATCCGGGAGTTTCTCTCGATGAGTCAGTGAAAATCGGAAAGGTGATGGAGCGCTTGATTATGCAGGTGCCCGAGGTGGTCAGTGTAGGCAGAAGAACAGGACGTTCCGAACAAGATGAGCATGCAATGGGCGTGCACGTCAATGAATTTGAGATTAGTTTAAGGCCTAGCGATCGGGATATGGAGTCAATAAAACGGGATATCCGCAGTCGGTTAGTCGGTATTCCAGCGCCGACGGCGATTGGTCAGCCGATCTCACATCGGTTAATTGATCACATGCTGACAGGCGCACCCGCCCAAATTGTCATCAAGATTTTTGGCGAAGACATGCCTACACTTAGAAACTTGGCGTCGCGGTTAGAGGGAGAGCTTGCCTCTATCACCGGCTTGGTCGATATAAGCACCGAGCGGCAGACTTTGATTCCTCAGATTCAGGTGAAGCTAAATCCAGAAAAAGCGAAGCTCTTTGGTCTTCAGCACGGCGCGCTCACGCGTCAACTTGGCCATCTGACTAACGGTATGCGGGTATCAGAAATTGTCGAAGGGCAGATGTACTTTGACGTTGTGGTTCGCATGGGTTCATCTGATCGCGACATCCAAAGCCTCTCTAACGCGTTAATTATGACACCCAGAGGACCAGTACCCCTATCGGTGGTGGCCGACGTTATTGAAGCAAGCGGACCCAATCAGTTCCTAAAAGAGAACGGGCGTCAGCGACTCATGGTGATGGCAAATGCTGATAAACGAAATGACAAAATGATTGCTCCAGATATAAGGGAATTACTGGAAAATTTTGAATTACCGGAAGGATACTATTTCCAGTTCGAGGGTCGATACGCAGAACAAGATACCTCAGCACAACGTTTGTTATTTCTAGGGCTTCTTTCTATTTTGCTTATTTTTGCAGTTCTTGTTACTCGGTATCGATCTAGTGTTCTTGCATTAATAATAATGGCCAATGTTCCCTTAGCACTGATCGGTAGCGTGGTCGGCCTCAAGCTCACGGGCTTGGAGATCTCGGTTGCCAGCGCAGTTGGGTTTATTACCCTCACGGGGATTAGTACTCGAAATGGAATTTTAAAGATCAGTCATTTCATCAACTTGGTTATCCATGAAGGAGAGAGCTTTGGACGAGAGCTGGTAATACGGGGTAGTCAAGAGCGCCTAAAGCCGGTATTAATGACAGCGACCTCTGCCTGTTTCGGGTTAGCGCCCCTGCTTTTCGCCGGTGAGTCAGCAGGAATGGAGATGCTTTATCCAGTTGCAGTAGTGATCACAGGGGGTCTCATAGTCTCAACAGTTCTAGATGCCGTTCTGACGCCCGTTTTATTTTTGAGGTACGGCGAAAAAGGATTAAACCATTTAGTGGCAAGCAATAAGAGAACTGAGAGTAATACGATTGCAGATGCCTTCTAGAATAAAAAGCGAACTTTGTGCTATCTTACGGCGGGTATCGATGAATCAGGATGTGATCATTTAAGGAAAACAATGTCGCTACTAGAGAATAAAGGAGGCGCTGCTAACGGCCCACTTGACTCAAAAGGCACTGTGATAACGGTGGCCACTATCAAAGGCGGCTCGGGCAAGTCAACCCTAGTCGCCGGTTTGGCAAGCGTTTGGTCAGCGTTGGGTAAGCGTGTTGCGCTTATTGATGCCGATCCAAACGGCACTCTTTCTCGATGGTGTAGTCGACCGAATAACTTAGCAGAGTTAGAAATCAGCGCCGGCGTCGATGAATATTCGATGATTCCGGAGATTAATCGACTTGCTGTTAATCATGATTATGTTCTGGTCGATTGTGCTGGGTTCGCCAGTCAATCAATGGTCTTCGCCCTGGGCGCGTCGAAAGCGGTATTAATACCGGTTATGGCGGATGAAGCCAATGTCTATGAAGCAATACGGACGCAACGTCTCGCCGAAAATGCCGCTGCCATGTCGGGAAAGCATCCGCTTATTTTTGGAGTACTTAATCGCATCAAGCGGGCTCTGGTTACCGAGCATTCGCGGGAACAGCTTCACAACTTGGGCTTACCCCTGTTAGCCGCAGCAATAGGTGATCGAGCGATTTTTCAGGAAGCTTCGTTTCATGGGTCCTCTCCTGTGCATTTAATGCCATCATCAGTCGCTGCCAGTGAATTGCGCGCTGTGGCTAACGAGATTGAGGATATTCTTAAAGGGTCTGGATTGCCCGTTGAAAACACAGCACTTGAAAATCACGAGACAAACTAACCCAGTCTATGTCAAAACGAAAAATTCCAGGTGTAACCGTTTCATCTAGTAATTCAAAACCGAAAGTTTTGGGTAGCGATGAGACGCTGGACCCGTCAAAGACGATTGATGCCTCTAATTCGGATGATAACCAAGAAGAGATCGCTCCCGTCGAAACGGTTCCAGCTACTGAGACAGTTTCCGCGAACCGTTTGGAGAGTGAAACGACTGCATCATCGGAAGCGAAAAAGCCTGAGCCCGTTGAGTACGTCTCACGCCCAAAACATACCGTTGATCGACATTCTCTCAAAACAAGATTTTTTAAAAGGATTAATCTCTCAAAACCTCTGGTCATTTTTACTGGTATGGTGATTGTGGTGATTGTGGTGATAGGGATTTGGATAATTTCTCCAAATCGTTTCCCTGCCGAATCGGTTGGCCCAGTTGAATCAGGCGACCCAGGTGAAATAGTAGAAGCAGACACGATAATTCAGCCTGTTTCATCTGGCGCGATCACTTCAGATACGGGTTTAGTTCAGCCGCCTGATAACAGGGTTCCTGATGAGACTAACCTTGTAAATAACGCGGCGACGAGTGTGGCGATTCTAGAGCTCAGTAAATCTCTTCGCGGCTCTCAACCTTTTGATCGGCAGCTTCAGACTGTGACAGCAGTTGTAAGCAAGGTGGGCGGATTACCGCAAGTAAAAATACTGCTTGAATTTGTAGAAATGTACGCTTTGCAGGGGGTTCCCGGCACCCTTCAGCTTAGCGAGTTGATTCCCGCTTTGCGTTTAGAGGTCGAGGTTTTTTCGGGACTAGAGTCGAGGTCTTTTATTGGTGAACTGTTCTACTCGGCACTGGCGTTGGCTAGCGACGATGCAAAACTTGAACTACAACGAGCGGATAAGACGAGGGCGATTTTCGTTGTGGCTAAAAATCAATTATCCGAAGGAAGTATAGAGGGCGCAATTGTTGCACTTTCCCATCTCGAGCCGACTCAAAAAGAGGTTGCTTTAAGTTTTATAGAATTGCTGAAAGGACGACTGGCGTTAGATCGGACTGCGAAGCGATTGGAGGATATCGCACTTAATATTTTGATTGAGACTAATTAGCGAGTCCACGATTAAACTCTTTAAGTCCATCAAGGTACGGGCTTGAGTTCATGAACGCTGTTAGTTACTGGAGCCGTAATCTTAGCGCTTCCTCCGATGCCAATGAAATATTGTTTGCTACGGTAACCGCGAGCTGATGTCGTCTCGCTGAATCAATCCATGCCCGAAGATTATCAGGGTAGGGAGACGGCATCGAGGCAACCAGGTCGGTTGCTCGTGCAACCTCTTTGTTCTGGAGATAGATAATTGACTGGTCGAGAATCTGTAGCGCATTCTCTTCTGGCACAGAGCGGGCGATCGGAAGTCCTAGTTTGTATTGCATTGATGAAAGAGTCTCTACCCAAAAGCGCCCTAGGCTTGAACTCGGGAAAAATACTCGCTCCCGAAATGAATCTAGCGAGGATTGGAGCTCAGGAATCGTTCTTACCCCGGTTTGCGCCATTGGCATAAGCTGTTCCAATTGTTGCTGAAGCGCCATGTTTGAATCAGCCATTGAATAAATGTTTATCCACTCGGGCGCGAACGTCTCTCCTGACGTGATTTTATTCAACAGTTGCGCCGTGGCTACACCAAACATCGGTGAGCCAAGTGACTGTTGCGGGATCGACAGTTGTTCTGCTTTATCTAACCGAAGCGTGAACTCATCAAATTTATCGCCATAACCAGATAAGGTTTCGGTGTTCGCAATTGCAAGACTGATCGATTGTGCAATGTCCGCTTCGAGGCCTGATAGACGCTGCGTGTTGCTGGACACCGAACTCGCAAGGCTGGTGGTTTGAGCGGAGACTTCGGCTATTGTTGGGCCGGTGCTTACAGGGTACTTACTCATTCCAAAAGTGACACTGAGTGCAATCAACGCGCCGAGTAGCCCGCCAAACAGTATTGGCCGTTTTTTTGCAAAATTTCGAGCTGATACTATTACGGTCGAAGCCGAATGGAATGGGGCGAAAGATGGGGCTCGTTGCGACTCGTTAAGATCGATGGCGTTGTCGGCAGGTTGACTTTCTGTCTCAGACTTGTCCACAGATTTTTCTGATGCGATCTTGCGGACTTTTGACTTGGTTGATTTTGACGTTACTTCGTCAACTGTCGGAACTGCTACGGAGTCTTCTACAATGGCGTCATCCCTAAGCGGGCTTGAGGAATCCTGTGGATCGGATTTAAGAGTCATAGGTCGATTAATACCGTATCAGAGACAGTGGTTAACGAATTTGGGCAAGTAACCCAACTCCGGCGGATACAATTCGGTCTTTAGGTGAAAGATCACCCGTTATGAGTACGCTCTCAGCATCGATGGGAGTAACCGATACCCGGGTTTTCAGGAAAAGTTCAGCGGCAACTTTTTTCCAGATAAGCATTGAGCCATCAGTCCCTCTTACAAGACTGGTTCGAGGCACCCTAACACCCTCTATCTTAGAGTTGTCGGATTGAACGAACACCGTCACGGGTTTTCCGACTGACAGGGAATCGGCATTAGTGGAAACGATGTCGAACAACAGAGGAATAGCTTGATTACTAAGAGAAAGTCCGCCACCCACGAAGTTCAGATCGATTTTACTACCTTCAATCGTTAATGCGGTAGCGCTCTGGACTGAATCCTGCAGTCCTTGTTGATATCCAGACGCTTCAACCCAGAGCCTGCTCGGGTCAACGACTCGAAACAGTGTTGCACCTTCAAGGACGTGTTGTCCCGCGGAAACTGCAACCTCTGAGACCACTCCGTCAGTCTGAGCACGGAGTTCATAAGATTGTGTTAGAGAGTCTTCTAATACCTTAAGTCGTCGGATGAGTCCCTGAATTTCGGTACGAACCTCTTCAATTTTGTTTATACGGTACCTGACATACACCACCTCGTTGAGCATTGCCATTCGCTTGCGATCGAGTTCAATCTCATTAGTCAGTTCTGTGATTCGCTCTCGCACTCTTGCCTCGTCCAAGTGGCTGTTAACGGGTTTTAATGTCGCCAACAACTGACCTCGACTAACCTGCTGACCGACAAAGGGATAATTGCCGTCAACCGTCTGAATAGTGCCGCGATAGGCTGCTTGCACCAGAACACTACTAGATGGATTAGCAATCACGCGACCGGGTAGCTCGACGCCTAACGGAACCGTTGATAATTCGCCAACCACGGTGCGAATCTCAAAGGTGCGTTGTGCTGCGACCGGCAAAAAAATTGTGCCATCAGGGTTAGTGGTAGGCTTTTCTCGAAGGAGCGCTATTTGAACGCTAGACGCAAAATCTTTTGAGTCATGGCTATGATCATGACTGTGGTCGTGACTTTCCTCATCGCCATGGTTGTGGGCCGCATGGTCTTGGCTTTCCTCATCGCCATGGTTGTGGGCCGCATGGTCGTGACTTTCCTCATCGCCATGGTTGTGCTCCGATTTCTGGGCCCCTGTGGCTTCTGTGGCTGGGGTTGGAACTTCATAGGCTATTTCTGAAAGCTGTGCAGAGGCTGCCACCGCTAGAATAGGGGTCGGGCGGCTGAAGACCGCATCTGATTCATTTGGATCAACCAAATTCCGTTCCAAGCCGTCAGATGTTTTGTCCTTATTTACACTTGCGCCGTAGCCTCCGTCGGCAGCGGGCTCGACGATGTACATCGCCACTGCTTCCCCGGCTAATTCTGGCGCGAGTTGCAGCGCTGTTGCACCGACCGTCAGACCGATAATGGCAAGAAAAATAAACATGTTGCTAAATGAGGGTTGGGATTCTAAAAAATGTTTTCAGCGGACCACGCGCCCAAGGCGCCGCCAATAATCACCCCACCGACTGTCAAAAGTCCTGCGCCGCCCAGTAAATCAACGATAACACCACCTGCAAGCATGCCGATTCCAGTTCCGAGAAACACGTGGGACTCCAACTGTGAATACCGGTCCGTTGGGTCGTCCAACATTTCTGCTATTTCTATCTTAATAGCACCTCTAATATGATCACTGTTTTGGCCAGAACCGACCAATGTTGATCCCTCAGTTTGCGACGCTTCGATTGTCTCTGCATAAGCTGGGCTGACGAGAACGCTAACGAACAACATGCTTGCAACAGTCAATACAATTTTGCGTAAGAAAGTAGACATTGTTTTGCGTAAGAATAAGAAAGTAGACATTGTTGGATCCCTCGCACGTTGGGGGCGACTGACTTGAACGTGCCTGTAAGTTGCCGATGAGACCCGATAATAGCGTGAAAAATATCGTTTTACCACAGGAATAACGACTATTTGAGAATTTCTAAGAACTCGGATAGCGTAAATGTTAAGCTATATAAAATTTTGAATGAAATCACTTCGGAGCAAGAAAAATGAAATCACTAAAAGCTGTTTTAAGTGCATCTGTACTCGGTATTTTCCTAATGGCAAGTGGGCCAGTTACAGCTCAAGAAAACTCTGACTCGATGATACTGGCTGAGGAGCAGAGTAATGGGCTTCGCTATCTTGCCATCGGTGCCGGCGCTATCGCGGGAATCGCAGTTTTGAATATCGTAACCGGGGGAATGATTATGTATCCTCTGGTAGGGGCTATGGATAGCGGAATAGCAGCTGGGGTCGCCGCGGATGGCGGTCTCGGCGCTGGGGTTCGCCTATCCACCCGCTGGGCCGCAACAGCGTTAGCGGCAGTCGGTGGCGGCGTCGCAGGGGCCGCGTTTTACGATTAAAACAGATTTAAAGGAGTTTTAAAAAAGCCGGCGTTCGCGCCGGCTTTTTTGTTTTAACGCGAATCGCACTGCACAGAACATGTCGTCCCCAACATGACTCGACCCGTTAATTAAAAATCCCTAACAGATTTGCGGTGCAGGACTAGATCTTGACTTTTGTTTCTCTAAATGTAATTTCTCGCCAGCAGCTAATTTGATATTAGTTACTGATCGGCGAGAGTAGGTCCGGGTTAACGACAAGATTACGAACGGCCTGTCCGGCTTTTTCATCGAAGATGTTATCGGCAAACCAATTGATCAATGAAGCAGCATTAATCTTGATTACATTGGGGCGGACGCTCCACGTGACATGATATTGGGAAGCTTTAGTATTGTATTTTGGGCCAGTTGTTGAGCCTAAATAGATGATCGGCGAGCCTAGGTCCGATGGAAGATTGTTGGCCTGCCATAGCAGGCCGGTCTTTTCAACGGTTGCCAACCGCTCAAAATCGGTTGCGCTGCTATCGTTGACTAAAACTGCAATCACAGCTTCAACTCTTAATTGCGGGTTTTTAATTGAGCTATTTACGCAGGAGCCCAGCGTCGGGCCAGGGCGAACTTGCGCAGACGAGTAGACGAAGTGAATCTCAACCGTATCGCCCGGTGCTAAAACATCGTGTTTGCCCTCACCGATTTTCGAATTGAGAGGAGCCAGTTCCGAGTCAGTTAGCAACCCGTTATATTGGTAGCCTGTTCCGACTCCGTTTCCGTTTCCGTTTCCAACGTAGGTGGAAAAGTTTCTACCTTTGTGTTCTGCGCTATGGTGAAGATGTATGTTGCATAAGTTCATTTGAGCAGGACTAGGGGCAGATCCGAAAGCACGTTGATTGTTGCCCTCTAATTTATCGATGTCTCGTGGTGATTGAGGGCCGAATCCTCTCCCAGTCGTTGCCGTTTCTAGAGCCGCTCGTTGCTCTGCGATTACGGAATCAGGTACGGAATCCGCCTGGCCCGCGTTTGCTGATATTGGATATCCAGATACTAAGATAGCGGTCAAAAAAACATATGAAAAGGTAGCTTCAGAATTAGGCATTAGATGTCTTATTTTCAATAATCAGTCCAGTAGCACGGGACCCCTGAAGCCTGATTGTAAGCCATAAAACGATTGTACATTTATTCCTAGATAAAAGAGCCTTCCCGCTGGATTGCAATCCAAGCTTCAATTTTTTTGCCGACTTTGATGGGCGCAACTCTCCAGTACATAATAAAAGGCGATCCATCTTTTTTATAGTTAATTGTTTTGTCTTGAAATTTTTTGCCATTTTTAAGTGCGACGGCCAGACGGTCAATCACTTTTTTATCTGTGCCGACACCCTGGAGAATTCGGGGTGTTTTCCCAATGACTTCCGAAGGATCGTGCCCTGTAAGATTCTTAAAGGCTTTGTTTGCGTATAGAATTTTGCCTTGAACGGTTGCGTCGGTGATCAGAATTGAATCAAAACTGTTATCTGATAACACCCTCAACATTGCTAAACGGGTTTCGATATCGACGAATGCTGTTTCAATATTTTTGGACATAATTTTCTCAACGATTAAGGTAGATCGAGGTCTCACCCTATTTCGGAAACTGTACACTGAAAGTGAAGGGGTCAGAGTAGCGCCGTGGCCGATAGGTTGGTTTTCCCAATTCAGATGAATGAGGTATGTCCTTGTTCAAAGTTGGATGAATCGGTTCTTTTTGATTCCATCTATATGCAGCGGTAATCGTTAGTCTGTTTTTGTCAGGAGATGCAGTTCTAATTTCTGCCTGTTATTGTTTTTACTCATGTCACCCGCAAGGATTTATGTGAAAAAAATATCTATCTTTGTTGACGTTCAAAACATTTACTACACAACTCGATCAGCTTACCAAAGAAATTTTGATTACAACAAGTTCTGGTATGAAGTGACTGATGGGCGAGAGATTGTCACGGCAATAGCCTACGCGATAGATCGCGGAGACAAGAAGCAAATTGCATTCCAAAATATTTTAAGAGCAATCGGTTTTGATGTGAAACTTAAACCATTTATCTCTCGCACCGATGGCTCATCAAAAGGCGATTGGGATGTTGGTATTACGATTGATGTGATGGAATTTGCGCCAAAGTCAGATATTGTTGTTCTGGCATCCGGTGACGGCGATTTCAGTCTACTTCTTCGACATATTAGAGCCAAATTTAATACTGATACTGAAGTATATGGCGTGCGCGATTTAACGTCTTCCACGCTTCAAGCAGAGGCGACAATTTTCAAGCCAATTGACGATAAGTTTCTTCTTAGTTAGGGAAAGGTGATCCGGATATTGATGTTCGGAATTTAATGTCGAAAACTTATCAATTCTCTTATCCTCGGAGGCGCAGCGCTAACCGCCAATGCGGTCGTTAAATGACACTACTGGTTGCTCCGTTTTCAGTCCGCTATAGTGTGCTCGCAACGTGGCAGTTAAAAATGATGGTGTAATCAGCCAAATGTTGAACGGCTTTAAATTTTTTTGGTGAGGGATCGATCCTTTCGGAAATAAACTATAGGAAAGAACGATG
Organism: Candidatus Thioglobus sp.; assembly: GCA_004212795.1. Lineage (GTDB taxonomy): Bacteria > Pseudomonadota > Gammaproteobacteria > Arenicellales > UBA868 > UBA868. The sequence goes on from SHBR01000033.1 coordinate 21,325, forward strand.
ACGGATTCGATTATTGTAGAAGCTGGAGGCGCCTGGGCGGGTGTGGTGCCTAAAGGTGGAAAATTAACTATTATTGATTCCAAAGGAGGGCAGGGCGTTGATTTTTTGTGCTACAACGCAGATCATCCGGAGGAGCGATATCACGCGCCTAATACCTTAAAGGCTGCGGGATCTTTGAAGTTAACAAAAGAGCATAAATTGTACTCCGACGATGCTCGTTCGATTTTTACAATTTCTGAGGATACCTTCGGAGGGCACGATACGATTGGCGGTTGCTGTAGTGAAGTCAGTAACGAGATGCTTTACGGAGTAAAAGGCGTAACCGGTTGCCGAGAAAATTTTTTAAGCGGGCTTAAGTCCTTTGGTCTTGGGCGGCGTGATATCGTGCCCAACATTAATTTTTTCTGCAATGTACCGGTGAACGCAGACCGGACCTTGAGTAAAACAGTGTTTGTGGCCAATAAGGCCATCCCAGGCGCGCGAGTGGTTTTGCGTGCAGATATGAATGCGCTTGCAGTCATCTCAAATTGTCCGCAAGTCAATAACCCTTGCAATTATGGAAATCCAACCGAGATCGAAGTCATCATATCCGCTGCTTAAAAATCATTTTCCATAACGCTTTTGTTGATTCACTGCTCGATTACAGCTTTTTGACATCGCATCTTCGCGAATCAAACCAATGGCACTTGTCTGGGAGTGATTCGATCTTTACCGCATTCGCGTGGGAATAAAGCGCGTTAGCCAACTTGCGGCCAGCATTCCAAATCCGGTGAAGATGAATACTCCCGCCAGTGGGAAGATGGCGAGGACGCCCGAATAAAAGCCCGGAAAAGTAAGGCTTGAGATGGAACGATAACTCCCGAATACCGTGGCCATTTCGGAGCGTTCCCAGGATCTCACCGCTCGGTAAAAGAGTGTATTCCCCACCGAGTCGCACAAAACGGCAAATAACGCTGCGAGCAGTATCAATGTCACTGCCAGCGAGGGTATCTCCATGGAAAAGCCGATTCCGAGGGTTATCAGTCCAGCTCCACAATAGCCTAGCAGCAGGATCCGACGAATACCAAAACGCTGTATTGTGCCCCGCAGTAGGGGGGTTGCCATTACGAAACTGGTAGCAAGTGATACTAGTGCGCCTCCTATGGTTTCGCCGAAACCGACGGTGACGCAGAAGATTGGTACGTAAATGAAGTACATGGTCCACCAACCGGAGCGCATTGCACATAAAAGATAAACCAACATCATCCGCGGTTGCGAAAAAAATCTTGGCAGGTAACGAAACGGATTGGTAACGGCAGTAGGCTTAGTGCTTGGTATCGGTTTATCAGAGAATCGGAGATAGAAAAAATAGGCGCCAAGCAGCAGAACGACAATGGCCCCGACAAAGAAGGGCGCCATAGGATTAATCGCATTGCGCAGATAGACTCCAAGAAATGGACCGATACTCCAGGAGAAAGCGAGGAAAAACATGCGAACAGGTTCGAATCGTCCGAAGTCTTTTCGCCGTATATGCTCCATCAAATAAAGGTTTAGGGTTACATCAATGCACGAAGCCGCAAACAGATGCAACGCCATACCCGCACAAAACGACCACAGTTCGTTGTGCATAAAAAGCAACATGCTAATAACCCCGGAAACAGCGCCGAGCCAGAACGTACCTCGTCGGGCCAGTTGTCTTACCAGCCAGGGAACACCAAGACTCATGCCGACGCCCAGAATTCCAAGCACAAAGAAAAAAATACTGACATCCTGAACGGAACCAAACCGTTCGAGTGCCATGAGTGGCACGACTGTCACGATGATGGATCGATACAGCGGTTCCAGGGTAAAAAGAACCAAGAACGCCGACGTCGATGGTCGACCGATTAGACTGGCGCCTTGCCTGGTTTTTAAAAAATATTTCAACCTAATTTGGAAGCAACATCACATTCGAAGGGGTTTAAATTTTCGATCAATGGCTCGGAATTCCTATTTTTTATACTTCTATTTTTTGAAGATTGTGATTAAAATTCAGTGGAAATTTCGAGCGTGACAGCACACACTTTTTATTCAAGAGCTGTAACTAAAACCGTTAATTAGGATTAATATTATGACTTTAAAGACAGGGCAGAAAACATTTAATTTCGGCATCAAAGTGCCGGATGAAAAGGCTGAGGAGGTAGAAGCTGCGATCCGGAATCACGCGCAATGGATGCGCGATACCCATAGCCTGGATGACAGCAAAATACGTCTGGTGCATTACTACGCTTCTAAATCTCCTGATTTCAAGAACCCGATGAACCCGGAAGAGGGCACTACAGGACACACGGTTTTCTCGATCAATGAGGTGTATGTGGCGCCTGAAGGCATTGGTGAGCATTTAGCGGCCGCTCAACAGTGGCCAGATTTTTCTACTTTCTTTAGTATCTTGACGACTTATGGCGATGTATTGGTTTTGGGCGGGGATGTGATCGAAACTCTTTAGTAAATTTTTCTGTTAAAGATGTAGGCCGAAGACTGACCATAAAGCCCCGCTTTGTCGGGGCTTTATTTTTTGCGATTGCTTTAAGTTAAATGACCTGTCTTAAATCGAGAGAACACATTTGATCGACGGACTCGCATTTGTTAAGCGCAGCACGAAATTTTAAATGAGAGACTAATCAATGACTGATCGCATTGCGACCGTAACGCCTTATCTAATTCCTGCTGAACCCGTCAAGGATCAATGGTGGGCTCGAAAGGCTTATGTGCTGGTGCGGGTTCAGACTCGAGATGGCATCGTCGGTTGGGGCGAATGTCATCTATTAAATTTCCGTGAAGATGCGATGGTCGCGCTCGTCAACCGGTTGGCTGAATGGCTGATTGGCCGCCCCGCACATGACATCCGGGCTTTCATGGGGGAAGCATTTGGCCAGTTTGGACAGCAACGTCCGGGCATGGAGGTATACAGTGCTTTTGCTGGAATCGAAATTGCGCTGTGGGATATTCTTGGCAAACGACTTGGCGTACCCGTGCATTGCCTCCTCGGAGGCGCCTGTCATGAATCGATACCGGTTTATGCCAATATCTACACTCCAAACAGCCATCCACCAAAAGCCTATGCCGACGTTGCGGCGTACATCGCGGCGCAGGGA
>SHBR01000034.1 GCA_004212795.1 Candidatus Thioglobus sp.
TGCCTGAAGTAACACCTCGAGATCTGCGGCTGAATTTTTTTCCATGAATTAGAATCGACTGGAAATAAAAAAAAGGGAAAGGTGGTGACCGCCTTTCCCTGATTCTGAACCCGCCTCGCGAGCCTTAATAAAGAAAAGGTTAAGCGGCCAGAGCAGCTTTCGCCTGGCCTGCCAGTGCTGCAAACGATCCTTGATCGTTTACGGCCATGTCGGCAAGAATCTTTCGATCGACGATGATATTGGCTTTACTCAAACCATCAATCAGCCGGCTCTTTTTACTCTTGGCATTATTTAAGCTCTTTAAAGATTCGGAAGAATTAGACTTCGGCCTAGGCGTAAGGCAGCATGCGCCGAACAGCGGCCTGATCTGCAGCATCCACAATTAGCCCTTCTCTCAACTGGCGCTTTCGCTTCGTCGATTTCTTGGTCAAAATATGATTGAGATAGGCTTGGGAACGTTTAAATTTTCCGGATGCCGTACGCTTGAAACGCTTTGCAGCGCCGCGGTTCGTTTTCAGTTTAGGCATAGTTGCTGTCCTAATCTTGATAATTTTAAATTGTTACGGTTTTAAGGGGGCAATAACCATCACCATCTGCCGCCCTTCCATTTTTGGCATCTGTTCAACGATGCCGACTTCTTTTAAATCTTCTTCTACTCGCTTGAGCATTTCCATTCCAAGCTCTTGGTGCGCCATCTCGCGCCCCCTAAACCGAAGCGTTACTTTTACTTTGTTACCGGTATCCAAAAACTCTGTCAGTCGACGAACCTTAATTCCGTAGTCCCCAACATCTGTGCCGGGGCGAAACTTTATCTCCTTGACCGTGATCTGCTTTTGCTTCTTCTTGGACTCCTGCTTTTTTTTGGAATTAGCGTAAAGAAACTTGCCGTAGTCCATCAGTCGACAGACTGGAGGATCTGCATTTGGCGCGATCTCTACAAGATCTAACCCCCTCTCTTCTGCAGCGGCGCGCGCTTCCTGAGCGTTAAGTATCCCTAACTGTTCACCGGTATCACTTACTAAACGAAGTTTTTCGTAAGTAATGTCTTCATTGAGCCGTTGCTCTTTTGATCCTGCTATTGCCGCATCCTCCAAAAATTAAAGCCGCGCGCTGGCGTTGAGATGAAGTAATTCCTGGTATAAATCGGAAACCTTAATGGTTCCGAGGTCTTCACCCTCCCGCGTACGCACGGCAACAGTACCTTCGGCTGTCTCTTTGTCTCCCACCACCAGAAGGTAGGGAACTCGCCGAAGAGTTGAGTGCCGGATTTTATAGCCTATTTTCTCGTTTCTCAAGTCACTTTCGATCCGGAGCCCCTGTTTTTTAAGGAATTTTTCAGTTTCCACAACAAAGTCCCGCTGCCGGTCGGTAATATTCATCAGAACCGCCTGAACCGGCGCAAGCCAAAACGGCATCTTACCTTCGGTATCTTCGATCAGAATGCCGATAAATCGCTCGAGTGAGCCTAAGATAGCGCGATGAATCATCACCGGCACCTGCTTGGACCCATCCTCGGCCACAAAAGTCGCATCTAACCGTCCAGGCATTGAAAAGTCCACCTGAATCGTCCCACATTGCCATCGCCTTCCGATTGAGTCCCGAAGTACAAACTCATGTTTGGGTCCGTAAAATGCCCCTTCCCCGGGCTGAACCGTATAAGGGATATCTTTCTCCTCCAGCGCTTTTGCAAGTGCCTCCTCGGCCCGATCCCATAACGCATCCTCACCCACCCTTTGCTTCGGTCGGGTCGACAGCGCTACTTCAATATCTGTAAATCCAAAATCTTTGTACATCCGATAGGTGAGTTCAATCAGGGTTGATACTTCGGCCTGAAGTTGGTCTTCTGTGCAAAACACATGGGCGTCATCCTGAGTAAACCGACGAGCTCGCATTAGTCCATGCAGCGTGCCGGAGGGTTCATTACGATGCACAATTCCGAATTCTGCAATCCGAATCGGCAAATCGCGGTAGCTTCTCAACCCCTGATTAAAAAGCTGGATGTGTCCCGGACAGTTCATCGGCTTGATGGCGTAATCACGATCATCCACATGAGTGGTAAACATATTGTCTCGGAATTTATCCCAATGGCCGGAACGCTCCCAAAGACTGCGATCCAGCATTTGAGGCGTGTGGACTTCTTGATAATCGTACTCCGAGAGAAGCTCCCGAACGTAGGCTTCAACCGCGGTATAAAGCGACCAGCCATCACGATGCCAAAACACCATACCCGGCGCTTCTTCCTGAAAATGAAACAGATCCAGATCTTTTCCAATTCGCCGATGATCTCGCTTTTCGGCTTCCGCGATCCGATGCAGATGGGCATCCAGCGTCTTCTTGTCCGGCCAAGCCGTGCCGTAGATTCGCTGCAGCATTTCATTTTCAGAATTGCCCCGCCAATAGGCGCCAGCAAGTTTCGTTAGTTTAAATGCGCGGATTTGCTTCAGGTTAGCCACATGAGGACCGCGACAAAGATCTGTGAAATCGCCCTGGCGATACAACGACAACTCTTCTTCGGCCGGAATATCTTCAATGATCTTTGCCTTGTACTCCTCGCCAATTCCCCGAAAAAAATCAATCGCGTCGTTTCGACTCATCGAAAGTCGTTCAACTTTCGCCCCCTCGGAGGCGAGCGACTCCATCTGCGCCTGTATACGCTCAAGATCACCTTCTGAAAAACCATCGGGATAGGAAAAATCATAATAGAACCCGTCTTCGATGACCGGGCCGATCGTCACTTGGGCGTTGGGGAAAAGCTGCTTGACGGCTTGCGCTAAAAGATGGGCGCAAGAGTGTCTAATGACCTCGAGTCCTTCCGCATCTTTGCCCGTAATAATCCGAAGCTGCGCATCAGCCTCTATCACAAACGCGGCATCCACCAGCCGGCCATCGACTTCGCCCGCAAGGGTCGCCTTGGCAAGCCCCGGACCAATATCCGCCGCTATCTCAACCACACTTAAGGGCGAGGGATATTCGCGCACACTTTCATCAGGTAATGTAATTTTCATATTGAAATAGTTGACCTTAAACGCAGGGCTATTAATTTTTTAACTGGTTTTTTCTAGCGAATGCGACGACGAGCAAACGGGTAACCCAAATCGACGGGTATTATAGTCAAGAAAAGAAACCATTGATGACAAATGCTCAACCCACCGGCACCGGAATAAAGATAACAAACCCGCCAAGCCCGATCATTAGGAACCGAAGAACAACCGAGTCTGTCGAGATTAACGCTCGCGAGATTAGCCATAAGCCGATGCCCGTTCTAAGCGCCATCACCATAGCCGCAATCGGTCTATCTGCAATCTGAATCAGCGCGATATCAGCCGCTAACGCCAGAGGAATGATATAAAGCCCCACACCTAGCGACATGGCCGTCAGCGCGACCTTTAACCAGTTCGTGCCGATCATCCCCGATGCAATAAAGACAGCGCCACAGACCGGTGGCGTAATCGTCGAAATCAACGCAAACCAGAATACAAATAAATGCGCTTGCAGCGGCGCCATCCCTAGGTCAATCAACGCCGGACCGGCGACAGAAACACAAATCACATAAGCGCCGGTCGTTGGAATCTCCATTCCGAGGATCAAACAGGCGATTGCCGTCAGAATAAGCGCAGGCCATAAGACACCTCCGCTCCCGGACATAATTAGTGACGTAATTTTGACCCCAAGCCCGGTGATTCCCAACACCCCGATTACGACAGACGCGCAAAGAATGATTGAGGCAATCATGGCGATCTGTTTCGATGCAGAGACAAGCGATGTCTCGATACGGCGCCCGGCATCACTCCATGAGAATTTGAGTTTGTTGTCAACCAAAAGAAGCGCCAAAGCGGCAAAGATTGCAACAACAGCAGAACGTTGCGGGGTGTAGCCGACCGCTAGCAATAACCACATCAGGATCGAAAATGGAATAACAAAGAAAACAGAGGTAATCGCTACCTCTCGCACCGCAGGGAGGTCTTCGCGAGCAACGGGCTTTAATGAATACCGATCAGCATAGGCATTAACTCCCACCCAGACCGCAATAAAGTAAAGCACTGCGGGAAATAACGCCGCACTCATGACACCGGTATACGGGGTGCCCGTAAGCTCAACCATGACGAATGCCCCTGCCCCCATTAACGGCGGCATAATTTGTCCGCCCGAAGAAGCAACAGCTTCGACTGCGGCTGCTAGACGTTTTGGATAACCCAGCTTTTGCATTGCGGGCATCGTGATCGCACCCGTAGATGCCACATTCGCCGACGCCGAACCCGATATCGATCCAAATAATGCTGAAGCCAGAATCGATACTTTTGCAGCTCCCCCTTTTAAGCGTCCGGCTGCAGCGGAAGCAACATTCATAAAGCCGCGACCGGCCTCACCTGCGTTAAGGGTAGCCCCCAAAATTACGAATATCGCGACAATCCCAACCGATATACCGGTAAGGCTTCCCCACAGCCCGCCTTCAGCAATGGTTAATGTCCCCATGAAACTCGCAATGGGCGTGCCTGCGTGACCAAACTCTCCAGGGATGTACTGTCCCGCTAAACCATAAATGATTGCGGAAAGCGCAACAATGGGCAGCGGCCAGCCGATCGATCGCCTAGCCGCTTCCAAAACAACCGTCAATAAAACGATCGACAGAATCAGCTGCGATCTTCCTTCTAAAAACCCATACTGGTCGGCAAGAGCGCTCTCATTTACTGCCACCCAGACGCAGGCCGTTACCCCAAGCGCACAAAGCGCGATACCCGACACTCTCTGCCATCCCGATGGCTGACCCACACAGAGCACCCAGGGTAATGCAAGCGCCATATGGATCGGCCGACTAACAAGATTTGGGGTTAACCCCGAAAAAACGAGCGCGACATGAAAAATAACGGTCGTCGCCGCAAGCGCGAGTGCCGCCCCTCGCCACAACGACACGACCATTCTTGGTTTGTACAGAAAGAGTCTAGCGCTGGGCGTCCGTTAGCGAAACGCCAATTTCATCGTAAAAAATTGCGGCGCCTGTATGAATTTTGCCGGTAATATTTGCCATCAAACCCTCATTGACGCCATCCCACCAGGCGGCTCCTGCACCCATTTTCTTTTTCTGTTCCCAGTATGTTTTTGTAAGCTCGTAGGCGGTCTTATCGTCCATCTGGGTTGTCGTGTAGGCCACAACCGGCAGCGATGTGGTCACGATATCACTGCTTTGCCCCGCGTAGGTGTCTGCCGGGATAACAAGTTTTGTGCGTTTTGTTTTGGCAATCGCATCGTCAGATAATGACAGCACGGTGACGCCAACAGATGCGGCGGCCTCAATAACATTTGGCGCCGGAAAAGAACCGGCTGTCACAAAGCCATCAATCTGCCCATTCTTAAGAGCAGACACGGCGTTTGAGAGTTCTGCATCCGCCAGTTCCACTTTGCCTTCCAAGCCAAAAAGCTTGATGTACTTAGCGCCCTCTTTTGCTCCAAACGAACCTTTACCCAGCAAAATGGTCTTACCTTCCATTCCGGAAAAGTCCGTGACGCCACTTTTATTGCTCATCACAAAATGCATCGTGAGAGATGGAATCGGGAAAAGCGCCCGAATCTCATCAAATTTTGGATCACTCTTGTCCTTAAACATCGCCTTGCCGCCCTGGGCCAAGCGAACCAGTACCGGCGGCGTGGTAAACACGTAGTCACCCCCTCGCGCCTTTACTTCCATAACGTTTTGAACCGATCCCTGGCTCTCCTCGACCGTAACGATAATGCTTCCGTCAGACCCGGCTTTCATGGCCTCAGCGATTTGCACCGCCATTTGGTAATAAGAAGAGGTCGATTTCGCAGATTTATAGGTCACTCGGGTCTCTGCGAAAACGTTTCCGGTGAAAAGCAGAGCTAAAGAGCAAATTGTCATAAAAGAACGGCTGAACATAAAATTCTCCGAATTAAGTTAAAAAGAAACCATTGGGGGACGATACCAAACCGGCGATCAAACAAAAACCCCGGCAGTCCAAAAAAATCAAGGCGACTTAAGAAATACGATGGGATCGAGATGGATAAGATGAATAAGATGAAAGAAACCAAGCAACTCCATAAGGCGGTTGCAGGAGTAAGCATTTGAAAACTTAAGGACAAACGGCGTCCAAATCTGACTTTTTAGGCAAACCAAAAAAAGAGCCTCCGAAGAGACTCTATTTTTACCGAGGTTTTGGTAGGCGCGAGTGGGATCGAACCACCGACCACCACCATGTCAAGGTGGTGCTCTACCACTGAGCTACGCGCCTGTAATCGAGATTCTACGACATTTTTGCGTGGAGAGAAGTGGTGCCGATAAATTGATCTAAAAGATTCATCACTTCGGGGTCTTAACGTCTCTTATTAAACCCTAAGCCGCCTTTGTTGACATTCCAAAATGCGCCTCCTTGAGCTTGCCGATCTCATCTCGCATCTGAGCCGCTTTTTCGAATTCAAGATCGCGAGCCAGTGAATACATCTGCTCTTCCAATGCTTTGATGCGTTTTTTAAATTCCTCTGTGGATAAATCAACGACTACAGAATCAATGTCCGTCTCATTCCTTTGAGTTTTCGATCCCGGTTTTGTTCGAGACTTGGGATCGGAAACGACGCCTTCGATCATCTCGTTAATAGGCTTTTGTACCGATTTTGGAGTGATGTTATTGAGTTCATTAAACAACTGCTGCTTTTCTCGGCGCCGGTCGGTTTCATCGATCGCGCGTTTCATGGAGTCTGTAATCCGCTCTGCATAGAGAATCGCTTTTCCGTTGATATTTCTTGCGGCCCGGCCAATAGTCTGGATTAACGAGCGCGTTGATCGCAGGAAACCCTCCTTGTCCGCATCCAGAATAGCAACCAATGACACCTCGGGCAGATCAAGACCCTCTCTTAATAAATTGATTCCGACCAAAACATCAAAGGTCCCCTTGCGTAAATCAGAGAGGATTTCTACCCGTTCGACCGTATCAATATCCGAGTGAAGATAACGAACCTTAATATCGTGATCGTTTAAATAATCGGTAAGGTCTTCCGACATACGCTTGGTGAGCGTGGTCACCAAAACTCTCTCGCCCCGTGCCGCACGCTCCCTGGCTTCTGACATCAGGTCATCGACTTGAGTCGCAACCGGTCGCACTTCGATTTCCGGATCGACCAGCCCTGTCGGGCGTACAACTTGTTCGATGACGCTTGAACTATGAGTCTTTTCATAATCTGAAGGTGTTGCAGAAACAAACACGGTCCGGGGCATGAGGGATTCAAACTCGTCGAACCGAAGCGGGCGATTATCAAGAGCCGAGGGAAGTCGAAAGCCATACTCAACAAGATTTTCTTTTCGCGAGCGATCTCCCTTGAACATCGCACCCAATTGGGGAATCGTCACGTGACTCTCATCGATAATCATTAACGAGTTGGCCGGCAGATAGTCGATCAGGGTCGGTGGCGCTTCACCCGGGTTTCTCCCTGACAGGAACCGGGAATAATTTTCAATCCCCGCGCAGTAACCGAGTTCCTGCATCATTTCAAGATCATACTTGGTCCGTTGCTCAAGGCGCTGGGCTTCCACCAGCTTGTCGTTTTCACGCAGAAACTTAAGCCGGACCTTTAACTCTTCTCTGATCTGGCCTATGGCGTCGAGTATTTTGTCGCGCGGGGTAACGTAATGACTTTTGGGATAGATCGTAAAGCGCGTCAAATTCTCATTGGTTTCTCCAGTTAACGGATCAAACCTCGACAGCCGCTCAATCTGATCTCCGAAAAGCTCCACTCGCACGGCGAATCTTTCGGACTCTGCGGGAAAAATATCGATCACATCACCGCGAACTCGAAAGTTACCGCGCCTTAAATCAATCTCGTTGCGGGTGTATTGAAGTTCAGCCAGGCGACGAAGAATCTCGCGTTGTCCTGATTCTGCGCCCTCCCTCAGGTGCAAAATCATGCCATGGTATGCCGCGGGATCTCCGAGACCATAGATTGCGGACACCGTCGCCACAATCACCACATCTTGGCGTTCGAGAATTGCCTTGGTTGCCGATAAACGCATTTGGTCGATGTGTTCGTTTATCGAAGCGTCTTTCTCAATATAGGTATCACTAGCCGGCACATACGCCTCCGGCTGATAGTAATCGTAATAAGACACAAAATATTCAACGGCATTTCGCGGGAAAAATTCTCGCATCTCGGAATACAACTGTGCTGCCAGAGTCTTATTTGGCGCCAACACAAGCGCAGGTTGGCCTAATCGTGCAATAACGTGGGCCATCGTAAAGGTTTTGCCGGAGCCTGTTACACCGAGCAACGTCTGGAATGCTTCTCCGGATTCAACACCATCAAGAATGCGTTCTATCGCCTCTGGCTGATCTCCCGCAGGATCAAAATTGCTCTCAAGAATAAATTCGCGCTTCATATTATTGTGGAGAAGTTCACTGTAATTAATTGACGGGACGACTCAAATGAGCACCTGTGATTAGCGATCAACCAAAATCGGGGCACCCAATGCGTCCACTAAATGCGTTGAGCGGGTTTTCCACGATCGAATGCTTGATCACACTGGCGATCATTGCAACCGTAATGCTGACGGGTTTCCCAAAATTTACCAACGTGATTATCGCAAAAAGAACAGAGGTCGCGTCGACAAGAATATTCGAGAGTCTCTACGAGGCTCGTGGTTATGCCGTGAACGCCAGCGCGGTCGTTATTTTGTGCCCCGGAAGCCCACAAACAGGATGTGAGAGCCAAATCGACTGGTCAATCGGGTGGTTTAGCTTCGTAGACATCAACCGGAATTCAAAATTTGAATCTGGCGAGACCGTGCTCAGCCAACAAACCCCTATCAAACGTCTCATTATTCGGTGGCGAACCCCTTTTTGGGTCCGATTTAAGCCGTTTGGTGATCTCTGGCCCAACGGTCATTTTGCGATCTGCGATGAAAACCGCGAGTATGGTATCGCGGTCGTGGTCCACCGGACCGGTCGCGCTCGAATCTCCTCAGATTCTCCCGATGGTGAAAAAGTACGCTGCGAGTAATCTGACCTTGACCCGCGACAAGAGTGCTATTAGCATTGCGCCCCCTTGTATTCCCCGATAGTTCAGTTGGTAGAACGGTGGACTGTTAATCCATATGTCGCTGGTTCGAGTCCAGCTCGGGGAGCCACTTCTAAAGAGGAAATAATTGGGTGTCACCCGTTCGTTACATTGTTTGACACAGCTAGATATCTTCTGACTCATTTGGCCAGCGCTGGAAATTTAAAAACAGATTACGGCTGGCTAATTCAACCGCTAATCTATATCGATTATAAAAGCGCAAAGACTTCATGCAACACCGATTCGTCATGAAGTTGTCCCAATCGCAGTCAAAGTATTTTTTCAGTTCCTTGTTTTTCCTGGGGACACTTTTGGTATCCGGATATTTTGCGCGTCTGGATCCAAATTGGCATCATGACGGAATCTTGTTCAAACCGGCCTCCGATGTCGCTGCAGGTTTGAGCCTTTTCCGAGAGACCTTCAGCCAGTATGGAGCCTTAACAACCTACCTTCAAGCAGCGGCGATTGCGGTGTTTGGAAAATCTCTCCTAGTAGTTCGTTACGAAGCGGCGATTTTTCTTAGCCTAACAAGTGCATTCTTTTATCTGATTGTCCGCGAAATAGTCCCCACATCTATCGCAGTCTTAGCCGTTGTGCTGTGGATATGCCTAGCCCCATTTTTTACTCAAACTTTTTTGCCTTGGTCATCTATTTATGCATTGTTTTTCGCAGTTCTAGGCACTTGGTTATTAATAAAAGGCGTTAACTTCGGCTCGTTGAAGTCGATGGCTTGGGGGTATTGTTTTGCGGCCGGCCTATGTTTTGCAGCAAGTTTTTGGACAAGACAGCCCACAGGCATTCTATTTCCGGTCATGTTTTCATTATTTCTATTCTGCTATCTCGACCGGTCGACCTCTAGAAGAACAACGATAGTGCAGGCCCTCAGTTATGTTTGCGGGTTTCTGTTCTTCAATGCAGTGATTTTTAGTTGGTTGTTTATCGATGATGCATTGCTTGATTGGTGGAAGCAATCAATACAAGGCGCAAGCTCGTTTGCCGGTCAGGAGTCTGAAAAGGGGTCGATCTTCCAGCGTGTTGTTCGCTACCTTTTTCCAAACCCCGGTCGGATACATGGTGGGATCGAATCTAATATTTGGCGAGGCCTTCCAGCGGTAAACATCGCTATTCTTTTCATATTAGGCATAGGACTTGCAAGGAAGCACAAACAGACAGTTAGATCGCGTTCGCTCCTTGCGCTGTGTCTTCTTTCTTTTGGATCCTGGCACCAATACTTCCCGATCTCGGGACTATGGCAAATTTACTGGGGTGCTTCACCGATGATCGGTGTTGCAGTTGCTGGGACATACCTAGGATTTCGTCATATGCGTTTACCTAGTCAATGTTCGGCCATACTTTTAGTTCTATTTTCAATGATCGTTTTCGGCAAGGACGTACATCACCGACTCACAGAGGCAGTAGGAACCTTCCCTATTTCCCCGATAGAATTTCCAACCCTAGAGGGGATGCAGCTGTCTAACAAATTTTCGCAAACAAATAGAGTATCGGGTTCAATAGCCGATTACGTTACTCGATTAAATCAGTTAGGACAATTTTTGTCTGGGGTCGAGGAGCGCTACCCTGATGTCACGCTGATTACTTTCTCTGAGGATGCATATCTTAGCTCTTTGTTGTCGCAGAGCGGCATGTATGAATCTTATGTTGATATACACCCAGATCTGTTTGCTGCCTACAAAGCTAGCTCCGGTAGAATATCGAAGCGTGAATGGGGAATGAATCACTACAGGAGTTACGGTGCGAAGGAAAATCGATACATTCCGGAATCATCAAATGGCCATAAAGTTACCTTTTTGACGCCGAGAATTATTCAACTTTATCCAGAAAACAACAGGAAACTTAGCGAATTTATCAAGCATAGTCGACCCCTTATTGAGGTTAAAAAAGGGTTCCATAAAGGAATCGATTGGGGGCCAGGGTCGCGCATCTGGCAAGCCTACGGTTTCTCTGATTATCAGGTTTTGATCGAGACAGACTATTCAGACGGTCGCGAGTCTTTGATTCTCGTCGCGCCTGAACATATGAGCAGATACTCATTTTTACTGGATCAAAACTAGTTATCGGTAAAAATAATCTCCGGTAGTTCAGTCGGTAGACCGTGGACTGTTAATCCATATGTCGCTGGTTCGAGTCCAGCTCGGGGAGCCAAATTTTCTGACCCTGCGCTCACAAATGGCGGGTAATTCCCCCGTCGACTATTAGATTTTGTCCGGTGATATAGCCCGCCTCGTCGGAAATCAGAAAGCGCGTGGTCTGGGCAATTTCTTGGACCGTGCCAATCCGTCCCAACGGAATTCTCTCTTTCGTAGACTCTGCATGATCCAGGCTATCGATATATCCGGGCAAGACGTTATTCATTCGTATGTTCGATGCTGCATAACGGTCCGCATACAGTTTTGCAAAGGCTGATAGCCCGGCTCTTAGCGTGCACGAAACCGGGAGTGATTGCTCAGGCTCAAAAGCCGCAAAAGTGGAGATATTTACCCAGGCACCATGGCCTTGCTCGAGCATATGGGGTGTCACCAGACGAGCCATTCGAACGACATTCAGAATAAGAACATCCAAGCCGGAATGCCACGCTTCATCGTCTATCTCCAGCAGTTCCCCTTTGGGTGGATGAGCGGTGTGATTGACGACAGCATCAATCCGCCCGAATTTTTTCATTGTAGTGCTTACTACGTTCTCAAGATCTCCTGGATCAGTAACCGAACCTCGGACACCGATACCTCCCAACTCCTCGGCGAGCTTCTCGCAAGACTCGCTTCGAGACATGATGGTAAGCCGATAGCCACTGTTTTTCAGTTCTCGACAAACACCTTCTCCAATACCCCCGCCCCCTGCTGTCACAATTGCAATCTTCTCTGACGTCATGGATTCTCCCTGAAATTTCAACATGGTAACGAACGACTAGCATCTCGACAATTTGAAATCTAGACTATCACTAAACCAAACCCAAATTACCATTTAAAACGAGGTTAATCATGTCTGATCTATCCGGAGTCTGTGTACCGGTCTGCACCGTATTTGACCAATCCGGTGCGAGTATCGACGAGGGGCGCTATCTCGCGCATATCGATAGAATGCTCGACGCTAAAGTCGATATTATCCTGCCCTGCGGCGGCACCGGTGAGTTTGCATATCTTAGCTCTGATGAGAAAAAACGCCTTATTGAAATTACCGGCAAGCATATTCAAGGCAAAGCAAAAATGATTGCGCAAACTTCAGCGATCTATTTAGCTGACACCATAAATACCACCCAGCATGCGGCTGATCACGGAGCCGATGCGGTAATGGTTCTTCCACCCTACTTTGAAGGGCCGGACGCACGAGGTGTCATGTCCCATTATGAAGCGGTTGCAAAATGCTGTTCAGCACCGCTTATGGTGTACAACATTCCGGTTCACTCAGGATTTGACGTGACCCCTGAGATGTTCGCTGCACTTTTAGAAATCGAGGGTATTGAATACATCAAAGATAGCACCGGGGACTTCATTCGGATTCAGGAACTGATCCAAACCGGTGGAAAAGTATTTAACGGAGGCGATCCCATTACTTATCAAGCCCTCGTGGCCGGTTGCGTAGGCTGCGTTTGGGGATCAATTAATTTTATACCCGACGAGGCGGTCGCACTCTTTCGGATGGTTCGCGAAGGCGACTTATCGGCAGGCGCGGCGTTGTGGAAAAAACTCATCGGCTCCCAGCTTTTTGTTTGGTCACATGTCTATAACGCGGCGGTTAAGGCTGCGGCAAATCATAGAGGATTCGACGTGGGCGATTGCAGAGATCCGGTGCTTCCCATGACCGAAGCGGAGGCCGCCGAACTATTTGAGTCGCTCGAAACGGTGTAAGCCATCTCAGGCTAACGATTTCGCTCCGGGATCAAGCCTCGGGGTGAAAATCGGAGCACAAGTAACAACACCACACCCATTGTAATGTAACGCGTATAGGCCGCGTTTTGGAGTAAGTGAATTCTGAGCGCACTATCTTCAGCCATTGACGATGTGAAAAAATTGATCAGACCAAGACCTAATGGTTCTGCTTCAATCCAGAAGAACCAAATCACAAAACCGCCGAGGATAGATCCCAGATTATTGCCTGAGCCGCCGACGATGACCATCACCCAAACCAGAAATGTAAACCTCAGGGGTTGATAGGTCGATGGGGTAAAAATACCGTCCAAGGTCGTGAGCATCGCGCCGGCAATTCCAATCACAGCCGACCCCAGGATGAACACCTGAAGATGCCGGGATGTTACGTTCTTGCCCATCGCGCCTGCCGCTGTTTCATTATCCCGAATCGCACGCATCATACGACCCCAAGGAGAACGTAACGCGCGTTCAGACAGCCAGTAGATCAGCGCAAGCACCACAACAAATAATCCGGCGTAACAAAGCTTCACAATAATTGAGGATAGTTCAATCAGATTAATATCAAGCCGTGATGCCAAGTTCTGAACCCAAAGCGTTGCCTGAAGTTCAATCTCATAGGGAACCGGTCGCGGTAAACCGTTTACATTTTTGACACCACGCGCTAACCAATCTTCATTTTTTAGAACGTAAATAATGATTTCAGAAATACCAAGCGTCGCAATCGCTAAATAATCGGAACGCAGTCCTAACGAAATCTTACCGATTGCCCACGCGGCCAACGCGGCCAACGCGCCTCCGGCCATCCAAGCGAACATAATCGGTAGACCAAACCCTCCCAAAAAACCGGTTTTAGCGGGTTCAACTGCCTCAATCGCTTCGACTGCGGGATCGACCACCCACCGCATAGCGATAACGCCTGTCACTATGATTAATGCCGAAGTCCAGCCCCGGGCCGTCTTGCCAAGTGAAAGTTTTTTCCAGGTCAGGATGCCGAGCGCGATCGTCAGTACTCCCAAAACAAGCCCTGAAACAGCACGAAGACCACCGGCAACCCAGGCCTCAGTAACGGGCGGGACTGAAATAATCACGGCCGCTAATCCCCCGAGCGCGGTAAATCCCATTACGCCAGCATTAAACAGGCCGGCATAGCCCCATTGGATGTTGACGCCTAGCGCCATAATCGCTGATATCAAGCATAAATTCAGGATCGCAAGCGCCAGGTTTGCACTTTGAAAAACCCCAACCGCCACCAAAAGCGCAGCCATCCCCGCAAACAAAAGTGAATTACGCAACCGCTCGGTCATAGGGTTTTCCCGCTAAACATGCCTGTTGGCTTGATCAAAAGAACGATTACTAGAATCACAAAAGAAACCGCGAGCTTATAATCTGTGGCCAACAACTGCATGAGTCCATCAGGAACCCATTCGCCGGGAGTCAGATAGGCAATTACGCGCTTGTAGGCGAAGGTCAGCAACATTTCCGAAAAGGCGATGACAAAACCCCCAAAAATTGCGCCTACCGGATTACCCACCCCCCCGACAATTGCCGCGGAAAAGATTGGTAGCACCAGGCCAAGATAAGTAAACGGTTTGTAGCCTTTATCCAGACCATAAAGCGTGCCCGCGATCGCTGCCAATGCTCCGGTAATAATCCATGTAATCATGACGACTCGGGCAGGATTGATTCCCGAGAGTAACGCAAGCTCCTCGTTGTCCGAATACGCCCGCATTGACTTGCCCGTCCGTGTTTGATTCAGGAACCAAAACAATAGCGCCACGATAACAACAGCCGTAATAACCGTCACTCCTTGAGTCGTTTTAATAGCGAGACCTTGATCAAGGCCGGTCATCTCTTTAAATGCGCGAGCCTTGAGAATAAACCGCTGACCATCGGCAAAAATCTGATCTTTTGGCCCGATAATGAAACGAATCACCCCGCTCAAGATAAACAGTACACCGACCGAAATAATTAAGTAGGTCACCGGCGCCGCTTTTTGGGTCCGGTAATAGCGATAAATGAGCCGATCAGAAAGCAGGCAAACACAGACCGTCGCAACAATACTGATCGGCAGCGCCAACAGCGCTGTGGGCAATGAACCAATGGTGATGCCGGCTTCTTGAAGTCCCCAAGTCGAAAGAACGGAGATCATGGCGCCAAAGGACATCGTCTCTCCATGAGCAAAGTTCGAAAATCGCAGGACGGCATAAATCATGGTTACACCGAGGGCGCCAAGGGCGAGTTGGCTACCGTAAGCAAGAGCTGGAACAATCACAAAGTTTGCCAACAGCGCGAGCGCATTAAGGATGTCGATCAAACGTCATCCTCCCAAAAATGCTTTTCGGACATTTTTATCAGCAAGCAGTGCAGCACCCGTGTCGCTATACCGGTTCTGGCCTTGGACGAGCACATACCCACGATCCGCGATCTCAAGCGCCTGGCGAGCATTTTGCTCCACCATCATGACCGCAATCCCTGTCTTAGCTACCTCGAGGATGCGATCGAATAGCTCGTCCATGACGATTGGCGACACACCCGCCGTTGGCTCATCAAGCATTAGCACAGCGGGGTTAGTCATCAAGGCCCGGCCTACCGCCACCTGTTGTCGTTGACCACCTGACAATTCACCGGCCGGCTGGCTGCGTTTTTCCTCGAGCGCCGGAAATAAGCGAAAAACCTGAGCGATCGACTCCGAGTAATCATCGCGTCGAATGAATGCACCCATTTCCAGATTCTCTTCGACCGTCATCGACGTGAACACGTTTGAATTTTGGGGAACAAACCCCATCCCGAGCCTAACGCGCTCTTGGGGCAACATCGACGTGATCTCGTCTCCATTGAAAAATACCGAACCCTTGCGAAGATCCAACATTCCAAACAGCGCTTTCATTGCCGTCGATTTGCCCGCACCGTTTGGGCCCACAACCACCACGACCTCGCCTCTGTCGATTGCAATGGTGCAATCCTGGAGTATGTCAGCGGCGCCGTACCCGCCGAACATGGCCTGACCTTCTAATAAGCTCATCTCATCGTTATCTCTGGTGCTTTCTGCCGGTACCTAGATAGGCTTCGATCACTGCGTCATTATTCATAACTTCATCAGGTGTCCCTCGTGCCAGAACACTTCCTGAAGCCATGACGATAACCGGATCACACAATCGCTTAATGAATTCCATATCATGTTCAATCATGCAAAAAGTGTAGCCACGCTCTTGGTTTAGACGAATAATTGAGTCGCCAATCGTCTTCAAAAGCGTTCGATTCACTCCCGCCCCGACCTCATCGAGAAACACAATCTTGGGCTTGGCCATCATCGTCCTGCCGAGCTCAAGCAATTTTTTTTGACCGCCCGATAGATTACCGGCCAGTTCATTTGCTACTGCAGTAAGTTGAAGAAAATCAATTACCTCATCCGCTCGCTCTTGATTTTGCAATTCCTGAAGAGCAACATTCGACGGTCGTAGCCAAGTGTCGATTAAACGTTCTCCTGATTGACCGCCCGGCACCACCATGAGGTTTTCGCGGACACTCAGGGTAGAGAATTCATGTGCGATTTGAAACGTCCGCAAGATACCCTCATCAAAAAGCTCGTGTGGTGCTTTTCCGGTGATATTCTGTCCGTCGAAATAGACCTGACCCGCATCCGGCCGGTAAAGTCCTGAAATGACATTGAATAGCGTTGTTTTACCCGCGCCATTGGGGCCAATTAAGCCGGTGATACTCCCTTGCTCAATCGTTAGCGAAGCATCATCAACGGCATGAATCCCGCCAAAGAATTTTGAAAGATGATGTACTTCTAGCAAAGATGGATTCCAAAAAAAAAGCCCGGGCAAATTGCCCGGGCCAAGTTATCTGAGGCTAGCGGAAGCCTACAGTTGTATTCTTACCGCCATCCACAAGAATCTCACGGTAACTCCCAGCCGATTCGCCTGGTCCGATTAATTCAACCGCTGAGGCTCCAACGTAATCCACCTCACCGCCAGCCGCAATGTATTCAAGTGCGGCTGATAAGTCGCCCGGGAATACTTTCTTTCCCGGAGCGTTAGCGACGTCCATAACCTTCGATTTAAAATCCTGGCTGTTGGTTGAACCCGCGGCCTGCATGGCAAGCATAATTAACGCTGCTGCATCATAGGATTCAGGCGAGAACGGCCCGTCCCCTTTAAACCCTGCCTTCGCGGCTAATTCAACAAACATGGCGGCACCCGGGCTATCAGTACCTGGCACATCACCGATCGACCCGTTAAGTCCGTCGCCAATTGCCGCTGGCAGCGAATCACCGATCATGCCATCAGGTAAGTAGAAGATATCAAAAGCACCTGTATCTAAAGAGCTTTGAATAATTGCCTTACCCCCTTGATCAAGATACCCTGCTACTATGAGAATGTCGCCGCCAGCTTGCGCGAGCGCTGCCACCTCAGCACTGTAGTCACCTTTGCCTTCTTCATGCGAGGTGTTAATCGTCACCGTGCCGCCGACCGCTTTAAAGTTGCTTTCGATACTATCAGCCAAGCCTTTACCGTAATCATTGTTGGTATAGGTAATCGCGGCATTCATAAAGCCTCGGTCCTTAAGAATCTCGGCGACCACTTGACCCTGACGAGCGTCCGACGGCGCAGTCCGAAAGAAAAGACCGTTATCCTCAGCTGTTGATAGGCCGGGTGAAGTCGCCGATGGCGAGATCATGACCACGCCATTTGCCATTGCAACATTGGCGAGGATCGCGCCCGTCACACCGGAGCAGTCGGCGCCCATAATCGCATTAACTTTGTCAGAAGTCACAAGCCGCTCTGCGGTAGCTTGAGCCGCGGCCGAGTCGACACAAGTCGAATCACCCCGGATCCCGGTGACTTTTGAGCCACCCATAAATTTTCCACCCCCATTGACTTCGGCAATAGCAAGTTCAGCGCCAGCGGCCATATCTGGTGTCAGGGATTCAATCGGGCCTGTAAAACCCAAAATAATCCCGATTTTTACGTCCTCAGCGGACGCAGTCGCAGTCAACATCGCGCCGGAAAAAAGCGCGATAAGTAATTTTCTCATTAGAAAACCTCCAATTGTTTAAAGACTTGTTCCCAAAACTGATACAACAACCCTTGGGATGGATGAATAGTGACACATGCGGTTTTACAAGAAAAGTGGAATTCACCCACTCGGGTTATTTTTAAGAGGTAACTGCAGCGGCACATCTGTAAAAGCAGGGTCTCGGATTTGCTACCCTATCGCTCCGCTGAAATTAATGTGGCCAGAACCCGCTTTACATCGTTATTCCCCAATTGTTGGCATTTTTAACATTTTGATCGAAATATGGGTGCCGTGACGAACTTCAGGCACTCATAAGACGCTCTCAAGGCGTATTCCACCGTATCCGTTGACTCCGCAGCTGCAAAAATGAAGCCGGGATAAGATCCGCCTTCCGGCCAGGCGCGCAATATTTCGCCTTCGCGACAGTCAATTTCAACGTCGACGACACCTTCTACTGCACGCGCCTTATTGATGCCCTCAACACGACGTAACACCCCTTCCTGAGTGACCGGAATCATCATCACGCCGCTCGCACTTAATTTGTTTTTTTGAGGTCTCGGCAGTCGTAATGCATTAATCAAGACCAACTCCTCCAACGGGACCCCAGATTGATACTCGATGATTCTCCCGCATCGACCACCAATTGTCCGGCTGGCCAATTCCAGAAACCAGATCTCATGATTTTGCACCCGAAGCTCCACATGAATTGGTCCTTCACTCAGGCCAATCGCATCACAAACGGTTTGCAATTCATTCTCGATTTGCTCAACCAGTTTTGTAGAAATTCGTGGCGGTGTGACATAAATCGTTTCCTCGAAAAAGGGGCCATAGAGAGGATCCGGCTTTTCAAAGATCGCCAAAATCTCAAGGACACTATTGGAAACAATCGCATCGACAGAATATTCATCGCCTGCAATAAAATCTTCAACCAATATTTTCCCGACCGGCCCTTTTTGTTCCTCTTGCAGTAAGTTTCCAATTCGATCAATAGCTGCCTGAAGTTCCCCACGGTTGTCACAGCGGATCACCCCGCGACTACCCGAGAGGGTTAACGGTTTTGCGACACAAGGAAATGCGACCCTCTCGTAATTGAGATCAGCCGAGGAGAGTTGAAAGTTTGGAGTTCGAAAGTCATGATCCCGACAAAACTCCCGAAATGCTAGCTTATTTGTCGATACTTGTACTGCCATTTCTGAGTTAATCGGAAGCATTAACATCTCGCCTACTTTCCGGGCGAGATCTACGGTGACATCATCGGTGGGAATAACGGCTTTAATCAAGCTTCGGTCATTAAGTTCGCTAATAATCTTCAATGATTCGGTATCACAAGCACTATCAATTCGCAGATCTAGGCCGGAGGACGGAAGATCCGCAGTACCCCACGAGGCCACTCTCAGAGGAATCCCGAGTCTATTTGCCGCTTTTATATAGCTGCCCGTTCGGTAACTTCGATCCGGCGCAATCAGCAGCACGCTAGGTGTCAAAACTGTGACGCTTTTTTATATACCCGCCCACGGATGCTGACTGCGACATCCGGGGACCAGAGTATCGATAAAGGTGCAAGTATAGAACCTAGCGGAGGCGATCCCGTTCGGAATCGGTATCAATCATTCGGGCATCAGAATAACGATTACCTTCCACCGTTTTTTCGTTAATCAAATTATCAAGCGTGTCGAAAACTTCGGATGACATCGTTGCATTCACAGCACCCCAGTTCTCATTCATAAATTCAATATGTTTAGTCCCTGGAATCGGAATCAAACAGAGGTTATCAGATGCTTTGGGGTAAGCCAGTAGCCAAGCCAATGAAAGCTGTGCCATGGTGAGATCTAGCGATTTAGCAATTTCGCCGAACGGCGTCAGCAGTTTTGTGTTTTGGGCGAAAACGTCCGGCTCAAAACGCGGCCGGGCAGCCGTTGCCCGAATGTCATCCGGAGATAGCTGGCTAACGTCGACTGCTTTACCCGTTAAAAACTGCCTGCCTAAGGGAGAGAATGCGACAAATGCTATCTCGAATTTCCTGCACGTATCAAGCACGCCAAACTCAGGCGTTCTTGACCACAACGAGAACTCCGATTGAACTGCCGCTACCGGATGAACATTGTGAGCACGCGTCAAAGTGTCGACCGAAACTTCAGATAAACCGATCTCTCGCACTTTACCATCGGTCACCAGGCGTCCAAGCTCGCCAACGCTATCCTCTACCGGTACGTTCGGGTCCACTCGATGGAGATAATAAAGATCAATGACATCGGTTTTTAAACGTTTTAGGCTTTTCTCACACTGGACTCGCAATGTCTCTGGACGACCATCGATCGTGCTTTTCCCATTCGCTTCACTGAGCCCGCATTTACTCGCGAGCACAAATTCTGATCGCCGAGCGCCTAAAGCATCACCAACGAGTGTCTCGTTGTGCCCGCCACCATATAACGTTGCGGTGTCAAAAAACGTGTAGCCAACGTCAAGCGCCTCATTCAAAAGGCGTCTTGAGACATGATCATCGCCGCGCCCATAACCGCTCGACATATTCATGCAACCCAGTCCAATCGCAGAAACAGCAAGCGACCCCACTGACCGTGATCTCATCGATGTCTCTAAATAAAGATTTTTACGGAATTTGACCGAATCTGCAACGAATCGCTACCTCGACGGTCGTTCATTCAAGGTTGGGATATCAATGTGCACCACCGCATCCACCGCAGGCGCCACTGCCGCCCACCGCCTTGAAGACATTATTGAATACGAATGTCGCGCTAACGCCATCATCCTGAAAATCGATCTCTGCACCCTCCAGATAAGCAAGCGCGACCGGATCGATCGCAATTGAACATCCAGAGTTATCCTGAATCAAGCGGTCTGTTTCTTCCACTGATTCGGCAAAAGTCATCCCGTAATTCATCCCGCCACAGCCGCCACCAGAAACAAAAACCCGAACGGCAGATTGGCTCTGATCGGCGCCCGATAAAAGCTCCGCAATTTTTTCCTTTGCCGGTGGCGTTACCGTCACGCCTTGATTCTCGCTTTGGTTAATGTTCATATTCATATTTAATACCTTTAAAATCAGGTTAAAATGGGCTTAGACGTTAAATTAGGCTTTCAACCCTTTGGGTTAAATTTTTTCCGTAGGGGAATCTTATCATGCGTACTGTCAAATGCACCGTACTTAAAGAGGATGCAGACGGTTTGTCGGCACCACCCTACCCTGGTGAGTTAGGGCAACGTATTTATGAATCGGTATCGGCAGAAGGTTGGACCAAATGGCTTGAACGCCAGGTACTAATCATCAACGAGAATCAATTAAGCAGCGCGGACCCACAGGCGATAGAACTTTTAAAACAGCATATGCTGGGCTTCTTATTTGGCGAAGGCGACCTAGGCGCGGTTCCAGAGGGTTTTGCACCGCGCAAGAAATAGATCGTTATTTTTCACCCGGGTTATTTATTAATTCGCGCATTCTACGGACCGCGGGCCCCAACCCTTCAAACACCGCCTCCGCAATAATTGCATGTCCGATATTAAGCTCTTGGATGCCTTTGATACGGGCAATAGGCTCTACGTTTTTGTAGTTCAGTCCGTGGCCCGCATTCACCCGAAGTCCAGCCGCCTCACCAATCAACACAGCGGTTGTAATCCTTTCGAGTTGACGCTCGCGTTCTGACTGATCTTTTGCGTCTGCGAACGCGCCGGTGTGCAATTCAATTGCAGATACGCCTAGGCGCCTGCTTGCGTCAATCTGCTTCTCGTCGGGATCGATGAAAAGAGAAACTTTTATACCGGCTTGTTCGAGCCGACTGACAAATGGTGCGACCTTCTCGTACTGCTCGTATACCTCCAACCCGCCTTCAGTAGTAATCTCCTGACGCTTCTCGGGAACTAAACACACATCCTCAGGTCTAAGGTCCAGGGCGATCGCTTGCATTTCATCCGTTACGGCCATCTCCAGATTCATTCGGGTTGAAATTGCTTGTCGCATTCGAACCACGTCGTGATCGGCGATATGCCTACGATCCTCACGCAGATGCAACGTAATCAAGTCTGCGCCATTGGCTTCGCAAATAAGGGCAGCCGCTACTGGGTCGGGATACGACGTGCCTCGCGCCTGACGCAAAGTTGCGACATGATCAATATTTACTCCTAGGTCCATAAGTTATCCTTTTATTTGAGCGCTTCCGCAGATGAGGGTAATTTTTCAGTTTGGTAAATCTGAGAGAAAATTTGACGCGTAATTAAAGATCGACCGTCGAGCAGGCTCTGAAAAATTACCCGATGTAACTGTTTTAATTCGCGGAGGATCGTCGCGTCGAAGTGTAGTTCGTCTCTTAACGCAATAAGAGATGATCCGTGAACGATAACACCTCCTGCCTCGTTGCCCTGGTTCACAAAAGCGCCAAGGCCCGGACGATAATGATAGCTCGAATCGGATTTGATCGGTTGTCCAGTGTCATGATCTTTATCCAGTCGCAATCCATAGCCGGCCTCGCGAAGCAACACCTTCTCGAACAGGCGAAGGGTGGACTGAGATTCGTCATCAACGCCAAGATGAACAAGACTCTTGAGATACTGATCAAATAAACGCTCATGCGGATCGTACCGCTGCAAGAACTTGATCAGCAACTCACTCAAATAGTAACCGCAAAAAAGATTGGGTCCCCGTAATCCGAAATCTGGCCCTGCCCACTCGCATTGGGTAAGAGTTTTGACCTCTCCTTTTCCGGACCATCCCAGCGTGGTTAAGGCAAAAGGGCGAATCATGCCGCGATATTGGGATTTTTGCCTACGGGCTCCTTTTGCGATCGCGGTAATGCGCCCATACCGCCTCGAGAAGATATCCAGCAACAAGCTGGACTCCGAAAACGGTCTGCGATGAAGAATAAATCCTGGCTCTCCTTTGATGCGCATACCGGTTCTAGCCGTGAGTTTTCCTAGTCACTGTATCCCAGCCGGGTGACTGAGCGGCTATCATCTGACCACCCTTTTTTAACCTTTACCATTTGATTGAGCGAAACCGACTTATCCAAAAGTTTCTCAAGTCCGCGCCGCGCTGCAATCCCAATGTTCTTTAATCTTGCACCCTTGGATCCAATTAAAGCCGCTTTCTGTCCAGTTGTGTCACACCAAATACTGACGTCGATCTCAACCCGACCCGAATCAATCTCCTCAAAACGACTAATCTCTACCCCCGTGACATACGGAATCTCATCACCCATTTGCCTAAAAATTTGCTCCCGAACGAGCTCAGCCGCTAAAAAAGATACAGGCATAGTCGTTAAAGATTCCGCGTCATAGCCCGGGCTTCCTAACGGCGCTGCCGCTCTTAGCCTATCGAGTAAATGCTTGCAGTTATATTCAGTCTTCGCCGAGACCGGAATAATCTGTGCCCAG
>SHBR01000035.1 GCA_004212795.1 Candidatus Thioglobus sp.
CCTGTTGCCCTAGATTAGTCGGTGCAAAAATATTCTGGTACTGTTTATCATTTTTTGTTTCTGTCTCGGATTGTGGCTCTGCGTCTGGCTCCGATCCTATCTGCTGCCCCAGATTACTAGGGGCAAATATATTTTGATATTGCCCACTGGATTGCTTCGAATCAGCTGCGCTATCCTGACCCTGTGACGAATTCAATTGCTTAGCTTTCGCTTCAGCCAGTCGTTGCTGCTTGAGCGCCTCAAATTTGATTTTATTTTCCTCAGCAACTCTCACTTTACACTCATCGACATCATAATTTCGACCCATCCAAAGACTCCCCAAAACGCCAACAAACAAAACTGCGGTTAACGCGCCAATCGGCAGTCCCAGCGGTCTTCTGCTTCGGCCTGCTTTTATAACCGCTGGATTGGTCATCACCGTCTCGGCAGTTGCTTGACGCTCTTCTTTGCGTTTGAGAAATTCATGCGCGATCGCCGCAATTAATGTGAGCGCAATAATAATCACAGCCAGTGAACTGATTGACGGATTTATCCCATATCTCACCTTACTTGCAAGTACCGTGGTTAATGTACTCTCGGAGACAATCGTAAAGACCGTGGTGTTGTAATTCTCGAATGATGCAAGAAAAGCGAGGACCGCAGCAGAGCCGATAGCCGGCTTCAAAAAAGGCAATAAAATCTTGCGAAAGACCTGAGTTTGAGTCGCCCCTAGATCGAGCGCAGCCTCTTCAAGGCCTGGATCAAACCGCTGTAATCTTGCCAAAAAAACCAGCATTGAATAAGCGGCTATGAATGTCGACTGACCAATAATCGTCATAAAGTAGCCATCGTAAAAAAACCCATCCTGAGCACCCAGTACGACTCGATCCACCCGCTCCCAAAAAACGAGTGTGGATATTCCCAGTACAACGCCAGGCACCAGAATGGGCGATATCGCAATGGTATAGACCACTGATCGTGCTCGACTTCTGAGTTGCGTAATCAACAGAGAAGCGGCTAATCCAATCGGCACTGCCAACAAAACAACTCCGAATCCGACGACCAGACTGCTCTTGAGCCCGCCCATAAGCTGGTTGTCTTTTACAAGAACCTCAAACCACTCATCTGTGAAACAGTTCCATGGTGAGATTGATGGGAACTCCGAGCTGTTAAAAGCCGTAAACGACATGACCAACAGCGGTCCGAATAAATAGGAAAAGAAAAGCAGGATATAAAAGCCCACTGCTATCCTCATCACACTCCCGGACGTCATCTGCCAATCTCTCCAATTTTCACTTTAAATAGCTTCATTAGAATTAAAACGAGCAGGACGCAAGTCAACATCAACACAATGGCATAAGCCGATCCACGAGGCCAATTGCTGCCGGTGTTGAACCACTGATAAATAATCTGAGTAAACCAGAGACTGCTTGGGCCACCCAATATCTGGGGGGCCGCCAACGCGCCTGCTGAGAGCATAAAGACCATCGTGCAACCAGAAGTTATTCCCGGCTTGGCAAACGGAATCACGACTCGGCGATGAATGCGCCACCAAGACGATCCCAAATCCCGCGCGGCTTCAATTTGATTCTTGTCGAGACTCTCAATAACGTTGTAGATCGGAAAAATCATCAACAAGATATAGGCGTATCCGAGGCCCGCGTATAGCGCGACATCCTCTCTCACAAAATCAATCGGGTCACTTAAAACCCCAATCCCCATCAAAATTGCATTAATCGTTCCCTCCTCTCCAAAAAGAATCCGAAAAGCAAATGCTCTTAGCAATTCGTTCACCCAAAAAGGAATGATCAAGGCAAGAACCAACAGTCGAGCTTTTCCGCCTCGGGCAACCTGCGCAAGGTAGTAGGCGATTGGGTAGCACAATGCTAAATCAAATAGGGTTACAAAAATCGCTGCAACAATCGTGCGGAAAAACACGGTAACATCGACGACATTGAACGGGTCTGGGTTATTAGGACTGCCAAACGCAAGAAAATGATAGTTGACCATCGTGTAGACATCATCAGGGCCACCCATACGCGACGGATCTATCTGCTGCCAGTTATTTCTGAACGAAAAATCCAGCATAAACAACTGCGGAAGAATGATCATCACGATAACCCAAAGCGCAACAGCACCCAGCATATAAACTGAGAGGCCTATTCCGTTTCGCGCTAGAAAAGTCCGAAGCCAGTTCCGCATGACTATTTACTCAACGCTTAATCAGCTGCAAGTTCGCCAGGCGCAAGAGCTATCGCGCCTTGGGTTGAAAACCCAACGGGGACTGACGCGCCAATCTCATGAACCTCAGATCTACCATCATTCATTACCGACATACGAATGTCATGACCCGACTCTGTCTTGAGCGCTAAATGCCAAAAATGCCCCTCAAACTCTTGATGCGCAAGAGTTGCAACCAGGCCATTTTCATCCCTACGCGTGTCGTCTCCACAAAAATGAATGGATTCGGGACGAACAAAAACCACCGCGTCATCGCCTTTTTTAAGAGGTGCCGCAGAAGACGTTCGAGATCGCAGGAGGCCGCATTCTGTCTGAACACAGGCCAGGCCATCCGTGATCTCGATCACCGTACCTGAAAAAGAGTTGTTTTCCCCAACAAAAGAGGCGACGAATGCCGTCTCCGGATGATCGTAAACAGTCGTACCATCACCAATTTGATCAACCACACCCTGGCGCATGACAGCCACTCGGTCCGACATTGTCAAGGCCTCGCCCTGATCGTGAGTAATATATATGAACGTAATGCCCGCTCGTTGCTGAATCGCTCTGAGTTCCGTACGCATGTGCTGACGAAGTTTAAGATCGAGCGCCGACAGGGGTTCATCAAGAAGAAGCACTTCGGGTTCCGCACAAAGTGCTCGCGCAACGGCGACTCGCTGTTTTTGGCCGCCGGATAACTCCGTTACCATCTTGTCGCCTTGACCCGGCAATGCAACGAGCTCAAGAAGTTCATCAGCTTTTTTCCGCCGGGCTTTTTTATTCATCCCTTTGACTTCAAGCGCAAAAGAGATATTTTGCCAAACGGTCATTAAAGGGAAGAGCGCTAAATTTTGAAAAATAAGGGCCGTCGGTCGCCGGTTTGGACCAATCCCAGACATATCTTTTCCGCCAATTAATATGCGACCCGTGCTTGGGTGTTGAAAACCCGAGATCGCCCTCAATAGCGTTGTCTTGCCACATCCAGAGGGACCAAGAAAACTAAAAAACTCACCCCCCTGAATTGTTAAGCTCGCGTCACGAACCGCTACAAAATCCCCAAACTTTACCCACACATTATCGAGTTGGACATCCGCACTCATCGAGTCAGTCTCGTCAGAAAGATGGATGGCGCCGATATATCAACCGCCGCCAGACAATTCGGAAAGAATGACCACCCTCGGTTTAAAAACCAAGGGTGGTCAGCGCTTAGATCAATTAAGCGTTTACAAACTTATTGCGGTACTCCGTACGAACGTCGGCATACCATTGCGGCTCGCGTGGCCAAGCCCATAGATTACCCAAAGCATCGCCTGGATAGATGTCGTTAAACCACTTGCCATATTCAGCGCTTGCGTATTTATCAGCGCCAAGAACTGCAGAGTTATAGCCGTGCTGTCCCCAATCCGCTACGCCACCACCATCAATCGATCGACCCGCCGCTTCTGGATCAAAACAGTAATCCAAAAATGCATAGGTTTCGTCGATGTTTGCTGCAGCTGAGGAGATCGTCAGGCCGTCAACCCAGGCAAGCGCGCCCTCAATCGGTGCGCGGTAGATCACCGGCTTACCCTCTTTCATCTGAACAGTCGGAGGACCATCCCAGGTCTGGCCAACGACAACGCCACCACTCATGAAGCCATTTTTCTGACTATCGGCATCGTTCCAGAAGAGTTTGACTTGACTCTTGTTCTTGATGCAAAAATCAGTCACAACCTGCCACGTCTTGCGCATGGTCGCTTCATCAGAATACGCGTTACGCATCGCTCCGGGTTCCAGCGCGCCGGTCGTCTCAAGATAGAGACCCGCGCCAAGCATACCCGAATGTGGGCGCATCATTGTCTTGCCCTCTACATCCTTATTCCAGATATCGCCGTAGCTAGGCATTTCGCCGGCACGAGACGGTGACCACTTGTCCGATCGCCATGCCACACCTTCTGTTCCCCAGATTTGCGGGAGCCAGTGCGAGCCTGTCCCGCCGAAGTTCCATTCGGTGTCGCCAACAGCCAACATCGCCGGGTTTAGGTTTTTCACATTAGGAATGCGGCCGTAGTCGATAGGCTGAATTAGGCCTAATGGCTCCCATTGGAGCGAACGCATGTTGGTGGGGCTACAAACATCGAAGCCCTTACCTTTGGTCGCCTTCATCTTATTGATGATCTCTTCGTTCGATCCGATTCCTGTGAAATTAACCGTGATTCCGGTTTTTTCTTTAAAAGAGTTTAAAAATCCAGGTGGGCAGTAATCCGACCACAGGAGTACGTTTACCTCTCCTGACGAGGCCAGCACCTTGGGGCTGACGATCCACGGTCCCACGGCTGCTGCCGTTGACACCGCGGCAGTCTTCTTTACGAACGATCTACGGCTCTTATTAAATTTCTGTTCCGACACAATATCCTCCTACTGGTTGAACAAATTTCAAATCTCCGATCCTGACAAGCAAGTCCCGGTCCCAACAAATTCAGCTTTCTTCGCCTTCTCGTCAACGCCAGATTAATGGGGCTCACGCGAGGTGCAAAAAAACCTTACGTTTTTTTAATGTAGTCAATCATTGTTACAACAACGTGACGGATTAATTTTTACGGCTTTTCAAATCAAAACTGGCTGGCCTCATTCTAACTCGACCTAGGCCTTAACGTGCAAGATCAATCCAAGGCCTAATATTTTCCGCTATTTTTAGTCGAAACAAAGATCCAATATTGGTAAACCAGAAAAAGCAGGTCAATATTCAGCCAACGTCTGTCTCATTAATTCGCAAATCTTATCAATATGATGACGCTCGGCAATTAATGGTGGAGAAATTAACGCTGCATCACCGGTCATCTTCAAATGAAGCCCGTTCTTGAACATTCTTTTCTGAAAATCCAGGCCGCGAACGCCAGGATTACCCATGGGCTCCAGATCAATTCCTGCAAATAGCCCATAGCCCCGAATATCAGTGATCATTGGAATATCACTCAGCGCAAACACCTGATCAAGAAAGTACTCAGACAATTCCGCCGCACGCCCGATAAGGTTCTCTTTTTCAAAAATTTCCATCGTCGCTATTCCAGCCGCACATGCAGCGGGATGAGCCGAATAGGTATATCCATGGAAGAATTCAATCGCGCCATCCGGCGATCCATCAACAATGGCGTCGTAAACTTTATCACTCACGGCGACCGCGCCCATTGGCTGCGCAGCATTTGTAAGCGCTTTCGCCATTGTCATGATATCGGGGGTTACCCCAAATGCTTGGGACGCAAACGGTGTGCCCATTCGCCCAAATCCACAGATCACCTCGTCGAAAATCAGAAGGATGCCATGGTCGTCACAAATTTCCCTGATTCGCTCAAGATATCCTTTAGGTGGTACGAGACAACCTGTAGACCCTGCTACCGGCTCTACAACACAAGCTGCAATCGTATCAGGACCGTAGTTAGTGGCTATCCTCAACAAATCTTCTGCGAGTTCAACTCCCGTCTCAGGCTGACCCTTTACAAAACGGTTTTCAGGGGTCCAGGTATGTCGCATGTGAACGACGCCTGGAATGCCCGGACCAAACGCCTGACGGTTCTTGATCATACCGCTAAGTGAGACGCCCGCCATATTAACGCCGTGATATGCCCGTTCCCGAGAGACAAATCGCTGGCGCTGCCCTTCTCCCCTGGCATAGTGGTAGGCATAAACTATTTTCATTGCAGAATCGATCGCTTCAGAACCCGAGCAACCGAAGAAAATATGATCAAGTCCATCCGGGGTGAGCTTGGCGACACGCCGGGCAAGCTCAAACGCTAAAGGTTGAGCGAGCTGAAAAGGAGGCACATAGGCGCACTCTTTCAACTGATGGTGGACTGCCTCTGCAATTTCTGGACGGCTATGGCCCGCTGCACAACAAAATAAAGCGGAAGATCCATCTAGAATCCGATCCCCGGCATCGTTGTACATATACATTCCTTCGCTTCGCTCAACAATGCGAGGGTCTGCCTTAAAATCGCGGTTCGAAGTGAACGGCATCCAATAGTTTTCGAGGAATTCTGGATCGTATTTCATGATTTTTCCCTGATTGACAGCGCCTGATATAGTTGCGCGTAATAACTGTGGTTTTTATGTAATGTCAGCACGTTAATCCGAACCATCCGACTCCGATAGGACCAATTCCTTGCCAAAGATGAGTCCAGAAATTCCTGACCGTCTATTCGAGCTATCCAGTAATAGTGGCACGAATTTACAGAATCAGATCCAGGAGATGCTCGTCAGAACGATATTAGATGGGCAGATTGCTCCTGGCACCGCAATGCCGTCTGGGCGCAAACTGGCTGACCAGCTTAAAGTCGCCCGAAATACCGTTGTTCTGGTTTACCAGAGGCTAGTCGATGAGGGATTTCTCGTTGCACGAGAGCGAAGCGGATACTTTGTAAGTGAGGATATTCTGCGAGACCGTGTCATGAACTCGCCGTCAGACGCTCGGGGTTTCGGAGCGATCGACTGGACACAGAAACTTCGTTTCACACCCACCCGGCAGCGAAATCTCAACAAACCCGCCGACTGGTCAAGTTATCAATATCCTTTTATCTACGGTCAAATAGATCCCCACCTGTTCCCCGTAAACGAGTGGAGGGAATGTTGTCGAGATGCCGCCACGGTCGGAGCCATTCAGCAATGGTCGACTGACCGCATTGATCAGGACGATCCTGAACTCATCGAACAAATCCAAACTCGCATTCTTCCGAGGCGAGGCGTTTGGGCACAAGCCGATGAAATCCTGGTGACGCTCGGCGCTCAACAGGCACTATTCTTGATCGCGGATCTATTGCTTGATCAACATAAAACTGTTGCCATAGAAGATCCGGGATACCCGGATGCCCGAAACATATTCCTATCGCGAACCGCGAAACTTAAACCCATCCCGGTGGATAATGAGGGATTAATTCCAAGCACCGATCTCAATGGTTGCGAATGCCTTTATCTAACGCCGAGCCATCAATTTCCAACTACCGTCACGTTGAGTCGCTCCCGCCGAGAACAACTACTTCTATCTGCCAAAGAGCAGCAATTTGTTATTATTGAAGACGATTATGAAAGCGAGCATAACTTTCATGGCAATCCCATTCCGGCACTCAAAAGTCTCGATAAAGATGGTGTCGTAATCTACATTGGTAGTCTCTCAAAAACGTTAGCGCCTGGTCTGCGCGTTGGATTCATGACTGGGCCGAAAGATTTTATTCGCGAAGCTCGGGTCCTACGACGACTGATGAGTCGCCATCCTCCAGCCAATAACCAACTCATCGTCGCCCAGTTTCTCAAGCGGGGCTACCATGATGCGTTAATTCGCCGATTGAGTCATTCACTGAGTGATCGCTGGCACACGCTCAGGACAGCAATTACAACCTACCTGCCAGATTGGCGTATCAGCCCATCCACAGGAGGGTCGTCTTTCTGGCTTCAGTCTCCATCCGGAGTAGATGTCGATGATCTCCAGAAAAAATGCCAGTCAAAAAGCCTGCTTTTTGAATCGGGAGAGGTCTTCTTTCATCGTCCGCCGAGTTCATGCGCTTATCTCCGACTGGGATTTTCATCAATTCCTGTAGATAAAATCGAGCCCGGCGTGCGACAAATTGCCTCGATCGTTAATTCAGATTCGTCGCACCAGCCAAAAGCCTCTTAACGACGAACAGGGCTTGCAACCTCTGTCCAACTAGATCGGCAACTGGCATATCACTGACCTTCCCGCTGGTCCTATGCGACTGGACTGTCAATCGACTACTGTTCGATCAAACGTGGCTTTTCAAGAGCGCCCTGCGAACGCGGTGGCTGAATCAACAAAACGCCAAGAAATTATTACCTTATTCCTTAACGCCAAAAAACAGGAGCTGTGCACCCATGAAAATGACTACTGAAGAGGCTTTCGTCAAAGTACTGCAGATGCAGGGCATCGAACACGCCTTTGGAATTATCGGATCAGCAATGATGCCAATCTCTGACCTATTTCCTCAGGCCGGAATCAGTTTCTGGGATTGTGCTCACGAGTGCAACGCTGGCATGAGCGCCGATGGCTACTCCCGCGCCTCGGGAAAAATGAGCATGGCGATTGCCCAAAACGGGCCTGGAATTACGAACTTTGTTACGCCAATAATGACGGCTTATTGGAATCATACGCCGCTTTTACTTGTGACCCCTCAAGCAGCTAACAAAACTATTGGTCAGGGCGGGTTCCAAGAAGTCAAGCAGATGGCGATCTTCCAAGACTTGGTCTGTTACCAAGAAGAAGTTCGAGATCCATCCCGAATTGCAGAAGTTCTCAATCGGGTCATCGAGAAAGCACGCCGCGGCTCAGCACCCGCGCAGATCAATGTGCCACGCGATTACTGGACCCAAGTTATCGACATCGAGCTGCCTCAAGTGATCAAGATTGAACGGTCGCCAGGCGGTGCTGACGCGATTGCAAACGCAGCGCAGCTTTTATCTGACGCCAAATTCCCGGTTATCTTAAATGGCGCCGGGGTTGTCCTGAGCGGCGGAATCCCCGCATCTGCCCAGTTGGCAGAAAGATTAGATGCGCCCGTCTGCTGTAACTATCAACATAATGACGCGTTTCCGGGCTCACATCCTCTCGCGGCAGGGCCACTTGGCTATAACGGCTCAAAAGCCGCAATGGAACTCATTTCCAAAGCCGATGTGGTTTTAGCCCTCGGCACCCGGTTAAATCCGTTCTCAACCTTACCCGGTTATGGAATTGACTACTGGCCAAACGATGCAAAGTTGATCCAAGTTGACATTAATGCCGACAGAATCGGATTGACCAAAAATGTTGATGTTGCGATCCAGGGAGATGCCCGAAAAGTGGCAGAACAAATTTCGGAGCAACTGTCCAGCAGTGCGGGCGATCAAAACCGTGACTCTCGCAAAGAAGAAATCGAAAAGTGTAAATCAGCCTGGACCCATGAACTCAATCAAATGGATCACGAAGACGATGATCCGGGCACAACCTGGAATCAACGATCACGTGATAGCCAGCCCGAGCGCATGTCTCCACGACAGGCTTGGAAAGCCATCATGGCTGCAATGCCCCGGGATGCCATTGTGTCGTCAGACATTGGCAATAACTGCGCTATCGGAAACGCCTATCCGAGTTTTGAAGCAGGTCGAAAATATCTAGCGCCTGGATTATTTGGTCCTTGCGGTTATGGATTCCCCTCTATCTTGGGGGCAAAAATCGGCTGCCCAGAAACGCCTGTCGTTGGCTTTGCCGGTGATGGCGCCTTTGGTATTTCGATGAACGAAATGACAGCCTGTGGACGAAACGAATGGCCGCCGATTACGATGATTATTTTCAGAAACTACCAGTGGGGCGCTGAGAAACGAAACACCACCCTATGGTATGAAGATAATTTTGTGGGCACAGAACTGAACGTTGGAGTGGAGTACGCAAAAGTGGCAGAAGCCTGTGGAATCAAAGGCGTCAAAGCAGAAACGGCTGAAGGCTTAACCAAGGCTCTCAAAACGGCAATTGACGAGCAAATGAATAAGAACGTCACAACCTTCATAGAGGTCGTTCTTAACCAAGAACTCGGCGAACCCTTCCGCAGGGATGCCATGAAAGCACCGGTAGCAGTAGCCGGTATTGACCCCAAAGATATGCGCCCACAAAAGGTCGCTTAATTTAGGATTATTCACAGGCCTTGTTTATTTTTGAGTGGTCAAATCTTTCTTGACCATAATTTTCTAAAGCCGGGGGGCGGAAATGAAAATTGGAATACCAAAGGAGATAAAAAATCACGAGTATCGTGTTGGGATGACGCCTTCCAGCGTACGGGAGGCTGTCAGTCACGGACACTCAGTGATGATCGAGACGCGCGCAGGAGAGGGTATCGGTGCGATCGATGATGAATATCGGGCAGTCGGCGCCACGATTATCGATCGGGCAGAAGATATCTTCTCATCAGCTGACCTGATTGTGAAAGTTAAGGAGCCTCAGGCTGTGGAGCGGGCGATGCTGCGGCAAGGTCAGATTCTTTTTACCTACCTGCATCTCGCGCCAGATCCTGATCAGACAAAAGATCTCATTAGTAGTGGGGCCACATGTATTGCCTATGAGACCGTCACCTCTCCTTACGGTGGGCTTCCCTTGCTCGCGCCAATGTCGAAGGTTGCGGGACGCATGGCGATCCAGGCTGGCGCTCACTGCCTTGAGCACCCTCATGGTGGTCGTGGCATCCTGTTAGGGGGCGTGCCCGGAGTAGATCGAGCAAAAGTCGTTGTATTGGGTGCCGGCGTCGTTGGCAAACACGCTGCGGCGATCGCTGTGGGAATGGGCGCTGAAGTATGGGTCGTTGATCGAAGCCCTGAGGTGATAGAAGCACATTGGCAACAATTCGGGACATCCACCCATACCGTTTTCTCAACGCGGGATGCTGTCGAACAACATGTGCTCGATGCAGATCTTGTTATCGGTGGCGTCCTGATTCCCGGGGCATCGGCACCAAAGCTGGTCACCCGCGAAATGGTCGCCGCGATGACACCCGGCTCAGTAATTGTTGATGTCGCGATTGACCAGGGAGGCTGCTGTGAGACGTCAAAAGCCACGACTCATGCTGACCCCACTTATGTGGTTAATGATGTTGTGCATTACTGTGTAGCAAATATGCCGGGCGGTGTGCCACGAACATCCACATATGCTCTGAACAATGTCACGCTGCCGCACATCCTGACTCTTGCTGATTACGGTTTCCGCGAGGCATTAAAAGCGGATTCACATCTTCGCAACGGACTCAACGT
Organism: Candidatus Thioglobus sp.; assembly: GCA_004212795.1. GTDB lineage: Bacteria > Pseudomonadota > Gammaproteobacteria > Arenicellales > UBA868 > UBA868. Next base: position 10,954 of record SHBR01000035.1, read on the forward strand.
TCACGATGGCCAAGTCACGAACGCCGAAGTCGCTGTTGATCTAGGATATAACTACGTCGAACCCTTAAGTGTTTTAGGATAACGCGGCACAAAAAGACCTTTAGCTTTTAGCGAATTCGTCGAAATAAAAGTCCCGCCGCCGCAGCAAAGCCCATCGTAGGCAATGTTGCACCTAGAAGCGGCGGAAGGTTGTAAACCAAAACGATATACCCGAGTGCTTTGCTCGCCGCAAAAAAGATAATACCAATCATAATGCCGACAAAAAGATTCCGGCCCATACTGTTGGCACGAATACTCCCAAACACGAATGGTATTGCAAGCAGAAGCATCACGCCGGTGGCGAGGGGTAGCGTGAGTTTTGACCAGTAGGCTAGCTCGAAGTTGCGGGCATCTTGAAGATTCATCAGTAAATGTGCAATGTATTTGCGCAACTGCATCAGGGATAGCTGATCAGGCTGAACCAAAAATACCGACATCGTTTGCGGCGTGACCGACGTCTTCCATCGTGCTTTCTGTGATTCGCTCACCTTGGTAAAGCCATCTTCATCGATCAGCGTCTGTTTTACGTTGCCGAGGTCCCAGTACTGCTTTCTGTAAGTTCCCTTCTCGGCATGAACTAATGCACGCAGCTGACTCATACTATCGAACTGGAAAACTCGAATTTCGCGCAAACTGAGATCGGGAAGCACCTCTCTCACATTAACGAAGGTACCCCCATCGCGCATCCATAATCCTGAATTGGATTTATGTTCAATATTTTGCTCAAGGGCTTCTGCACGACCACGTTGCGCTAGCGTCTCCGACCAAGGCGTCAAAAACTCACCAATTAGCAGTGCAAGCAGTGCGAGCACCAGCCCTAATTTTAATACCGCAAAAGTAATCTGCCCGATCGATACACCACTTGCTCGCATCACGATCAACTCTGAATCAAGCGCTAACAAAGACAATCCCAAAATGGCCCCGATTAACACAGCCATCGGAAAAATCTCATAAATGATCCGGGGGGTGCTTAGCACAACATACCGGAAAGCATCCAAGACTGAATAGTTGCCTGTCCCTAAATAAGATACCTGATCAATAAACGTCACGAAAGCAAAGATGCCGACCAGCACTGACATCACTAACAAGATCTGACTCAAAAGAATCCTGCCCAAATAAAGATCAAGTAATCGCATCAGCAATCAGGCCTTCGCCGTCCTCATTCTCTGTAGCGAAATCACCGGTCTCCCGCGCGTTCGGCACCACAACAGATACACGGCTGCGCCTGAAAAGATTAAATGCATACAGCCCAACATGATCCAGGCAGAAAGACCACCGGCAGGCACACGGGCGCATACCATTGTGACTAGATTGGTATAAGTGAAATAAATCAACAAAGCCGAAAACATTGAGACGTAACGATTACTCCTTGGCTCAACTCTGCCAAGACTCAAAGCAAAGATCATCAGAATGGGCAGTACGATGACTTTGGAAATTCGCCAAGCGATCTCTTTTTGCTCATAAGGCCCCATCGAACGCCAGAGTCGCGTCGTTTTCCACCCATGTAGGGGATACCGAACGGGTGCGCTTGCCATCTTTCTATCCCGCAATGTATAGCGTTCGAAATTAATCACTCGATAAACACTATCGCCAGGCGCACCTTCATAACGAACACCATTTTCGAGAACAAGAAAAACACTGCCTTTCTCAGTATCGGCGCGCCGATACGCACTTTGCGCCAATACGATTCCTTCTTGCCCACCGTTGGACCCCCACGCAAAAACGCCCTCATACTTATCAGTTTCTTTGTTGAGTTTTTCAATAAAGTACACGCCTCGCCCTGCTCGCGTCTCAGTAAAAACACCCGGACTTACTCCGATAATATCGGTACGTGTTTTAAGCTCATGTTCCAGGGCACCAACCGCGCGGACAGCCATGGGCCCCACGACAATTGAAAAGCCGCCCACAATTACGGTCCCAACCAAAACTAGAAACGCCGTCGGTCGAGCCAAATACCACAGGCTGAAACCAGACGCCGCCATAATGGTGAGCTCGTTCTCGCGACTCCAGCGCCCCAACACCAATAACATGGCCACAAACATCATAAGAGGCAAAAGGACGTCCATATAGGCTATGACCTTTAGGAACAGGAGTAGGAAAATACTATCAACCGGGATCACTCCCTCTGCCGCCTGTCGTAAGAATCCCAACACCCTAACCACAAGAAATATACTGAAGATGACGGCAGTTACCGCGCTACTCGTCAGCAAAACTTCTCGGGCTAGGGCTCTACGCAGGATCATGGGATGGAGTTTCTGGCTTTCTGGGGGTTTGAACTTTGACAGCGCAATGAATTAACTAGGACAATAGGCCCTTATTTTACGCGAATCGACATTGTGTTCCATCGCAAGTCGTTTACCGCAACTGCAAAACCTAGGACTTTATGAAAATTCAGCTCTCTTCTGTCGATATTGTAAACACTCGTACTGACTGTCTAATTGTTGGAGTTAATGAAAAGGCAGAGCAATCTGCAACCGTTCGCAAAATTGAGAAAGCAACAAATCGACTGGTCGAAGGAATCTTAGACTCAGGAGACTTCAACGGGCGACCGGGAAGCGTCATCGTAGTTCCCAAGCCACAGGGTATCAATGCTAAAAGATTATTGTTAGTGGGAATTGGTAATAAGCCCGACGCAGATGACTTCGCAGCAGCCGCATCAGCGGCGGCACGCGAATTATGCAAGACACGCTCTATTAGCGCAGTCAGCGCGCTCCCGGAAGTCAGTGTAGCGGGACTTGATAATAAATCGAAAGCGCGAATTGTTGTGCAGTCCATTCATAACGCACGTTACCGCTTTATTCAGCTAAAGACAATGAAAGGCAAAGCTCGCAAAGATGCCCAGTGCTCTCTCGCGCGGGTCTCTCTGCAAAGTGGAAATATTCGCAACGAGGCTTTACTCAAAGAAGGTATTCGTGAAGGGAACGCAATTGGTAACGGCGTTACGCTGGCAAAGCGGCTTAGCGATCTCCCCGGAAATCTATGCACGCCAAGTTTTTTAGCTGGCGAGGCAAAGAAACTTGTCAGAACACATGGGCTCAAAGTCCAAGTTCTTGACGAGGCCAAAATGAAAGCCCTCAAAATGGGGGCGTTATTATCTGTATCCCGCGGCAGTCGTGAACCGGCAAAACTGATTACCATGGAATATCAGGGTGGAAAGCGCGGACAAGCCCCAGTGGTTCTCATTGGCAAAGGCCTCACCTTTGACGCAGGTGGCATTTCGCTCAAGCCAGCAGGTGCAATGGACGAGATGAAATACGACATGTGCGGCGGAGCAAGCGTTTTCGGCGCTGTAACAGCTGCTGCCGAACTCAAGCTGAAACTTAACGTTGTGGGCATCGTACCAAGCAGTGAGAACCTTCCCGATGGTGCCGCAAACAAGCCTGGAGATGTTGTCACCAGCATGTCAGGTAAAACGATTGAAATTCTAAATACCGATGCTGAAGGACGCCTCATTTTGTGTGATGCCATTACATATGCTGAGCGTTACAGTCCGTCAGCAGTCATAGATATCGCCACATTGACCGGTGCCTGCGTTGTCGCGCTAGGCAATCCAGCCACGGGTTTATTCTCTACTGACGACCAGTTAGCCGATGAACTTCTAGAGTGTGGCGAACACGCCCGAGATCGAGCATGGCGAATGCCGGTGTGGAAAGAATATCAGAAGCAACTCAATACGCCATTTGCGGACATGGCAAATATTGGCGGTCGCACGGCTGGCGCCGTGACCGCCGCGTGCTTTTTATCTCGTTTCACCGAGAGCATGAAGTGGGCTCACCTCGATATCGCTGGGACCGCGTGGCAGTCGGGTGCAAATAAAGGCGCAACCGGTCGACCGGTCTCGCTATTAACCCGCTTTCTGATCAACCGGGCCAACGATTGATTTATGGCATCCTGCCGCGTAGATTTTTACGTTCCCTCCAGTGACACGCCTGACGAGCGTTATACGCTTGCCTGTCGAGTCACTGAGAAAGCTTTTCAGTCCGGAAAGCAGGTATATCTTTACTGTCAAACACCCGATCAATTAACTCAGATGGACGAACGATTGTGGACTTTCTCTTTAAATAGTTTTATCCCGCATGGATTACTCGGGGAGACCGATGAACTCGTGCGGGTCATATTAGGTTGTGACGACCCCAGTCCCGATGTTGCTGAAATTGTAATTTCAATGGCGAATACACCGGTATCCACTTTTAACCTATTTTCAAGAGTTGCAGAAATTGTCGGCACCGATGACTCCGAGCGTCAACTCGCAAGAAATCGCTTCAAATTTTATCGTGACAATGGCGTCGAGCCTGTCACTCATAAAGTCTAGGCGCTGAGTCGAATCTTGTGAGTCAAGATAAAATCCGAAATCAACTGATCAACGAACTTGAATCGCTCGGTAGATTCATTGGCGAAGGGTCCTCAGCAACTGAACTATTACCTCAGGTGGAACGCGCGATTGACAAAAGTGCACAGGCAAATATTGATATCCACAATGATCTGACCGCGGAAAATGACGGTCCTGAAACCTTAGATATGTTTGAGTCAAAAACTAGCGCTACGAACTCTATTGAACCATTGATTGAAGAGGCTGCTTCGGCGCTCAAGCACCCAAGAGTGGGACAAACGAAGGATAGCGAGACATCAATCGATGCTGCAAACAAAAATCATGATCATCCCAAAAAATCAGCAATTGACTTCGCAAATGTCAACCCAGGTGACAACCAAGATTATTTAACTGAGTTAGTTGATGAATTAGTTGTTACCGTGGAAAAAAGACTTTCATCATACTCTGGAGAATCGCTTCCAGAATCTTTACGGAATGAATTATCGACCGACATTCGAAGTCGCTTGGCTCCATGGTGGAGCGATAATTAATTATTAACTCTCCCACATTTGAAGACACTCAACCCGTGACCCAAGAAGAAACAAACAAAGCATATGATCCACATGCGATAGAGCAAGCCCTTTATGAAGCGTGGGAGCGACAGGGGGCTTTTAAGCCTTCTGGAGAAGGCTCTCCCTTCTGTATCGCGATACCGCCCCCTAACGTAACCGGTAGCCTCCATATGGGCCATGCATTTCAAGACACAATAATGGATGCTTTGACTCGCTACCACCGCATGCGAGGTCATAGAACCCTTTGGCAAGCGGGCACCGATCACGCTGGCATCGCAACTCAAATGGTGGTGGAACGCCAGCTCAATTCGGAAGGGAAGACCAGGCACGATCTAGGACGAAATGACTTCATCGACCGCATTTGGCAGTGGAAACGTGAATCGGGTGGAACCATTACCCATCAACTAAGGCGAATGGGCGCATCACTTGATTGGAGTCGAGAGCGCTTCACGATGGACGAGGATCTATCGGCAGCCGTAAGAGAAGTATTTGTAAAACTCTACGAGGAAAACCTCATTTATCGTGGCAAGCGACTTGTTAACTGGGATCCTATACTTCATACCGCCCTCTCTGATTTAGAGGTCATCTCTGAGGAAGAAAAGGGCTCTCTTTGGCATCTTCGGTATCCGATTGAAAATGGAGACGGGTACGTCATAGTCGCCACCACACGTCCTGAAACCATGCTGGGAGATGTTGCAGTTGCCGTTCACCCAGACGATGATCGATACGCTCACCTGGTTGGCCAGCGGGTTTGCCTTCCTCTAACCGATCGTAAAATACCCGTGATTACCGACGACTACGTCGATCCTGATTTTGGCACCGGCTGTCTGAAAATCACGCCAGCCCATGATTTCAACGACTATGAAGTCGGTAACCGTCATGGATTTGAACCGATCAATATTCTCAGCGCGAGCGCTGCCATTGACCTCCCACAGTCCCTTTATCATGGATTGGATCGTTTCGAAGCGCGTAAAAAAATTATTGGCGACCTTCAAACCGAAAATCTCATCGAAAAAATAGAGGATCACACGCTTATGGTTCCCAGGGGTGATAGAACCCAAGCCGTCGTGGAGCCGTACCTGACTGATCAGTGGTTTGTAAAAACCAAACCTCTCGCTAAACCTGCTATCCAGGCAGTCGAGGAGGGTCGTATAAAGTTTGTACCGGACAACTGGAGCCGCACTTATTTTGACTGGATGCACAATATTCAAGATTGGTGTATTTCACGGCAGATCTGGTGGGGGCACCGAATTCCAGCTTGGTACGACGAGGAAGGAAATATTTTTGTTGCCATGACTGCCTCGGAAGCTAATGCAAAAGCCGCAGAGCACCATGGCAATGAAGTTGCGCTACACCAGGATGAAGATGTACTCGATACCTGGTTCTCATCAGCGCTTTGGCCTTTTTCCACTTTGGGGTGGCCCAAGCCTACAGAAGAGTTTAGGACGTTCTATCCCACTAGTGTTTTAGTGACAGGTTTTGACATTATATTTTTCTGGGTCGCTCGGATGATCATGTTTGGCCTGAAATTTGCGGGTGACGTTCCTTTTCATCAGGTCTATGTGCACGGACTCGTTCGCGACTCTGATGGCCAGAAAATGTCTAAATCAAAAGGGAATGTTCTCGACCCACTGGATCTGATTGACGGGATTGATCTTGAAACACTGGTTGAGAAACGGACCGCTGGCTTAATGCAGCCAAAGATGGCGAAACAGATTGCACAGACCACCCGAAAACAATTTCCAAATGGAATCCCCTCTTTTGGTACTGACGCATTGAGATTCACATTTGCAAGTCTGGCAACCCAAGGACGCGATATCCGATTTGACTTGGGTCGAATAGAAGGTTTTCGGAATTTTTGCAACAAACTCTGGAACGCCGCGCGCTTTGTTGAGATGAATACATCATCTGATTCAAAAAATTCTCAATCAAACGCGTCAAAAGGAGTCGCTGAAAAATGGATTGAATCCAAATTATCCGAGGTATGCAGGTCTGTTGAAAAATCAATGAAAATCTATCGATTTGATCAAGTCGCTCAAACCCTGCATACGTTTATCTGGGATGAGTACTGCAGTTGGTATCTTGAGATCGCCAAGATTCAGCTCGCGAGCCCTGAATTGTCGCCGGAGCAAAAAGATGCGGTGCGTCACACCCTAACGACCATATTGGATAATTCGCTGCGCCTTCTGCACCCCTTAATGCCTTTTATTTCAGAGACATTATGGCAGCGCGTCGCGCAACCGGATGATAAGACAAATAGCAGTGTTATCAATCAGAAGTACCCGAGCAGTGATGACTTTACCGTTGATGAAGAAGCGCTAACAGACATAGAGTGGTTGAAATCGGTTATTGGCGGGGTTCGAAACATACGTGGTGAAATGAATATTGATCCGCGGCAAATGCTACCCGCCCTGCTTCAAACTAATAATGAACAAGACCATCGGCGAATAAAGCAATTTGAATGGATGCTAGCCCCCCTCGCAAGACTCGAGAAGCTGAGCCTGATTAACGATGACATTGAACCAGAGGGAGATCACGCCACCGCGCTCACGGGGGCATTAAAAATCCTGGTCCCAATGGGATCTCTTATTGATCGCGACGCTGAGTTGGCCCGATTGACCCGCGAGATTGAAAAACTATCGACCGATCTCGCCAAGTGTCAGGCAAAACTTGAAAACCCCAAATTCGTTGAGCGAGCGCCGGCTGACGTTGTCCAAAAAGAAACCGATCGAGTTGAACAACTTAATCGGGACCTCGATGAATTGCGGGCGCGACAACAGCGAATCTCGGATATGCCTTAAAGGGATTCAGTCATCCCGCATAACCGAGGACGGCCTCACTAGCCCCATTATTGATGCGACAAGAGAGACCGCTGCCGCCTCTGTTCGAAGAATGCCATCTCCGACCGACAGCATTTTAAAACCAGCACGCTTTTGGAGCTGGTGCTCAAAAAGGGTAAATCCGCCCTCCGGGCCGATCACGAGATATACTTTTTCGAGTTCTTTTAGAGACATGCTTGAGAAGCTTCCCAATGTGTCGCCGTCACTATCTCCGACAAAAACCATAGCGTCTTCATCAATTCCGCTAATGAATGTTTCCAGCGAAGACTCTTCTGCCAGTGTAGGTAGCCAGGAGCGATGACTCTGTTTACACGCTTCAATTACTATTCGGTCCCAACGCTCCCGGTTACCCTTTCGAGCCACACTGACACTTCTCTCGCACACCAATGGTGTTAACACATCCACTCCCAGTTGAGTTGCCATATCAATCATCGTATTCTGGCGATCCCCTTTGGGGAGTGCCGAAACCAAATGAACACTTGGCGTTTTTTTGGGAGACCAGTCTCTCTCGCCGATATGCAAACGGACTCTTAATGGGCGCTGAGATATTTCTATAATCCGGGCCGCTGCCGACAGCCCCTTGCCATCAAAAATAATCAGGGGGTCATCGATACGAAGTCTTCTCGTCCGAACGGCATGGCTTGCCTCGGTGTCTGACAATACAGTCTCAATACTGCACTTCGGAATGTGTTCCGCGAAAAACCAGTGTTCTTTTTTCACGATGTCCTCGAAAAATATACGTCATAGCGAATCGATTTACCCGTAAAGCAATGATCTGGCTCTACGCCTAAGGATGACGAAAGGCGTGGCCTTTTCACAACCACCCTTTGTTTTGCATGCTGGCGGGCAACTTCCAGCAGACTATTAGAATCCGAGCTCGGGCCCGCAATCAAACGCAATAATTGTTGAGCTTTACGAGGTTTCGCACTTCTTTTCTCAACGTCCTCGAACATCGGGTCCAAAAAAATGACATCGCAGGAAGGCAGGTTTGGAATGATATCCTGGGCCACAGCTTCAAACACGCTGATTCGCTCCCGCTCTCCAGAATCCTCGATTTTTGCTATCGCATCCTTCAGCAAAAAAACGATCAAGCTAATTCTCTCAACGACAAAAACTCGCTTGCCCCGACGTAAAAAATCAAAAGAATCGCTCCCGAATCCAGCTGTCGCATCAATGACTGTCGTTGAATGCTGACCGAGGGCGCGGCCTAGAAGATCTCGGGAACTAACAACCCTTCTTTGAATCTGAGAATCGACAAAGAATGAACGGGTGCGAGGCCGGTCATAATCGCGCAAAGCAAGTCTTGCTTCCCAGACCTCTAATACTAACCCTGCCAGGCCACTTTCCGAAGTTTCTAGTTTTGCACCGAGGTCATGGGCAATCTTGGCTGCCCGATCAACAGCGTTTCGCGATACTGCAAAGACAGAAAATTGTTTCTCAATTGAGCGCATTGCAAAATTTTGACTCTTTATGCCGGTTCGGATAAAAGGTTCATTCTAGTTATTTTAACCAAGGACAAAGCGAAACATGGGATTCCTAAAAGGCAAACGAGCGCTCATTACCGGGGTAGCGTCAAATCGCTCCATTGCATGGGGTATTGCACAGTCTATGGCCCGTGAAGGGGCTGAACTGGTACTCACCTATGAAAACGATAAATTAGGAGGAAGAGCAGAAAAATTTGCGGCGGAATTAGGGTCTGCCAAGACCATCATTTGTGATGTCTCGCAAGATAGCAGTATTGCGGAAATGAAAGATGAACTCGCTAACCATTGGGATCATCTTGATATTCTTGTTCACTCGATAGCCTATGCACCTCGCGAGGAATTAGAAGGCATGTATCTCGATGCGGTTACTCGAGAGGGATTTAGAACAGCGCATGAAATCAGCTCTTACAGTTTTGCAGCACTTGCTAAATCATTACGAGGCATGATGTCTGAAGGAGGCGCAATGCTGACCCTTAGTTATATCGGTGCTGAACGATCAATGCCTGGATACAACGTAATGGGTCTGGCCAAAGCAAGCCTCGAAGCCAATGTCCGGTATCTTGCCCAATCTTTAGGTAGCGAAGGTATTCGGGTTAATGGAATATCGGCAGGACCAATCAAAACGCTCGCTGCCGCAGGAATTAAAGGCCTAAAGCAGATGCTACATTTCTACGAAGTCACAGCTCCGCTCGGTCGAGGCGTCACAACGGAAGAAGTTGGCAACACTGCGGCGTTCTTGTGTTCAGATTTAGCATCAGGCATCACGGGCGAGATTACGTACGTCGACGGAGGATTTAACACCGTCGGCATTAGCCCTCGGATTGCGGAGGAAAAATGACTTGAAAACAAAAAAGAGATGCTACAGAGGTGCTAAAGCGCCTCTTCAAAGATCTGGACATCAGCAGCGGTTCGAAGCGCCCGGCCAATTCCAGCATGTAGTTCTTCGCCGACGCGGGATTCAATTAAATCCTTAACCTCGCTGACTTGGTCACCGGTGATCTGTGAAATATCTCCCGCGACGACCTCATCGAGTTTATATATGAGATAGTCTGTGGCGCTCAGTCGCGCGCTACCAAACACCGGCGTCCCTGGATTAGGCGCGCCTACCGAATAAACAACTCTCGCAGCTGCTCTCGCAACATCGTCAGTCGTGTTTTCCAGATCCTCAGGCAAGTCAGCTGGAGATAAGCCTTCCACAGCAAGCAAATTGTCCCAATCCCCACCAGCCTCCAACGTCGCTACAAGCTTTTTTGCGAATTCCTCTTGCGCATCAGCCGCAACCTTTGCCGCTAACACACGCTCGATCTGATCTTTAACTTCATTAAAATCTTTTTGTCGTTTTTCACGAAAGTCAGCGAACCGAACAGCAACGAATGTGTCGCTGCCTATCTCAAGCATCTCACTATTTAAACGATCAACCAACACCTCCGGGCTAAAAGCCGTTTGGCGAACAAGCTCATTTGAGGCGACACCGTCTCCAGTTGTCCTGGAGAACCAGTCGCTGCGCTCGATCGGTGTACCGAGAAAATCTGACGCTGAATTCAGGGAATCCGGCTGCTCAAAAATCAAATTCTGGAAATCTTCCGCCATAGTGATGAACTGATTTTCTGCCCACTCCCGCTCAAGAATCGCCTTTATCTCATTCATGACCTCATCGAAAGGACGGACATCGCTCTCGCGAATGCTAGTGACTTTGATAATGTGCCAGCCGTAGGCGGTACGCACAGGATCGCTAATTTGACCCTCTTCGAGATCGAAAACAACCGTCTCGAATGAGGGTGCCATCGCGCCCGGTCGAATGATGCCAAGATCTCCGCCCCGAGATGCCGACCCAGGATCTTTGGAGTACGTTTCGGCAAGTTGTCCAAAATCTTCGCCAGCTTTTGCTCTTGCTACAATACCCTTCGACTCCTGTTCCAGGGTATCGACCACATCTTCAGCGGCATCCTCAGCTAATGACAACAAAATATGACTGGCCGTTCGACTCTCAGGCTGCGTGAATCGCTCGACATTGTTGTCATAAAACGCCCTCTGCTCGAGCTCACTCACATTCGCTTGTTTTGCAAGCTGGTCAACTGAAAGTTGAATAAACTCGACCCGCATCTGTTCGGGCTGTACATACTGCGCTTTATTCGCGTCAAACTCGTCAAGTAAAGCCTCCGACCCCACAATCAAGCCGTCTTTAAAAGCGGCAATATCGACCACCGTGAACTGCGCCATACGACGCTGATATAACAATTCGATTGCCCGATCGGTCATCGAAGATACAACGAGTGAACTTCCTCTCAGGCCGGCTCTCAGCTGATCAACTGCTCCCTGTTGGCGCTGCTGGCGCTCGAACCCTTCAACGCTTAGACCCGCATTCCGCACAAGCTGCTCATAACGAGTGGGGTTAAATTGACCATCTACTTGAAAAGTTGAAAATGAAGAGATCTTTTTCGAAAGCTGTTCATCGGTCACCCGAAAACCTCTATCACGTAAGTATTCTGCCTGAAGACGGGAATCGATTAGTGTCTCTAGGACTTGTAACTTAAAAGCCCGGCTCGCAAAATA
>SHBR01000036.1 GCA_004212795.1 Candidatus Thioglobus sp.
AGGGTCTTTCGAAAAAAATCCATAAAAAAATATCTATTTACATATTTAAATTAACGTGACTAAATATCTCTAGAATTGAAGAGGTAGCGGTGGTATTTATTGCTTACATTTTCACTGAACGCTGAATTTTATTAACTATGTCAATTTTTATTACATCAGACAGCGCGCTCGCACACATGTTTAATGCGTGCACAACGGAACAAATCAACGAATTTATTCCGGAAAAGCGAAGCCTCAGAATTCACGGACAATCCACAACCGTTCGATTGGAACGAGCGTTCTGGAACGTTTTAGAAGAAATTGCGAGTGACCATGACCTGACCGTGGCCGGCGTTATTCAGGAAGTTGCTGATCATTGCCTGGTTGCAAACGATAAAAACCTCGCATCATGCCTTCGAGTCATTTGCCTCAAATATTTAAATATATATTCCCCGCCTGAGCCTTTACTCAGAGAGAATAAAAACGCGAGAAACGCCTAGTTTTTATTTCCCGAGAGAGTCTTCCTGAAGCGCTCTACCGCGTTATTGCCAACCCCGCCGCCATTTTTTTGTATCCTGAAGTTCTGAATGAGTCACGTGATAAGTGATTCCAGACATCACACTCCTCAAAGTGTGGATGATCGAGCGATTCGTATCCGCCTTCCTTGTATCAATCAACTCAAAATGTTTTTCTTTATTGCGTGGTGACCCCGCAGTCCACTTTGAACCAATCAGTTTCTGTTGCTTACCTTGTATTTTCATCAGGAAACCATGCTGTGTCGATACAGTCATCAAAAATGGGGTGATCACGCCGCCCTACACGGTGAATTACAAGCCCCGTGCTATCTTCCTGCTAGGAAAGTCAAAGGAGAATCTTATGGTAAAAAAAATAAAAGCGAGTATCGATCCCGTTGAGTCTCAGCTGCGTTTTGAGGCTAACTTTTATGGCGACTGGTACAGTGAATCAGTTTTGGCCGCTTACCTCTCGGAACCATCTGCCGATTCGCCAAGATCACGTCGCGCCCGGCCCGCGCTCCACCCGACCTCGAATCAAAAGGCTGCCGACAAGAAATGACAAACGATTGCTCAACGATCGCCTAAAAGTTTTTTCTTTACTTCCTCGTCCACAGGGGTGACGCCGACCCAAGGCGCGAGAATCAACGTTGCGGCGTGCTCCTGATCCGTCTGTTTAAGCAGAACCCCATTGAGTCTGACCAAGGTAATAGCGCCTTTGGTTTCAAACGTTAGACGATCTCCCTTTTTTACATCTGGCGTTGTTTCCAATATCCACTGTATTGAATTCTGATATCTGGAATCCGAAAAACTCTTCAGGCCTTCTTCCCAACCCATTTGGGAGTATTTTTGAGCAACATCCCGGACGTATTCCAGCTCGAGCAACCTCTCGTCATCCGCGCCTTCAAAAAATCTGGCGATGTAGACATCTAGACCGAAAGGGCCAATTTCAACAAGCGCCTCTCCTTGCAGTTCAAGTGATTTATTTGTCGAGTCGAGCGCAAGGCTTGGAGCCGAAAGTACGGATATCATCATGAAGGCGCTAGCCTGCACAACCAATACCGTCGCCTCTTTAAGAGACATCCTCAAGACACCAGTGCCTGACAATGGGACAGCCGTTTGAAGCGACGCTCCGCAAATTTTCGATAAAGGATTTTTGCAATCTGGTATACGCCAGGAAGTTTTACAACTATTCCAAGCACCCTCCACCTTGGGATCGCCCGCCACAACACAGCAAAAGCATCAACGCCAGAAAATAACTGGCCGTGCTGATCTTGTACATGAAGTGATTTGAGTGCTTCAACCTGTGAAACGCCTAGCCGCTTGAGGCGATCGGGCGATTCGGTAACGTCGACCCACGCGAACCCCCCTTCCGGGACAATGTTTTTGTAGTGATCTATCTCAGCACTACAAAGACTGCATTTCCCATCAAAAAAAACGGTAATCATCGTTTTACTCGCTGCTGTACTGGGTAATCCAAATTAGAAAAAACCAACCTCTCGAACACTGATATCAGCAACGTGATCACGACCGAATGCCACAATGCCGATGGAGCGGATATCCCCGCCTGAAATATTCTTGGGCAAGAGCCAACTAGACCCGTTGAATTCCCCAATCGGAAGCCGTGTTTCGCGCCATTGATTTGAGGTGGCAAACTCCGCTTGGTAATACTGCCACGGCAACACGGTCCACTTCGTTCGAATGTGGACAAAATATTTTTCGCCGTTACCCTTTACGGTTAAATAAACACCCGAGATTTTTTGCGCCGTCAGATTCGATACGTCTCGCCTGATTTGAATAAATCCGCCGTTATTCGCAGTGCTAACATCCCCCGTCATTTGGACAAGAGGAGTCACATCTTCAAGTGAAACCGAAACTTCACCGGACGACACGCCGCCCATTACCTGATCACTCACAAACTGCCAGTCGTTGGCTGAGGTCGCAGACCAAAGATTAGGACCTTCTTTATCTGCATTGGTCATAAGCGAAAAACATGCGAGCGTCGCAGCTGAAATTAATTTTGTAAACTGTATTAACACCATAAGACTGTAGTTGGCACATGGTCGATGCGACGTGAACACTAAAATAATCCTCGATCCAGCGCTTATTAAGAACACAACCACCAACTGAGTCACTTGCAACGTCTATAATAATTTCTGCCTTCGTTATAGTTTGAAACACCCGATAAAAGGTCCATCATGAATTCGAGACACCAAGCATTAATCGCGATTAACAGCGCCTTCTACGATGCATTCTCGAACGGAAAATCAACAGAGATGTCTGAAATTTGGTCGGAAAAAGAAAATATCTCGTGCATCCACCCCGGATGGGGGTCCGTGGTCGGTCGGATTGCCGTGATTCGAAGTTGGCAGAGTATTTTGGCCAACCCACCTGAGATTCGTTGCGCGAGCCCTCAAACTTTTATCAACGATACCTCCGGCTATGTCATCTGCTTTGAGGAGATGGGGAACAACAGACTCATCGCGACCAATATTTTTCACTATGAAAAATCTGGATGGAAGCTTGTGCATCATCAGGCCGGGGTCACTCGCCCAATTGATCAGAGTGAAAAATCTTCGGGAAAACTGATACACTGACTCGCGGAGTATGGATAAACCTTAGAGATTCATGCGCTTACCGTATGTTTATGCTGTGCATAAAAAGATAAATCCTCCTCCAACTCACAACTTGACTTGCGAAAATGACTTGCAGAAGTCTGCGTTTTTCAAACCTCATCAAAGGATGAATAGAGTATGAAAAAAGGAATTATTCACCTCACGCTAACGATTATCGTCGTTCTTATATTTTATGCCCTCTATAAAGGGCTAATTTAGCAACCTGATTATCGACCGAAACACGGCATTTTTAAGCGCATTGATCCGAGTCAAAACTAAATTTCCTTGTGGTTAATTTTGACAAATCAGCTCGATCTCGGTCAACTGCTCGTATGTTTTCACTGCAACATCGAGACCACTATTCTCTTCCGGGGTCCCGAGATATCGCCTTAGCGACTCAGCCCGTCTGGATGTAGATTCATCTGCGTCAACGCCATCTGGTTCATAATCCTTCTGAGTTAAATTAAATCTCTAATTCAGTGGCTTCGGATCCCCAACGATTTTGAAAAAACAAATTTTCTCGGCAATCGGCATCGCGTTTTTTGCTTTCGCTGGACATCAGATTTGGCAACACGGTTTCTCATCGAAAGAGATCATTGAGCGCCCCGACCGTAGAGCCAGTCAGACGACAATGGTCGAAAGCGCGTCGGTGGAAAATAAAAATCTCGATCAAATCATAGAAGCTGTGGGCACCACAAAGGCTCTTCGCTCAATTAAGGTAACCCCTCTTTCTTCGGGGCGTGTCGAAGAAGTACATTTATCCGTAGGCGCTCCCGTCAAAGCCGGCTCATTGCTATTAAAACTAGATTCCGTTATCGAAGAGGCGGATCTTATGGAAGCAAAAGCAAAGCTAGAGGAAGCCTCGAGGGCGTTACAACGTTCTGACACGCTACAACAATCCAATGGAATGTCAGAGGCAGCTATTGACGGTCTTCGAGCACAATCAAAAATTGCGCGAGCAGCTCTCAAGCGTGCGCAAAAAAATCTAGATGATCGCTCAATTCGCGCGCCATTTAACGGTCTCATCAGTCTCTCAAGTATCGAAAAGGGATCCCGGATAAAAGAAGGTGATGTCATCGCAACACTCGACGATCTTACTCAGGTTGTTGTGGAATTCTCTGTTCCGGAAAACCTTTATGGAATGTTGTCATTAGGGAGCACTATCCGAGCGCATGCAGCAGCTTTTCCGCAACGAAACTTTGTCGGAGAAATCATCGCAATTGACTCACGGATTCAATCAAACTCGCGCTCGTTTAAAGTTCGGGCAGTTATCGACAATCCGGATCTCGCACTTCCGGCAGGCATGTTTATTCATGTCAGTATCGTTGCTGACAATCAAGAAGCCTTAGTGATTCCTGAAGAAGCCGTTATCACCGAAGTTGGGCAACAATTTGTATTCTTACTAACCCCCGGTAATGATCCAGAAATTTTTCAGATAGAAAAACGCCGCGTCTCTCTTGGAAGAAGAACCTATGGGCTTGTCGAGATAACTGATGGCCTTTCTGAAAAAGAGGAAGTTGTGACGCGAGGGCTTCAGAAAATCAGACATAAATCATCAGTAAGGAAAATTCCTCCCGACACTGACGCGTCACTCGATACCGGAGAATGAACAGATGCCGAAGACCGGTTATTCACTATCTGAAATCGCTATTCGACGCCCTGTCACCACAATTGTTGCCAGTTTACTGATCATTACCGCAGGCATTGCGTCCCTGCAGTCAATACCGATTCGTGAGTTACCCGATGTTGATTCCAGCGTCGTTACCGTCACCACTCGCTATCAAGGCGCTTCACCTGAAGTGATTGATACTGAAATTACAGAAGTTATTGAAAGTGCAGTATCAGGGGTGTCAGGGGTCGAGTCGATCAGTTCTCAGAGTCGCCGGGGTCGCAGTCGAACTGTAATTCAATTTGCGCCTGGGCGAAATATTGATGAGGCCGCAAACGATATTCGAGATGCCGTGGGTCGTGCGCGACGATCCTTGCCAGAAGATATCGAAAACCCGGCTGTCGTAAAAAGCGATAGCGATGCAGACCCCGTCATGAGGATTGCCGTTGCTTCAAGCAAGCACTCCCCCGAACAAATCACGGACTACGTGGAGCGCTATATCGTCGATCATCTGTCAACTCTAGATGGCGTTGCAAAGGTCGACGTTCGTGGGCAACGTCGTTATGCCATTCGGATTTGGCTCGACAGAAGAGCCATGGCAGCAAGGAACCTCACCTCATCAGATGTTGAAGTCGCTATCCGTCGAAGTAATCTCGAGTTGCCCGCCGGGGACATCACCTCGAGTCAGAGAATGCTCGAGGTTCGTCTGGATGGAAGACTCACCGATCCTGACGATTTTGCGGAAATTGTGATCCGCAAGGTTAATGACTACCCGATTCGCCTCAAAGATATCGCCCGCGTTGAGCGGGGCGTCGAAAACGATGATCTCATCATTCGTGCGAACGGTCGTAATGCCGTGGGTATGTCTGTATTACGACAAAGCCAAGCGAATACGATGACGATCTCAAAGTATGTTCGCGATGAAATTAAGGTCATTTCTAAGACTTTGCCCGAAGGTATGGAAATTATTATTGGCTCTGACGATGCGCTTTTCATAACGGCGTCCATTCGTGAAGTCTTGATTGCGCTCGCTATATCTCTCCTTCTCGTAGTCACGGTCATTATTATTTTTCTGCGATCCTTTAAGGCCGCTCTGGTACCCATCGTGACCATACCCGTAGCATTGATCGGGTGCATTGGAATCATCTACGCACTCGGATTCTCAATTAACGTCATCACACTTTTGGCTTTGCTTCTCGCAATCGGCCTCGTGGTTGATGATGCGATCGTCGTTTTAGAGAATATCAAACGGCGTATTGATAATGGAGAATCTAGTTATACGGCTGCAGTTAAAGGAACCCGTCAAGTTACTTTTGCGGTGCTTGCTACATCAATCACGCTCATTGCCGCTTTTATTCCAATATCCCTCCTTGAAGGGCAGGTCGGAAAATTATTCAGTGAATTTGGACTCATCATGGCTGCGGCCGTTGTGATTTCGACTTTCGTTGCCTTAAGTCTCTGTCCCATGATGGCGTCACGTATCCTCAATGACAAGTCAGCCGAAACAGAAAATAAAACACCCAAAACAAATATTACCGAGGACAACCAACTGCCTCAGTCACGCTTGCACTCGACTTATGGCTTCGGCTTGAATTTCTCAATCAAATCCCCGGTTATCGTCATTAGTTTGGCGTTGGCGTTCAGTTTGGGTGCAATTAGTTTGTACCTCACCCTGCCTCGAGATCTGGTCCCTCGAGAGGATCGCGGCGTAACTTTTATCCCAATGACTGCGCCTCAGGGATCAACCCAAGCCTACACCGATTCCCAATCAAAAATCATTGAAAAAAAGCTCAGGCCATTTCAGGAGGACGGCAGTATTCAAACCGTCTACACCATAATCGGCTGGGGTAATCGACCCTATCGGGGTTTTGTCGTTATGCGTCTAGCGCACTGGGATGATCGAGATCAAAGCCAGGCCGAGATTATCAAAAAAATTAGGCCCATCACCAGAAATCTAATTGGAGTGAGAGCGGGTGTCGCAAGCCCGGCCGGCCTAGGACTCCGAGGTAACTCAACACCCTTGAGAATAGTGGTTGGGGGTCCCAATTTTGATGAGGTGAAGCGTGCCGCTAGCGAACTGCTGACGTATGCACAAGAGAATGAGGACCTTATCAATCCACGGATGGACTATGAAGAGAATCAACCGCAGATCAACCTCATTCTCGATCGCCAAAGAGCAAATGACCTAAATGTCAGCGTGGAAGAAGTTGCGCTTACGCTGCAATCACTTTTTGCCTCCAAGGAAGTGAGCGCTTACATCGATCGCGGTCGGGAATACCCTGTCATTATTCAGGCCGAACGCAAAGATCGGCGAGATCTCAGCAGCCTGTCAAATGTGTTCGTGCGCTCGGGTAACGCGGCGACCGGCGCATCATCACTTGTACCCCTAAGTGTTCTGGTCTCGACAAGCGAGAGCGCTGCTGCTGCGGAGCTGCGCCGCTATGACCGGTTGCCGTCAATAACCATCTCTGCCGGCTTGGCTCCTGACTACACGCTGGGGCAAGCACTTGATTACATCGAAAGCGGTGCTGCTGATGCATTGCCCGCTAGCGTAAAAATGACTTACTCCGGACAATCCAAAGTATTTAAAAGCACCTCCGGCGGTGCCATGGTGAGTTTTGCGATTGCCCTTCTTATCGTATTTCTGGTGCTGGCAGCCCAATTCGAAAGCTTTGTTTATCCTCTGGTCATTATTCTTGCAGTTCCGCTTGCAATTGCAGGCGCAATCTACTCGCTGACTTTCATGGACTTATCGCTCAACGTCTATAGCCAGATTGGCATTATTCTTCTCGTGGGACTGATGGCTAAAAATGGTATTTTAATCGTCGAATTTGCTAATCAACTTCGTGCTGCCGGATACTCGATACGAGATGCTGTGGTGCGAGCGGCAGTACTGCGACTCCGACCTATCGTCATGACAGTGCTCTCGACAATCCTCGGCGCGATGCCGCTTGTACTCGCAAGCGGTGCTGGCGCCGAAAGCCGAATCGCCATCGGATGGGTCATTGTTGGCGGTCTCGGACTCGCGCTATTCCTTACCCTTTTCTTGACGCCTGTCTTATACGACCTCATGGCCCGATTCGCAAAATCAAAAACGTCAGAAGCAGTTTCTTAACGTGAGAACACCCGCTCGACCATGTCTCGAAATCCAAGACAAACGAGGCAAATGGCTGCATCTGACTAAAATCTTGGGATCAGCGCTTGTCATTCTAATGATCGCTTTCAGTAATCCATCAAACGCGGACGCCGCAGATCATGAACAGGAAAACGACCGCGAGCTTTGGATCAATTTTGGGATGTATTCTCTTCATGGCAAAGAAGAAGTTGATTTAAATGATAGTAATTTTGGATTTGGCGTCGAGTATCAATTTACTGAAACTCAATCGCTTACTGCCGGTACATTTAAAAATAGTGACTTCGAGCAATCGCGATATCTTGGATGGTACTGGCTTCCACTCGCACTCGGGCCAGTCAGATTTGGCGGCACGTTTGGCATTATGGACGGTTATTCCAAGGCACGAAATGGAAAATTCTTTCCAGCAGTCTTACCCGCAATCAGCTACAAACGATCCCGGCTTGGCGTGAATATCTATCCGATCCCCGGCTTTAGCGACAACCTGTACACCGCGATATCAATCCAAGTAAAAATCCGGATTGACTGAAAACATCTAAGACCATTGACGCTGCCAAGATAGCGCTCAAAGCCCGAGGGCTCGTTTTAATTGAATCCCCTAAACTCCCAGCTCCTGATCAAACGGATAAATCGACATTTGCTCGACGCCGTTTTCGTGAATCAAATATTGATTTTCGAGTTTTATGCCCTCGCCGGCTTCACGACAGCCTACATAGCTTTCAAGGCATATAACCATCCCGGGCTCGATCGTTCCAGATAGGGGATACGGCTTGCCCGATACCTTATGTGGAATATTCGGAAACTCGCCGGACACACCTAACCCATGCCCGACACAGTAGTAGCGACTTTCTTGATATGCCTCGGGAATCGGCCATGCCAAATCGGCCAACTCCTCATAAGGGATTCCGGGCGCTAAAGCCGCCGCGTTAGTCTCTAATTGCTCGCGCGCCAACGAATACAACTTTCTCTGGGGGGGGGTTGGTGTTGCGTCACCACAAACAAAAGAACGTGAAAAATCGACTGCATATCCCTCATAACCAAGCGCATCCGTATCAAGACAAACCAAATCGCCGTTTTCCATTATTCGGTCACCACACTCCTGAAAATAAGGAAAGGTTCGGCTACCGGTCTGAAACAGTCGAGTCGCAACGTACTGCCCTTCAGTCGCCATGAATTTATGATGGTAGTCAGCCCAAGCTTCGGCCTCGGTGCGCCCCGGTTCAAGACTTTGCTCCATCTGCTGAACCGCCGCCTCAACTCGACGCATCGCCTCCCGCATATAAGGAATTTCAAGAGCAGTCTTGATCATTCTTGCTTCCTGCAAGACTCGATCCGAGTGAGTCAAAACGAAGCCTGAAGCGCGCAAGGCATCGATCGCGCTTAATGGAAAACGATCAATAGCAAGTGTTCGGATTGTGGGGTCAATGGATCCAACGGCAGCGAGAATCTGTGATGTAAATCGCTTGCTTGCGCCTTGCACATCGCCCCCAGAACTGGTGTGGCATAAGCCTTCAGCTGGCACGATATGATCGATGGTCGGAAGATCTGCCGCCAGGTGCTCACACCCAAAATACTCATAGAGAAATGCAGGACCTTCTGCAAACAACAGTAGGTAGCGCGCAGGCGTTCGCATTGAAAAAAACAACATATTGCGCGCGCCGGTCGCATAAAAAATATCAATCGGATCTAGAATCAACAAGGCCGGAACGTCGAGTCGTCTCATCGTCTCTCGAAGACGTAACTGCCGAGAGCAATATAGATCGAGCCTGCTTTTATCTAGTGCGCCTTGATTCCAAGGCTTTGCGGCATCCACTCTCATAACCTTCAATCTACGAGAGCGTTGATCGTGTTCGTTTCATTTGTCATTCCTTAATTTATTTAGTCTCTGGATTAACTGATGTCAAAACTGTTTCGCTGTTTAATCAAGCGGTCGTATTGCGGCTAAAGAAGGTTATTTCTAAACTTAATTTTAATATTTAACTTGCTATACTTTCCAATATTCACCGTTAAAGAAGATTCAGCTTAATGAAGTATCTGATCAACATGATTTTTTGTCGGCAGTCCTGTTTGGCTTTTATCTATTCGCCTCGCCGTTCCAAAACTGTAAACGAGCTAGCACTGCCGTTATTGAATCTGACACAATCGGAATATCTCAAAGTGATGAAAAAAAGCTTGCTGCACACTTAGCGTGTTCAAAAAAAACGAGTTGGTAGCATCCAAGATATCATCAAATTAACTCGCGACGTTAACTAAAAGTTTCATGAATACTGACGATATCAAGGTCATTCACGAGTTCCCGCGAAGCGTTCAGGAAATTGAGAATACGTTTATTCCGCTCGCAGACGGAATCCAACTGGCCGCCCGAATCTGGATGCCCGAAGATGCGCTGGAAAATCCTGTCCCCGCGATTCTTGAGTTTTTACCCTATCGAAAACGCGATGGCACGTCAGAGCGTGATGCTCTGACCCATCCGTACTATGCCGGACACGGGTATGCCTGCGTGCGTGTCGATATGAGAGGGTCCGGAGAGTCCGATGGCATTCTGGAAGATGAGTACCTTAAGATAGAGCAAGACAACGCGCTGGAAGTGCTCGACTGGATCACCACCCAACCCTGGTGTTCAGGAAATACGGGAATCATTGGCATCTCCTGGGGCGGATTTAATGGTCTGCAGATTGCCGCCCGACGTCCCCCATCACTGAAGGCCATTGTCACCATTGCCTCGACCGACGATCGGTATAGTGATGACATTCACTATATGGGCGGTGTTATGCTCGACGACAATTTGTCGTGGGGTGCGAACATGTTTGCATTCAACTCGCAACCACCTGATCCCGCCATCGTCGGCGACCGATGGCAGGAGCTCTGGATGGCTCGCCTTAAAGCTAACGACCCTTGGGTTTTAAATTGGCTAGAGCATCAGCGCCGCGACACCTTTTGGCAACACGGCTCAGTCTGCGAAAACTACGATGATATTGAATGTGCGGTTTATGCGGTAGGGGGATGGGCTGATGGTTACTCGAATGCCGTTCCGAGACTGTTAGCCAACTTAAAAAGCCCGTGCAAGGGTCTGATTGGGCCTTGGGCCCATAAATATCCACACTTCGCCAAACCGGGGCCTCGAATCGGCTTCCTGCAGGAAACGTTGCGATGGTGGGATCACTGGCTAAAGAACGAGAGCACCGGCGTCATGGATGAGCCGCAATACCGGGTCTGGATGCAAAACAGTAACGACCCCCTGCCTTACTACAAAGAACGGCCCGGTCGCTGGGTGGCAGAACCTTCGTGGCCAAGCCCGAGAATCAAAGACGAGACATGGTTCCTTAATCCCAACTCGCTCTCAAAAAAAGCACGGCGCTCGGAGTCACTCCTGATTCAAACCCCTCAAAACATGGGAACACGACAAGGCGAATGGGTGTTGTTCGGGCTTGACCCTGATGGTCCGGCCGATCAGCGTCAAGATGATGGGGCTTCAGTGGTTTTTGATTCTGAACCTTTAGATAAATCACTCGAAATTCTTGGCGCTCCGAAACTGCGTCTTCGATTATCCTCTGATCAGCCCAATGCCTTCATCGCGGCACGACTTAATGATGTGGCCCCTGACGGCGCGTCAACTCGGGTTACCTTTGGCGTACTGAATCTGACGCACCGCGACAGTCATGAAAATCCCGAACCTTTAATACCCGGCAAGATTTACGAGGTGTGTCTCCCGCTAAATGACATCGCTCATTCTTTCCAACCGGGTCATCGTATTCGAATCAGTTTATCGAACACCCTTTGGCCTCTTTTATGGCCATCCCCCGAACCGGTGACACTTTCGTTCGAGAGCGCTTCCAGTGAGCTTACGCTGCCGGTCCGAACAGACCCTAGCGGTGATGATGAGCTCACCCCGTTTGCCGCGCCGGAAAGCGCGCCACCGCAATCCACCACGCAAATTCAGCCAGAGTCGTTTTCGCGATGGGTCGAGCGTGACGAAGCAAACGGCACCACTCGAGCAAATCTCTTGATCGATACAGGACTGCTGCGTCTAGATAGTCATGGATGGGAACATGGATCCATATCAAGAGAGACCTGCGAAATCACCGATAAAGATCCTAACTCCAATAAGGCTTCCATCCACTGGACCATGCGTTTTCGACGACCCGAAGCAGGACTTGATGTTCGGACGGAGACTTATTCATCCTTGCGCTCCACGCCGACCGAGTTTTTATTCACGGCGTCACTGGAGGCCTTTGAAGGTGAAGAGCGGGTCTACTTTAACGAGTGGAAGAAAAGTTTCCCTCGAGATCTCAACTAACCGCTCTTAAGCGGTGACCCAAGAGAAAAGCGCCCGAGTGAATTTGTAGTCGCTTTCGCGTTAGTAGGTCTTAAACGTTACGTCTGAAGGTTTTTCGATATCGCGAGCGTCTAGTTCTTTCATGACGGCATCCCGCTGTCGATCAGTGTAATCGAGCCAATCAATAATCTCATCCATGTGCCGTTTGCAGCCCGAACAGTAGTAATAATCGTTGTATTCACAAACACTTATACATGGACTCTTGATATGTCTGTATTTGTCTTGTTCGCTCATTTTTTATCATCATTCCAAAAGTACTGAAGGCTTTCTGATTCTGCGAGACCGGGCATCATTATTTCTCGCCCTGCCACATAATCTCGTAACCTAGTTCTTTGGTTTCAGAACAAAATTCCATTACGCCACTGAATGCTTTCAAGAATAATTCAGCTCGATGGGATTCTTCATGGGCTTCAAATGACTTCCAATATGTAATCAGCGCAAAGTGCCTGCCCTCGGGACCGAAACTCCCCACTGATCCTTCCTCGCTAATAAAGCCTGCGTATTTCAACACCTGTCCAGCAATAAACTCATCATAAGTTTCTTTAACCGCCGTACACATCTCCCCGATCGCGAACTCTAGATCATCACTCCATTCAATACCCTCTTTCAATTTACAAACGTTGTAGAGCATAACGGCTTCATACGGAATCGTAATTGGTCCAAACATGTGGTTTTCCCTAATATTTTGATGGGACGAATTCTATCCACTTTTTGTGGCGAGTCACCCACTTTAGCTTCACAGCAGGATAAAAATACTTAGAGCGTGTTTATCGTGCGATGGCGTGCTTATTGCTTTGTGCGGATAACCGATTCAGTTAAAACCCGAATCACCTCGCTCGAGCATGCAAGCTAATAAAGAAACTAAATCGGCTTAATGGGTTCGCCACTGACCACAGTCGACTTTTGACCATCGGTCCCAACCGGAATCTCTCCGTTGAGGGTAATCCGATACAACTCACGGTCAAAGTCAGTTTCGAAAATATCACCGATGGCCTGATGTTGAGTCGCTCGGTTATCCCAAAAGGCAACACTCCCTGGACTCCAACGGAACCGCACCATGAATTCCGCCTGCAAGCAATGCTCTAAAAGGTACTCCAATAGACACTGGCTCTCTCTTGGGGTGAGACCCACAATATGGTCAACATACGCCGCATTAACAAATAATGTCCGTTCGGATGTCTCCGGGTGAACCGTGACCAGTGGGTGCTCAGATACCATAGCTTTCGCATCAATCAGATCGTTATATGCGCTTTTATCCTCGGGACTGGATGCTCGTCGATATTGATGAACGGCTCTCAGCGAAGACAAGAATTCTTGCATCGGTGGAGACAGTGCCTCAAATGCCTTGATCATATTAATCCACTGCGTATCCCCCCCGTACGGGGGAAGAACAACTGATCGGAGAATTGATGCGGACGGTGGATTAATGGCTGCGGTGATATCCGTATGCCATCCTGTCCAAGCCCGCCTGACCGTGACGTTTCCTGCTTGGGCAGTTCGATGTTTTACGACAGGGTATATCTCTGGATATTCGCTATCACTACCAAACACAACGTGCGCAGGCGTGGGTTTCCCGAACTGTTTGGCAAGCGAGACATGCTGAGCATGAGTAAGTTCCTGATCCCGAAAAAAGATCACTCGCCACTGGAGTAATGCCTGTCGTATTTGACTGATCTGCGCCGTCGTGAGCGGACGGCACAAGTCGACCCCGCTAAGCTCAGCGCCGGTGTGCACTGATAGCGGAGTTATCTTGATTTGATCAGTGTCAGTTGATTCTTGGCCAGTCATTGGAATAAATTAAAATCTAAGTCCAGTGTATCAAAGTATCACAGTGAAAAAATTAAACTCCAAACCGCGATACCCTTATCAAAATCGGCAGCGTGACCTACTCCTGCAGTTCCAACAAAAACGGCGAGGATAAAGTAAATTGAACGGATCACATTTTTCATCGGTTACTCTTTTGCTAAAAATTTCTGAATATAAGCGCAATAAATACAGGCGAGCAGCGATTACTCCTGTAAAAACTAGTCAACGAAGTATCGATGCACCTATTCATCAAATCATACGTTTTACGCCGAAAAAAATCTAATGGGTTTTAAAGTCGTATCTAACTAACCAGTCGAAATCTTAAGCCTGCTGTAGTGATCAAGGATGTTTCCAGACATAATACGCGCTCAAATACTCGCACCAGGAGATTGTGTGTGGAAGATCAATATGAGTTATTAAAGAACCGCATTTCGCATGACTTTATGCAAGCCGTGCTACGACTGGTGTTAGCGTTTGGTGTTTTCTGGATTTGCGCCCGAATCTTTTCACCTTTCGCAACCCTCATGCTTTGGGCCCTGATTCTCGCGGTCACGCTATACCCGCTTCATTTAAGAATTCGAACATCGCTTGGCTGGAGCAATGGCTTGACCGGCTCGCTGATCTCCTGCGCCGGTTTGTTGTTACTTGGTGTTCCGATTGTATTGTTGACCCTGTCACTAATTGAGCACGGTGGAAATCTCGTGAATCAGTGGCAAGATGGCACCCTACAAATCATACCTCCAGACGAATCCGTAAAAACATGGCCCATTGTTGGAGAGCCCTTATATGACACTTGGCTGGCCGCCTCCACTAATCTTCAGGACTTACTGATGAACCATGGTGAGCAGGTGCTAGCGGTCGCCAAAGGGGCTCTCGGCGGCACAACTGATATTATTTCAACCGTCGGAATCTTTCTCGGTGCCGTTATCATAGCGGGCTTCATGATGACTTACGGACAATCAGGGGAGGCGGCAGTGGGGCGTATTGCGTCCGCCTTTGTGGGCGGCGATCGAGGTAGGGAATTTCAGGCTTTATCAGTTGCAACCATCCGCTCTGTGGCGACGGGCGTTATCGGCGTGGCTGCCATTCAAGCATTATTACTGGGTCTAGGATATTTGTGGGCTGGGGTCCCTGGCGCTGCGATCCTCGCTTTAGTTGCCCTCCTGCTAGGCATTACCCAGCTTCCGGCGATGTTGGTCACGATCCCGGTGATCGCCTGGCTTTGGATGTCGGGAGATGGTTCGACAGTGATGAACAGCGTGATTACCGTTTACTTGCTGATCGCCGGACTGGCAGACAACATTCTTAAACCCGTATTGCTCGGGCGAGGCGTTAATGTTCCGATGCCCGTTATCCTCATCGGAGCACTTGGCGGCATGGTGGGCATGGGCCTGATTGGTTTATTTCTAGGATCGGTCGTTCTTGCTGTCGGTTACCAACTGCTATGGGCTTGGGTCGACCACGACAGGGCTCGGACCGAAACCGAAGCAACAACGACTTCTACGGGAAATCCTAACTGAATAGTCAGGACTTCAATAAGGGCGTTGCGTTAAATGGACGGTCGTTGTGAAATTTTTTACCGCTGAGGCTATTAGTCGAGTTCAAGGCTGAGGATTTGGTTAAGCGGTTGGAATGAATGGGGTTAACTACTACCACCGGGTCTAGAACCCCCCTGACCCCCACTAATCAACTCCAGTTCAAAATCAGTCAGACACCATCTTGTCCCAGAAAGTCCTGATGAGCATAGACCTCATCTGATGTGATGGTAAAGCCATGTGTCTTGGCAAGGGTTGCTATCCCATCTCCCAGACCTGACCCATTGGCGGTTGCAGTATTGATGATGGAGATCACTGCTTCCTGAAGATCATCATCTTCAAGGACGGCGTTACGGAAGGATTGGAAGTCAGTCATGGTTTCTCCTGTTTAAAAACCGCAGTTGTTGCCTGAAGTGCCCCAGTTCTTTCCATTCGGGCAGACAGTGCGTGAGTTTGCTTTGACACCAGTCAGGGTCGCATTTGTCAGGTCCACACCAGTCAAGGCCGCACCACTCAGGTTCGCATTAGTCAGGCTTGCAGAAGGTACCACCCACCCGCCCACCATCTGCGCACCACTCAGGTTCGCATTACTCAGGTTCGCATTTAACAGGGTTGCCCCCTGCAGGAGCGCATTATTCAGGTTCGCATGAGGTTGGATATAGTAATTGGTCCGCAAAATTGGTTGACCTGGCTTAGGAGGTTTGTATACAACATTGACCCGAGGCCAACCGCAACCTGTCTCTTCGGTACTGTGGGTCTGGTAACCAGGACCCCGACAATCACCATACGGAAACTCATTGGCAGTCTTGGAGAACTCAACACCGCCACTGGAGTCAGGTCCAGAACATGAGGTGAGCAGGAGGGTTGAGAGGATGAGGGGGGAGAAGTTTTTCATTGGGTGAGTTTAGCGAAAAATGATAGTGCTTTGGCGGTTACTGAATATCTCGTCAGTCATTCAATTAGGAGTGGCAACTATGTAATGTAGCCATGGCCACTAAAGCAGATAACGAACAAGAGGAACGGGCACTCCACCCTGTTACTGTGATCGTTTTTGGATTCGCAATTCTCTGGTTACTCGGTACAATCCTGTTCTGGGCGATTGTGATCGCTATCAGTATTTAATTAAGTTGCAAAAATGAAAAAGATTCTTTTAATCACAGAGTTGGGTTTTGCCTTCTATATGTCCGTCTTGCCTTATCAGAATCGTATGAGAAGCGATTTAGCAAAAAATAGATCAGATGCTGGTGCAGAATCCGTCTGCCAAAGCAAAACAAGTCGGTAGCTATAATGAAAATCTTCTTACCGCTGATATTACTGATGTCGATGATCTCTCCTGCGAACGCTTACTATTTTGCGGATTGTAAAGACTTGGCAAGGTTTTACGTTAACTATAAGAGAGCCATAAATGACTTCGCTCATGGATTCTATAAGGGTTACATTCTCGGCCTAGTTGAAGGAGATCAAAGATATTGGGCAGTTAAGAATTATGAAGATGATGAGATTTTGCATCTTGTAGGTTCGCATGCTGAGGAATATGTAAGAAGTGGAAAACCTTCGGGCCTCGGTTCATACCTTTGCCTACACGAGGCGCTCATCAGACTCAATGAATCGGATTAACTGCCCGACCTTCCTTGCTGACCCCCAACTAATTAACTCCAGTTCAAAGTCCGTCAGATCGTCATCTTTAAGGACGGCGTTACGGAAGGATTGGAAGTCGGTCATCGTTTTCTAGTTAGAAAATGGAGCCCGCAGTTGGAATCGAACCAATGTATATGCTTTTCTTCACTTTAAGTGCACAACTTTCTCGCTAACGTAGCAAATCTAAATAGATCAACACTAACAGAGAAATTTATGGTCACATCCGTCGAACGGGCTTTCGAAAGCAAGGACACAAGGCTAGCAATGCTGCAAGTGTTAGCGGATAACAGTTTCGATTCGGTTCTGGTTACCGACGCAACCGTTCAAGGCAAAATCCTCTATGCGAACAAAGCCTTCAAAACGCTCACGGGGCACAACCCGTTAGATGTTATAGGAAAAACACCTCGGATTCTTCAAGGTGTAGGCACGGACAAAAAAGTAATCGACCGTTTAGCGGTCGCTCTAAAAACTGGCAAAAAGTTTCAAGGCAAAGCGATTAACTATAAAAAAGACGGAACTCCGTTTATCATGTACTGGAGAGTAGTACCGATTAAAGTTGGCAAAAGAATTGAAGCTTGGGTCGCGATTCAACGGGAAGGTTCTTCTATGGCGCCGTCTCCATTTCATGTTTTATAAAGTAGGATTTTTATCACCACGTTTACCGGGTCGAGATAGCAAATGAGTTACATAGCAGGTACGGTGGACTGCGTAATTTAGAGATTACAGCGCGGTGACCTGGTGCAACAGGATGGGGTCAATGGCCATCACCTGAATCCATGTGCAATAAGATGAGGCGGTTTCACTTCACGAGGATCCCTGTGTACTTTCTGTGTACTTTTTTGTCAGTTTGGAAACCCTTAAAAAATGGAGCCCGCAGTCGGAATCGAACCAACGACCTACTGATTACAAATCAGTTGCTCTACCAACTGAGCTATGCGGGCACACATTAAGACTGGCGTATTTTACTCAGATAATTGCAAGCCGACAGGAATTAATAGCCTATCCTCAAGATGGACATACGATCGGCGTTAGGACCGCCAATGTGTCACCCCAGTTCAGTTGTTCTAAATCACTGCGTCTTTCCGGGGTTACGACATCCTGAACTTCTAGCCAGTAAAACGGACCCAATGTTCGCACCTGTGGCTCCAAATTTAAAGGCAGGGAGAGAGGCTCAAGCTCTGAAATCAAAGATCGCGCCTGGGATTCTGTCGCAAAAGCACGAAGATAAAGATAGTAGTCGTCCCCTCTTAAGATTGGCTCAAAAGAAACGCCCTCACCGTCTAGCTTAAACTGGATGCCATCCCGCGCAATCTCGGATCGAAATGGTCCAACCACAACCTGATATCTATGCTGCTCGCGAGCCGTTGTTTTTTGCTGAGTTAGCCCATAACCCCGGTTAACTAAAAGTTGTTTGCCGCTGCCCAGCGTCTGCTGCGTTGAAAACGGGCCGATTCTTAAACATCCATCTTGTGCGCTGGCTGATCCGGGTTTTTCTTCAACCAACTCCATCTGCTCAAGATTATGGCCCATCTGTGCTTCAGGCAGTCGAAATCCCGCCTTCGGTGTTGCCTGAGTGGCCCATGCGTAAATTCCGATATTTAGGATGACAAGAATAAAAAGGATTGTTTTCATCAAGACCCTGTTGCAATCACAACCTGAATACCTCTTAAAACAAGATCAGATTGTACGTCTACGGACCAATCAATGAGCGGTGCGATTGCAGGCGCAGAACCGCCGGTCATAACCACCGAAAAACCTGAACCTAACGTTGACTCTACCTCTTTAAGCGTTCTTTCGATCCCACCCGCGACAAAAATAAATGCGCCAGAATCAATCGCGTTTTGCGTATCTAAATTTAAAACGCCCGAGTAATTCATTGCCCCGGACGACAAATGCGGGGCCTTCGCTTTCAGCGCACTAATCATTGTCCCAGACCCTATACTGATCACACCACCAAGGAACTGGCCATTTTTAGAAACACTGTCCACCGTGACAGCAGTTCCACAATCAACGACCACAAAAGCACTGGAATAGATCTGCCGCGCGGCAATCATCGCGAGCCAGCGATCAACACCTAATTGATTTGGATCTCGATATCCGTTCTTTATCCCCGCCTGCTCAATTTGTGCTTCAAGCGTCTGGGGGAATACACTCCAAATCCCCAAACACCAATCGCAAAGAGTCTGATAACAGGAATCCCCGGAACTATTTGAGACATATATGCTTGCCGGTTTCAAATCCCGCCAGGCCGAGAAATCGGTCTGGGTACCGTTATTTTCAAACGGCTGACCTTCGA
Organism: Candidatus Thioglobus sp.; assembly: GCA_004212795.1. GTDB lineage: Bacteria > Pseudomonadota > Gammaproteobacteria > Arenicellales > UBA868 > UBA868. The sequence goes on from SHBR01000036.1 coordinate 19,460, forward strand.
ACCAATCGTCGTTTTTCGAAGTTCCCCATTTCACACGACTATTGCCAAGATCGATCAAAAGATTTTCTGCGACATCAGACATAGTTGATTGTTAACTCAGCATTTAGACTGTTGGCCTGCCGCCCTAAGACTCAATTCAGCAGCACTGATCACAGCAAGATCACCATTTAAACTTCGAATCTGGTAACGGCCTTTCATATCAACTCCTTCGCTCGTTCCATGAATTTTCTCACGGATAGACACGGCCTCTATTTCTTTTTCAAAATAAATATCCAACGCATTAAACTGACTCTGGTCAGCTGAAAAACCCTGACCTGGAAACGCTTTTAGCTTCTGCACGATCTTCGACAGTAGCGCCGCCGCCAACTCCTCTCTTGATATCGAGATATCCTTTGCTTGATTGGCAAGATCCGTGATGCCCTGATTCACCTCTAGAAAATCAGGCCGAGGCTCATCAATATTAAGGCCGACCCCAATAATAACCAGAGAATTTTGTCCCTGCGACGGGCGTGTCTCAATCAAAATACCGCCCAGCTTACGATTTGCGCACCAGAGGTCATTTGGCCACTTCAGCCCAATCTCAACTTTGGTGAACTCACGAATGACCGAAGCGATGGTTAGCCCGATCGAAAGACTCAGTCCTTCAATCTGGCTCAAAGCTGCACCAAGGTTCCACCCCAGTGAAAACATGATGTGAGCATACGGCGATCCCTGCCATTGCCGTCCTCGCCTGCCTCTGCCCGCGCTCTGAAAATCGGTGACGCAGGCGCAGCCGTGAATGGATTCGCCGGCGTCATTTTTCCGGCCAAGCCAACTGCTTGATGAATCTACCGTGTCAAGAACGGTTAAATGTTCTATGAATTCATAGTTTTTGGATTTAAGAAGAGCGCGCAGCTGTTCAGCATTCAGTGGCTTGATCGGTCTGCTTAACCGAAAGGCGTCCTTATCTGTTTTTTCAATTTGAATGCCATCTGCTTGAAGGGCGTTAAGACTTTCCAAAACTGTTCGATCGTCCAGCCCCGCTAGAACTGCCAGTTCTGGAACCGTATGACTTCGTATCAAGCTCAACGCGTGAATCAGTTTTAGTCGATCACTCATCATGAACTATTTCGATTTATCTCTAAGGCGGTCAAGTTTTTCACGAATTTTAATTTCAAGACCGCGGTCGACTGGATGATAAAACCGATCATCAGCGAGTTTCGACGGCAAGTAGGTTTCGCCTGTCGCGAAAGCGTCCGGCTCGTTATGCGCATATCGATAGCCGTCTCCGTGTCCCAATTCTTTCGCCAGCCGAGTCGGGGCATTTCTAAGATGATGGGGCACTTCTTCTGAACCGGTTTTTTTTGCGGCAGCCATAGCTTCTTTATATGCCGAATAAACCGCGTTACTCTTCGCAGCACAGGCGAGATAAGTGACAGCCTGAGCCAATGCAAGCTCCCCTTCCGGAGAGCCCATTCGCTCGTAGGCTTCCGCCCCATCCAGTGCGAGTCTCAATGCGCGTGGATCTGCATTACCAATATCTTCACTTGCCATCCGAACGATACGTCTGGCAATGTACCTCGGATCACAACCACCATCAATCATTCGACAAAACCAGTAAAGCGTCGCATCAGGGTCTGTCCCTCGCACTGATTTATGCAGCGCCGATATCTGGTCATAAAAGATGTCTCCTTTATTGTCAAAACGGCGGAGCGGTGTCCCGATGACCTGATCAATCGCCGCATCGGAAAGCGAGAGGCCACTGTCGTCGGGTTTTGAAAATTGAGCCGCGATCTCTAAGAGATTTAACAGTCGACGTGCATCTCCATCAGCCGCATCAAGCAGCTTGTCCCGCGCTACTTCGGATAACGAGAAATTCAATGTGCCTAAGCCATTTGTACGGTCGGTCAGTGCGCGATCCAATAATATCTCCAGATCAGGCTTCTCAATCGACTTGAGTACGTAAACCCGAAGTCTGGATAACAGCGCATTATTGAGCTCAAACGAAGGATTCTCTGTTGTCGCGCCAATCAGGATCAGTGTGCCATCCTCTACATGAGGCAAAAAACCGTCCTGCTGTGCCTTATTAAAGCGATGAACCTCGTCCACAAAAAGCACTACCCTGCTGGCGCTTGATTGGGCACAGCTGACAACCTCTCGAACTTCTTTAATCCCTGAAGTAACGGCGGATAAGACCTCAAACTGCGCGTCGCAATACGTTGCAATCATTCGGGCGAGCGTCGTTTTACCAGTGCCTGGGGGGCCCCACAGAACCATCGAGTGAATCCGCCCATTCAGAAGCGCCTCCCTTAACCCAGAATCGGAGCCCACAATATGCGACTGACCAATAAAATCATCTAAACAACGCGGGCGCATGCGTTCTGCAAGCGGCTTATCAAAGTCACTGAGAGATGATGAGTTCATGATTTGGTTTTTTGGCGCGGACCTAATTGGATTTTTCAACGTTACGAAACGTGAGATTGATACGCGGCAATACCTTGCGCTGGGTTTTAGGAATAGCATGTTGCCACTCACTCTGCACACCCCTGTCCATGACTAACAAAGACCCGTGCTCAAGGGTCACCTCATGTTTGGCCGCGTGTCTATCTTGTCGATGCCTGAGCAAAAATCGTCTATCTCCGCCCAGGCTGACTGACGCAATCAAAGGGTCGGGCCCAAGCTCTCTTTCATCATCACTATGCCAACCCATACTGTCAGAACCACTGCGGTAATAGTTTGCAAGCACGCTATTAAAACGGTTTCCACAAGCTTGTACTACCATCCGGCGAAGCTCCAACAGCTCATCAATCCAGGGCAAGGGCTCATTGGTCATGTTTGAGTAGCGATAAACCGCACCCTTATCGCCATACCACGCGGCAAGACGAGGCGATTGCACCCAGCGCCCATAAATAAAAATTCTCGGCTGATGCCATTCAACATTTTTCTTCAAACTATCGATCAATCTTGAGGCATACGAGGTTTCAAGAAAATCCTTGACGTACAGAATTTGAGGCTTGCCGGAATCCGAAATACTCCCGTCGGTAAAAGAATTATTATGTTTGGACATTTGCGAGTCG
>SHBR01000037.1 GCA_004212795.1 Candidatus Thioglobus sp.
AAAAACTACCGGATCTTGCCGGTTCCGATGTTTTCCAAGCAAAAGCATACATTAATAGCCTGCAGAAACTTCGCTACCAAACACTGAAAACAATGGCGCAAGTCATCCCAACACTTGACGCATTGGGTATCCCAACTATCGCATTCCAACAACAAGCAAAACTGATTCTTATCCGGCAGGCCGAACGCCTGGTCGGCTTGCTGGAGTTTTCTGCGGCTGCAGCCAGTCAGATTTCCAACGACAGTGCGGTGGATCCCAACGACACAAACCTCGTTGTGGCGCACTCTGAAATTCAGAACCGCCACGCACGAGAGCTCGAACAGCTGTCGGAAATTATCGAGGCTCTAAAACTGGTCGGTGTAAAGACCGATGTCTACCAAGCGATTGTGGTCAAACAACGCGGTGTTCTCTCGATTGATATTTTTAAGGGTCGTGTATTCCAGAATATTATTCGCGATTATTGGGGCGGCGTTAAGGGCTCCCTACAGGAAAACGGGCCGAACGTTGCCCTAAAAGCGATAGTTATTCTGCTTATTTTTCTGGGCGCTCGCTGGTTGTCAGCCCTTGCTCGACGAGCCACGAAAGCTGCGGTGCAACGTTCTTCGAGTGGGCTCTCGCAACTGCATAAAAACGTTCTGATCTCCATCTCAAGTGGTGTGGTCATGGCCGTCGGGATTTTGTTAATCCTTGGCCAACTCGGAATATCACTTGGCCCAATGCTAGCCGGTTTAGGCATCGCCGGGTTTATTGTTGGCTTTGCTTTGCAGGACTCTCTCGCAAACTTTGCCGCCGGTGGAATGATCCTGCTGTATAAACCATTCGACGTCGACGACTTTGTTCAAGTGGCAGGTCAAGAAGGTTTGGTTAAAAAAATGAGTCTGGTCAGCACGACCATTAACACTTTTGACAATCAGACATTAATTATTCCCAATAACAAGATCTGGGGAGACGTTATTAAAAATGTCACTGCCCAGCGTGTACGGAGAGTCGACCTCGAATTTGGCGTCAGTTATAGCTCAGATATAGAACAAGTGGAGCGCATTCTGGCAGAGGTTGTAAAGGAGCATCCCAAGGTACTCCCTGAGCCCGAACCTAACATTCGCGTCCAATCTCTTGGCGATTCTTCTGTTAACTTTATCGCCCGTCCGTGGGCGGCCCGCGAGGACGTCTGGAATGTTCGCTGGGATCTAATTCGGGCCGTTAAGTTAAGGTTCGATCAAGAAGGTATCGAGATTCCGTTCCCGCAACGCGACATTCATCTGTCCTACTCGGAGCCCTCAATTCAGCAGGAGCTCCGAGAAACGCCAGGCCCTCACCAGGGTAGAGAATAAGTTTTTACCGTGGTGTAGCTTTTCATAGCTTCGACGACACCTTCTTTATAACCAAGCCCCGAGTCCTTGACGCCCCCAAAAGGAGACATCTCGATTCGGTACCCCGGCACTTCCCAAATATTAACCGTGCCCGTACGAAGTTCGGAGACGAAGCGAGTAATGTAATCCCATCGATTGGTACATATCCCTGTCGATAATCCAAAGACCGTCCCATTATCAACCGCGATCGCATCATCGATATCTTTGACTCTTATGATCGGAATCGGCGGCCCGAATGTCTCTTCCACCACCAGCTCTGCATCTCGCGGCACATTATCTAACACGGTAGGCGAGTAAAGCGCGCCACGCCTGTCGTGACCATAAATTAAATCGGCGCCCTGATCGATTGCATCACTGACTCGTTTTTCAATCTGTGCAGCTGATGCTTCATTTACGACAGTACCCATCCCTGTATCGAGCGACATGGGGTCCCCGTAGCTAATTTTCGCAGCCTCTTTTGCGACCAAAGGCACAAATTCATCTGCAACGCTATCGACTACTAGCACTCGTTTTACGGCAGTGCAGCGCTGACCGGAGTTTTTAGTGGCGCCCTGCACCGCCATCGTTGCCGCTTTCTCTAGATCGGCATCCTCCATCACGATTAAAGAAGAATTTCCACCGAGTTCAAGAACGGTGCGACGATATCCCGCGTGGTCTGCGATATATTTTCCAACAGGCACTCCACCTGTGAAAGTTACTAATTCGATATTTGGATTGGTAATCATCTCCTCTCCAATATCGCCTGGCATCCCTGTTACCACGGAGAACATTTCGGGGGGCAATCCAGCTTCATAGAGGACATCTGCGAGCAATATCGCGGTAAGGGGTGTCAACTCTGTCGGCTTACACACCATACAGTTATTAGTTGCGATTGACGGCGCTACCTTATGGGCCACCATGTTCAGAGGATGATTAAAGGGTGTGATCGCGGAGATCGCGTTTAAAGGGTCACGCTGCGTGTAGATTCGCCGCTTTTTTCCATGCGGCGTCAAATCACAAGAAAAGATTTCACCATCATCAATAATGCAAAGTTGGCCAGCGAGACTGAAAACATCAAACGCTCGACCGACTTCATACAAGGAATCCTGTTTCGATATCCCCAATTCTGCTGTAATCAGATCGGATATTTCATCGCGCCGTGAAGTCAAGATGTCTGCGGTTCGAACGAGAATCTGCTGTCGCTCATATCGTGTCAGCGTCGGCGTATAAGCAGCAGCAATGTCAAAAGCATTTGAGACATCCTCTCGAGTCGCACGAGGGACTGTCCCAACCACACTGTTATCCCACGGATTGAAAACCTCGATCCGCTCATCGCGATCAACTTTTCTCCCCGCTATTCTCAGACTTTCATGAATAGGTGTTTGTGTGCTAAACGTGGATTGAGTCATGAGTTGCTCCCCTGAGCATGATTTAAGGCATTACTAAAAATGTCAAAGTTTCTGAAGTCGCTCAGATTCGAATCCAGTCCACGACTAATGATAAATGGAACCGGCTGTTCTGACACACCGCCATGAGACCGAAGTGGCTCGGTCAGGCCGGATAAATCATGCTTCTCAGACGAGCTACCTAGTACGTGATGACGCTGACTAATAACAACCAAATCACCGATACGATCATTCGGTAGCCCAAACATACTGCATGCCTCGCTGGCGCTCAGTACAGTCTCCACTCCGCTCACATTTGATAAGGTCGCGATGGCCAAAGCCTCGTCGCTCTCTCGTTCGAGATAGATCGTCGCGAATCCACCAAGAGCGCCATGGTGCACCACATAGGGATCTGTAATGGGGAGAATGACACGAAAATCATTTAGACCCGCGTCCCGCAAAAGGGGCTCCAGATAAATGACATTGGGCTCACCCATATCATTGTGTTTCGATTTCATGCCGTGGTCAGCAGTAAGTGCGATAAGCGCTCCCATTTGATCAAGCTTGGAAAGATATTTATCCATCATTGCATAAAATGCATTGGCCACTGGCGCGCCCGGCGCATGCTTATGTTGAATATAGTCGGTCGTTGAAAGATACATAATGTCAGGTCGCATTGAATCCATCAGAACAACCCCCGCTGCAAACACAAACTCGGAAAGTTCTGCGCTATAAACATCTGGCACCGGCATACCAACTTTTGCGACGACGTCCTCAATGCCATGCGCCTCCAGATTAGCCTTATCGGCAAGCTCAGAAGAGAAGCAAACTGCACTATTTGGACTGATATCAAGTCCAACGCCCAGCAGGCGACGCAACTTGTCTTTTGCCGTAACGACCGCAACTTTTGCGCCGGCTTGGTTAAATTCAGCCAGAATCGTTGGCGCTCGCAACAAAGCAGGATCATTCATCATGACCTCAGTATTTTGCTCAACGTTGTAATAAAAATTACCGCAGATGCCATGAGTCTCAGGTGGTACTCCCGTCACGATCGAAAGATTGTTTGGATTCGTAAAACTCGGCACAACACAGTCAGCGTAATTAAAGGTGCCATGTTCGCGGACCGACGCTAGAAAAGGCATCACACCGGCATCGATTGCACACTCAATATAGCCCCCCCCATCTGAACCCGCGCCGCCGGGCTCCGAACCGTCCACACAAACGACAACCAATGGTTGACGTGGCCAGGCATATTGCCGGTTGTTAACTGTTACTGAGTCTTTTTTGATCACTATTTTTTCTCTTGAGTATTTTGTTTGAGTGGCAAACTTGATGATGAATTCTAATCCGAGCTTCCAGAGTCAACGCCCATTTCGCGCATCACTTCGGTTACGGCGTCCAGCGCACCCTGCATATGCTCCTGATTTAGTCTACCGATGCATCCCATCCGAAAACTTTCAGCCACCGTCAGCTTGCCTGGATAAATAACGTACCCGCGAGCACTGAGTCCGTCATAAAACGTTTGAAAATGAAACGCAGGATCTGAGGGCATCTTGAACGTAATAATAATCGGCGCTTGAAGATTGTCCGGCAATAACGTCTCAAACCCTAGCTGACGCATCCCCCTGACGAGCAAATCGCGATTTCCGCGATACCGTCCACCGCGCCCTTGCACCCCTCCCTCCTCATCAAACTCAACCAGCGCCTGATGGAAAGCAAGTATGCAATGAGTGGGCGGTGTAAATCGCCACTGTCCATTGGCTTCAAGACCTTTCCACTGCTCCAGAAGATCAAAACACAAGCTATCGGCATTACCTTCCGTTTTTAACAGTGCCGATTTATCCGCAAGACAGAATCCCATTCCCGGCGAGCCCTCAAGACATTTATTACTTGACGCAACAAGCGCGTCAAAAGGAATCGATTTCGCTGACACATCGAGGGCGCCAAATGCGCTCATCGAATCAATCAGTAAAGCCCGTTTTGCCTCTTTGACAACCTCCGCAATATCTTTAATCGGATTCAAAATACCCGTGGTGGTTTCGCAGTGGACAACTGCCACATGGGTAATCGATGCATCTTCAGACAGTTTTGACGCCACTGTCCCAGGATCAACCGGTTGGTCTTCACTCCACACCAATGTCTCAACAGAGCGTTTATGGTATCCGCAAATGGTCTTCATTCTTGACCCATATGCGCCATTGATAAGAATCAACACCTTTCCCGACTCTGGAACAAAGTTGCTTAGCATCGCCTCCACAACGAACGTGCCACTACCCTGTAAAGGCACACAGACATGGGAGTCTTTGCCATCAATGATCTCCACGAGTCGGGTACGCACGTGGTGGTTAATCGAGATAAACCGTTCATCCCGGGAACCAAAATCATGGAGCATGGCCTCCTTGACTGTTTTTGACGTCGTTAGGGGTCCAGGCGTCAGTAGCCACGGATCATGGCTTTTTTCTAAAGACTCAGACACGGTCACACCTCCAAGATTGGGGTTTATCGATTTTCTTCAAAAATTGTTTTCTTCTTGGGAAGATACGGAAAACTCAACTGCTTCTAGAAAAGCACCGCGTTAAACAACAGTAGTCGAGCTGTTGCTTAAGTCTAAAAAGGGGCAATCGCTTCCCTAAGTTTAGCGCCTAATTGTTGCTACATCAGCCGTGCCACAGATCTTCTTTAACCAGCTCGTCCATTGTCGCCTCGATGCTCTCTTGCAGGATGCCAACCATTGTGTCGATCTGCGAACGATCCAGGATCAGCGGGGGTGACATCACATTGAGATGCGCGATGGGACGAACAATCAGACCCTTTTTCTGACAGTGATTTGCAATTCGATCACCTATCGCGACATCAGGCGCAAACAATTCCTTGGTTGCCTTATTTGCGACGTTTTCAATACACATCATGAAATGACTGCCTCGAACATCACCTACAATGGGGTACTCACTTAGAGACTGTAATTGAGATTCAAAATACGGACCCACTTCGCGAACATGTCCACAGATATCGTCTCTTTCCATAATCTCTATATTCTTGGCGCCTGCAGCACAAACAACCGGATGCCCTGAATACGTAAATCCATGTGTAAAGAGCGCACCTTCTGACTGCGGCACACTAATGACATCGTAGATTTCATCAGAAAGAATCGTCGCTGAAAGCGGTAAGTAGCCTGAAGAAATACCTTTAGCACAAGTGATCACATCGGGAACAAAGTCAAAGACCGCCTCCGATGCAAAAAAATGTCCTAATCGGCCAAACCCTGTAACGACCTCATCCGAAATATAAAGAACTTCGTATTTATTGCATACTTCACGCGTTCGTCGGTGATATCCGGCAGGTGGCACGATAACGCCGCCTGCACCCATAATCGGCTCTGCGATAAAACAAGCCACATTTTCAGGGCCGAGCTCCAGTATCTTATTTTCAAGATCTGCGACTTTTTCAGTACAGAACTCGTCCTCAGTCATACCCTCCGGCCGGCGATAGGTATTTGGGGCCGGGATGTGATGAACCAAATCCGGCGCCAAATCAAATCCTTGGTGATCGAACGTAACACCGGTCATCGACATCGCTAAATAAGTACTCCCATGATAACCATCCGTGCGGGCGATGATCTTCTTCTTATTTTTCTTTCCGAGCCGGTTGAAATAAAAGTGAATGATTCGTATCGCCGTATCATTTGCCATAGACCCGCCTGTACCGAAAAAGACGTGGTCCAGGCCCGCCGGGGTAAGCTCCGCGAGCTTTGCCGCAAGGTTAACGGCAGGCGGCGTCGTTATATGATTAAAAGTCGAGTAGTACGGGATCTGGCGCACCTGGTCCGCTATGGCCTGCGCCATCTCATCATTGCCATACCCGATATTGACGCACCATAAACCGCCAATACCATCAATAAATTTATTGCCGTCAGAATCGAAAACATAGGCGCCGTCGGAATGGGACATCACCAGCGAGCCCTCATCCTTGAAAGACGCAAAATTCGTCCACGGGTGAATATTGTGATCTATATCTTTCTGTCGTAAAGCCTGCGTATCATATTTTTTTTGTGGTGCAGCCATTCTTTATCTCCTAAATTTCATCACGACGTATTAATAGAAAACCTACGCTAGCGTTAAATCCCGAATTACTGATTTTCAAATCCTTTCAGGACATTAACGGCATTCAACCCGACTTCATCAATATCATATCCACCTTCGAGCACAAACAAAGTGGGTACATCTAATGAACCAATTAGTTCACCCGTCGTCAGGTAATCCGGGGTTGTTAATTTAAAAAAACTAATCGGATCATTTTCAAATGTGTCGACCCCTAGCGATATCACCAAATATTGAGGTGCGAAGGATCGGATGTGTCCCATTGCATCTTCAAGCGCTACCCGCCACTCGGCAAAAGAGGTGCCTCGGGCCAGTGGATAGTTACGATTAAATCCGATCCCAGCGCCCAAACCCATTTCATCAGCGTATCCCAGAAAGTGTGGAAAAGCTTCCTCTGGATCTCCATGCAAGGAACAAAAAAGAACATCGTCTCGTTCGTAAAAAATATCCTGGGTCCCGTTGCCATGATGAAAATCGATATCCAGGATCGCAACACGCTCTGCGCCCTGATCCCGAAGGTATTGGGCGGCAATGGCAGCATTGTTTAAAAAACAATATCCGCCAAACATATCACGCGCGGCATGATGGCCTGGCGGGCGGCACAGGGAAAAAACCCCCTTCTCTCCGGAAACAAGTGCTTTGGCGCCCGTTAATCCCACGTCCTTTGAGGCCAGAGCGGCTGCCCACGTACCCTCAGTGATCGTCGTCTCCGCTGCAAGCGCGTAGTATCCCATCTTCCCCTCGATAAATCGTGGGACTCGACACTGCATCCGACGCGCAGGCCATACGGAAGCGATTGCCTCACCTTTATAACCTGTCGCTTGCCACTCTCCCCATGCGGACTCCAAAAAAGAAACAAAATCAGCATCATGTACCCGAAGCACAGGATCCAGGGAGAATTCATCAGGCGCCTCGACAGGCCCCAAAGTTGAATCGCGTACAGCCGCGATAACCGTATCGGCCCTTGAAGGCCGCTCAAAAGGCTTTACCAATTCACCGCCATAAAGTTCTGTCTGAGCATCTCGGAGACGATGCTGATCCGTGTAAATTGTCTTCATATGAATGCTCCTTTCGCCGCTCAAACCGAGCAGCGCAAAAATTAATCAGTGGGCAATGGTGATTGCTGTAAATGGGTAATGATGTTACTGATAAAACGCCAGCACTGCGAAAGCTGGTCCGTCTTAATGTATTCATCTGGTCGGTGCGCCTGCAAAATACTGCCGGGGCCGCAGACCACACAAGGAATCTTGACCTGATCACTAAATAGCCCCGCTTCCGAGCCAAAACTGATTTTCTCTGACACGTCGCTACCTAATAACATTTGGCAAAACCGCACAACCGCGGCGTCGGCTGACGTCTGCAGGCCCGGGTATCCTGCAAGGGGTTCAAAAATAATCGACGTCTCGGGATCGACCTTGTGCATCTGGGGCAGCAGCGTTTGCTCAGCAAATTCCAGAATTTGTTGATGATAATGCTGCGAAGATTCCTCGGGTAGATGCCGAACCTCGAAGCTGAATTCGCATGAATCCGGCACAATATTTAAGGCCCTTCCACCTTGGATCGGGCCAACGTGCAGCGTGCTGTGCGGTACACGATACCCATCATCGATAGGACCCTGTTCCGGAATATCAGCGTAAACTCGTCGAATATGGCAAATCAATTCCGCGGCCATTTCCACCGCGTTGACCCCCTCAATCGGATAAGCAGAATGTGCGGCACGGCCGCGCACTTTGACTCGCCATCCCTGCTTTCCTTTATGGGCGTTAATAACTTTCATTTCTGATGGTTCCCCGATAATACCCATCAGGGGTGTAACGGGATGATTCTGAAGGACATCGAGCAAGCGACGAACCCCGATGCACCCTATTTCTTCATCGTAGGAAAGCGCGATATGAATCGGATTGAGTAACGGCGCCTGTAGCATCTCCGGCACTTTCGCGAGCACACATGCAATAAACCCCTTCATGTCTGCTGTGCCGCGCCCATAAAGACGATGATCTTTTTCCACTACTGAAAATGGGTCTGTTGTCCAATCCTGGCCGTCAACCGGCACGACATCGGTATGCCCCGACAACATAATGCCTTGCCGGTCTTGTGGGCCTATCGTCGCATAAAGATTTGCTTTAGCGCCGGACTCATCATGCACAATTTGACTATCGATATTGAAGTCTGCCAAATAATTTTGCACAAACGCAATAAGATCGAGATTTGAATTCCGACTGGTGGTATCAAAGCTGATCAGTCTTTCAAGCAGTCCTATCAATCCCGAATCCAGGATCGGCGTTTCAGAGTTGGGGCTCACGGATCTCCCGGCACACCATAAGAAGGCGCGACTTCAGGGTTTAGCGCGCGATTGAGATAGTCGTTCATTTGCGGTTCATATCGTACCCACAATTCCCGAAGCGCAATAATTGGTTCATCAGACCAATCCACTCGCAAATCCACCAACGGCCAAGGCTGCTCTGAAGAGACCAGCAATGCGGCGGAGTGGGTGGGTCCCTCTTCACCCCCGGCTGAGACACCTGCCTCTAACGACCGCAACAGTCTTTCAGCAAGGTGTAGGTCGGAATAAGCAGAAAAAGCATCCGTCATTGCAGTTGGAACCGCAGTCGTGGAAAGGAGATTGCCAGCCGCGACGCAAAAATCCCCGTGCGACACCGCATTCGTGCCCAGGATTTCACTTCCCGTACGCTCTGCAATATTTCCCTGTAAATCAACGGCCGTCACTTGGCGATACTGTGAAAAAGCGCGGTTATCCATCACTTCAGCCAGTGAGTCCGGGGCGCTTGATCCGTTTTCCATTAAATCCAGAAGTTGGTTGCCAATAGAAGGATCCGTTATGTTCTGTGTCGCTACCGCGCCTGCTCCTGCTCGAACCCAAGGGCATCGGCTTCCGACGCTGATACTTGATGTTGTAATCGCAACACCCGCCATAGATGTTCGCTCACAGACTCCAACAATAGAAAAGGTCATTGCACCGTCTCTCCTGCCGCTTTCTGGCCTTGCAGGCCAAAAAATGAATCATCTGGATACGGCTCAAGGATTTCCATTGTCCCCTCCCGTAATCGAGCAATGTGAGTCCCCTCACCCGCAACAATCCGTCGGTAAAAACGAGACGGCACCGCTGGCGGCATTAATGCGAAAGCATCCGCTGCACGATAGTCCGCAATCAGCATTCTGCGATTACGATCTTTAGACAAATTTGCCCCTCCCCCATGAAGCGCCCAGATATCCATTAAGCACACATCTCCCGCTTTCCCGATAATACTATCCGCTTTACCATCAAATTGCTCAAAAAGCTCGGGATCCGTCGAACCAATAAAATTACCATCCTTAAAATGGGTGAAGCGCTCTTTATGAGATCCCGGGACAATTCTCATGCAACCGTTGTCCTCATCCATATCATCCAAAAACAAAAGTAACGTAACCCCATCATCGTTGGTATGGGGATCAAAAGGGTGATCAGCATGGTACTCAACCCGAGTACTCCCGCCTGGAAATTTGTTATTCAACTTGCAGTGATGAAAAAAGACATCGGGGCCAATTAAGTCGGCCACGACCTCGGGCATTTCTCCAAAAAACAGAACCGATTGATAAGCCTCTGAAATATCAACAGGGTTTGCAACACGTCGAAGGCGGGGATGATCCGAACTATGGCTCTGCTCAAGATCAAAACGGGCCTTACCGTTTGGGGTGTCAAACCCATAGTTCGCGTCGTAATTGCGGCTTTCCTCCACCCAATCGCTTAACTGATCCAGCATCAGTTTTCGAGTTGATTCGGTGATAAGGCCGGGAATCTTCAAGTAACCCTTCGACCTGAACTCTTCCCTCTGTGAGTCATTTAGCATTTTAGCCCCCTCAGTCAGGAATTACCGCGGTGACCTCAATCTCGACTAACCATTCCGGACGTGCCAAGGCTGGCACCACCAGTCCAGTGGAACAAGGGAAAACCCCTTTGAGCCACTGCCCCATTTCCTGATACACCGCGTCTCGATATCGGATATCGGTCAGATACACAACAATCCTGCAAATATGATCCAGATGGCTGCCTGATTCCTCAAGCAGCATTTTGATATTTGCCATCGCTTTTGCAGTCTGCGCCCCGGCATCTCCGGCATGGAGCGACTCGCGGGTATCAAGGTCCTGTGCAACTTGGCCACGTAAGAAAACCGAAGTCCCACGCGCCACTACTGCTTGACAGAGATCGTTATCCAGCGACTGCTCAGGATACGTTTCCTTTGTATTAAAAGGACGGATACGCTCATGAACCATAATCAAAATCTCCCGTAATTTATTTTTCAAAAATTATCAGCTTACCGATTAAGCAGTCGATTTTTTCTTTTCAGGCGCGACTCGATCAGACAAATTCGCTGAGTGTTGGACAAAATCCAGAGCATTGTCCCAATCAAAATTTCGGTACACCGCGCCAAGGTGTGCAAAGGGTGCCGATTGGGCAAATAACTGAAACGTGAGCCGATGACCCGCATAATCAGAATTTAACAAATCCCTTGCGTAAGCGAGAAGTTTGCGACGGTCTTCTGCTACCCAGTTATCATTGATGGAATAAAACTTCTCAAGCCAGGGACCGCTCTCCTGATCTGAAAAACAGGCAAAGTCCGGTGTCACGCAGATTTGTCCACCGCAGAGCTCACGGGCAATATGCATCATCGCAGGCAGGTTGGAACACGCATGAACCCGGCCGGTCAGCAGCAGAGACTGATTTGGCATCAATAAATCGTTGGGGCTCTTTTCTGCCATAGCAATCGCTGCCGTAAGATGGGCGTTGATCCCTTCCCGGTACACCGCTAGCTGTGAAAGCTTCTCCTGCACCGCTTGCTGTTTATCCAAGCCTGTCTGGCGTACATTGAAAAGTGCTGCACCGATCATCATGTCGGTGTACTTCAAGATACGCTGAACAAATGCAAACGCTGAATAGCGATGAAGCGTCGCTCGGATAAAAACGGCCGCTTTCGTGTGCCGGTAAAAAAGAACGTTCTCCCAGGGAATCAGCACGTTATCAAAAATGACTAACGAATCGATTTCATCAAAACGATTTGACAGCGGGTAATCTTCTTTTGGTGCGCGCCCGGCAAAACCGGTTCGACAAATCATCCGAATACCCGGCGACCCCAGATCACAAATAAAGCCTACTGCATAATCGGAGTACGCCTCGTTGCCCCAATTCGCGATGGTCGGTTTCGTAAAGGCTTGATTCGCATAGGCTGCGGCCGTTTCAAATTTTGCGCCTCTGACCACAATCCCCTCGTCAGTTTCTTTGACGACATGCAATAACATGTCAGGATCCTGATCCTGTGGTGCTTTTGACCTGTCTCCTTTGGGATCCGTGTTCGCTGAAACATGAAAAGGATCTTGATCAATCACTTTATGAATATGGTTTTTTATATTTTTAGAAAACTGGGGATCAACCTGATTCAGAACATCTTGGCCATCATAAAGAGACCACATCTCACCCACCGTCTCATCACCCACTCGTGTGACAACGCCGCCAATATCATCAAAGATCGCATCCGTGGACGCGCGTTTTTTGCTCCAGTCATCCTGCGAATAAGGCAGCTTTAATCCAATCGAATACTGCTCTCCATCATCCTCACGATAGACCATCTTTGAGGCAGTCGCCGCCTCGTGCTGCATGTCGTAAATCCGGGCCCGAATATCAACCAATGGCTTAAACATAGGGTGGGTCGTCACATCAGGCACTTTTTCACCATTCATGAACACCTCACGCCCGTCGCGGATTGAATCGCGATACTCATCTCCCGTCCTGATCATTTGGATCTCTCCCTTCTGAAAATAGGCTTAATCCAAGCCTAAGCTGATTCTTGTAATCTTGAGTAACCTACTTTTGCGGATTTACTTACCCTTGTAAAATATGGTTTTAAGATCATTTGAATAGATTTTCCTTATGTCATTTACCCTGCGTCAACTGCGTCACTTCGTTCGAGTGGCTGAGCGTGAAAATATCTCGACGGCTGCTAAAGAGCTATTCTTATCTCAGCCCGCTCTATCGACCTCCATCGCTCAACTGGAGGAGGCATTAGATCTCCAACTTCTTATTCGTCATCATGCCAAAGGGGTCTCGCTAACGCCATCCGGTGGTACCTTTCTGGCGCGAGCCCGATCGTTACTGGCGCATGCCGAGGAAGTGTCCGCAACTGGAAGAGCGCTTGGTGAATCTGCCCAGGGTCCATTGGAAATTGGATGCTTCTGGACGCTGTCGCCCTTCTTTCTCCCCGGTCTGCTCGGTATGACTCATGATCAACACCCAGAGTTAGATATTCAAATTGTTGAAGGGCCATTAGATGAGCTGAAAAAATTACTACTCAATGGCGGAATCGAGATCGCGCTTCTGTACGATCTTGACCTTGACTCTGGATTCAAAAAACAGCCTCTCGCAAAAGTAAAACCACATCTGCTTCTATCTGCGAGCCACCCTTTAGCAAATGAACCCGTGGTCTCTCTGCGATCATTACAAAATGATCCTTTCATTCTGCTTGATCTTCCGCATAGTCGAGATTACTTCCTCGGGTTTTTTAACAAGATTGGAATTCAGCCCTATATCAAACACCGTAGTCAATCTTTTGAATTGGTTCGCGGACTCGTTGCGAATGGAAAAGGCTACAGTATTTTGAATCTACAACCCGCGTCACAAAAAACCTATGATGGCGGCGAGGTGCGCTGTATCCCGATTCGGGAGAAAGTTGCCCCCCTCTCAGTCGTCTTGGCTTATCCCGAAGGTCTTCGGCAGACTCAACGGGCCCTGGCTTTCACCCACTGCTGCGAAACATTTTTCAGGCATCCGCTTTCGGGCTAAAAAATTTCATCAGGGACATGAAAACAGCGACCGAGTAACCCACACCAAGCGCAAACACAACCGTGCCAATGCCCACAACTCCCCCGAGCAACCACCCCGCAATCAGAACCACAATTTCTATTCCCGCGCGAACCCATCCAATCGGCCAACCAAAAACGCGCTGAAGACCTGTCATTAACCCATCGCGAGGGCCGGGGCCTAAATTAGCGGTTAGGTAAAAACCGCTTGCCGCCCCGATTAAGATTACCCCGCCGATCATCTGAAAATATCGAAACGCTTCGCCGCCTGATACCGTGAGCAACGGCGTCATGACATCTATCGAAATCGAGACGATCACTGCATTCATCAGTGTGCCAAGACCCGGGCGCTCTTTAAGCGGGATCCATAAAGAAAGAACCGCGACGCTGACTGCAAATGTCGACACACCGACACTCCAGCCCGTTTGTAACGATAGGCCTTGCGCCAACACCGTCCAGGGGCTCACACCAAGTCCTGCCGCGATAAACATGGCCTCCCCCGTGCCAAAAAGCCAAAGCCCGATGACCAGACTCAAAAAAGTCGCTGGGCGAGGCTTGAACGTTGTTGGAGAGTCCGCACTCCAGATCGTCGTTGGCACTGATCGGGCCGGTCTTAATAACTGCGCGAACTCTCTAAACATTCGGATGACCCATCTGTTAATCACTTAAAACAAAAAATTTGAGGAAGGTGTGCGTTACAGCAAAAATGTTTACCACATAAATCCTACTAGAGACTCACCTTTGGAAATATGAGTGGAAAATCCTCGCCGCCAAACGGATCGCCATCGCGGTAATCCAGATCCGGAAAAAAAGGAGACGTTTTGCCTTGGCGCTGAACAAATCTTGCATCGTCACCAACCCACCGAACCGAAGTCACCCGACGACGATCTGGAGACGGATTGGCAGCGGCGCCATGCAGTGTTCTGAAATTAAATGCAATGGCATCACCAGGCTCAGTTGCCCAGGATTTGATATTGAACGAATCGCGGCAATCGTCTATCTGAGGGACAGGTTCTGCACCATCTTCTGCGTATAAATCAGTACCATCAAAACGCTTTGGCTTAAAGTCCTTACCCCACTGATGCGACCCTGCAACAAATTCGATGCTCCTCTCCTGAGGCACCATGTCCAAAGGTACCCAGAAGCTTACCGACTGCTGGCCATCAACGATGTAATACGGCTGATCGTGATGCCAGGGCGTTTTGACGCTATTTCCAGGCTCTTTAACGAGTACATGATCATGGAAAATTTTTGCGGTTTTCGAGCGCATGAGTTGCGCTGCAATTTTTGCCATCGGAGATTCCATAACTAACGCCCGGTATCCGGCAAAATTATTCCAAACACAATAATCCTGAAAAAATTCACTTTCATTCTTGTTTTCAGGCTTGTAGGTTCGCTCTCGCCAGCTGGGATTAAGCTTGTTCTCCTCAATCGCTTCCCGAACGCCATCCACCCATAGCCCAAACAAACCTCGAATCACCGCCACGCCGTTTTCATGGAATTCATTAATCACGTCGTCCGAGATCGATACGTTTTGGATTTGATCCATAAAACCCTCTGCCCTAGACAGATACGTGCGGATGTAGTTGAGTTTGACAACCCGCCTGCACAACTTTCTGAGCAGGACGTGCGCCAATTGGATAACAAAGGTGTGCCAGCGTCTCAGCGTCAAAAACCGCGAAATCAGCTCTCATGCCAGCGGCCAGTACGCCGCGATCAGCATAACCCAAGGCCTTCGCTGCATGAATCGTCACGCCCGCAACCGCCTCACGTGGCGTCATGCCAAACAGCACGCATCCCATGTTGAGGACAAACAACAGGGATTCAACCGGAGAACTCCCGGGATTGTAATCTGTAGCCAGCGCAATAGGCACACCGTGTTCCCGACATAATTCAACCGGTGGACATTGACGTTCATTTAGAAAATAAAATGCGCCAGGCAGCAACACCGCAACCGTACCTGATTGCGCCAAAGCCCGAATTCCTGCTTCGTCCGCATATTCAAGATGATCTGCGGACAGCGCGTGAAACTCGGCCGCCAACGCCGCGCCGCCACTGTTGGTCAGTTGGTCTGCATGAAGTCTCACCGGCAGGCTTAAGCTTCTTGCCTTCTCAAAGACCTTGCGGATCTGAGCATTTGAGAACGCGATGGTTTCGCAAAATGCATCGACGCTATTCGCAATTTTCTGCGCTGCGACTGACGGGAGCATCTCTTCACAAACGAGATCAACATAATCATCACTGGAACCCAGAAACTCTTCCGGAATTGCGTGCGCGCCTAAGAACGTACTGTGAACTGAAACAGGCAACAGATCTTGCAATGATTGCGCGACCCGAAGCATCTTTTGCTCATCATCCAGATTCAATCCGTAGCCGCTTTTGATTTCCAGGGTGGTCACGCCATTCGCACACATCCGGGCTGCTCTTTTGTAGGCAGCCAAACGCAATGTCTCTTCCGAACTCTGCCGAGTAGCAGCAACGGTCGAGCGTATTCCGCCACCCCGTCTTGATATTTCTTCATAGCTCAGGCCTTCCAGGCGTTGTTCAAATTCCCGAGCCCGGTCTCCCGCAAAAACAAGATGGGTATGGCAATCGATAAGCCCGGGTAGCAGAAGCCCGCCACCACAGTCAACGGACTCCTGAATCAACTGATCGGCTTTAGCAGGGATCAAATTTGAGAGCACGCTATTTCTTTCACCAACCGCAACGATCCTGTCGCCATCGGTCAGCACAGCGCCGTCGTTGATGATCTGTTGCCCAGGGACTGGATCACTCATGGGTGCAATCCGGGCGTTTTCCCAAAGAATCAAGTTTGGCTACCCAAATCAAGTTCGGCGAAATACTCACCACAAATCTGGTGATGAATAATCTCAAAATCCTCGCCGGGCGAGCGGTCCTTATCCAAGGGTGGAATATGCGCTCGCACAAAATCATAAAGCTCGGTGACCCCTGCCCCAAAAACAGCCTGCCGCTGATCGAGGGCAACACACCCGGCCAGGGTTTCATAGGTCAACACGGCAACCCCAAGCCTAACGATTTCCAGTAACCGCTGAATCACCGGAACCGCCATCGACATGTAGTCCTCCTGCCCGCCAGAGGTTTCGGACGTCATTAAAGACAACGGCTGGGCTGCCATCCGGACCCGGGCCGTCAGATCAATGCACGCCTTGTGTGCGACCACCATACCCGCATCTAACCCGGGACGAGGTGCGAGCTGTGGATTGAGACCCGTCTGGTTTTCATCCATCATTCGATGCAAGCGGCGCTCGCTAAGACAAATAACATGCGCGGTTGATATCGCTAAATACTCAATCAAATTAACCAGAAACTGGTTATGAAAACTGCCCACCGAGAGCAACGCCGGTGCGCCCTCACCACCGTCGTTAACCAGCATCGGATTTCCGGAAAACGTTTGGATTGTCTGCTCGATGCCTGATTGGACTTGGTCGAGCGCATCGGCATGTGCGCCATGCACTTGCGGAATAATTCTAAGGGAGACTGCAGCTTGCAGTTTGTAAGGTTGAACGGTACTGCCACGCAAATATTTATTCAGGTCGTCGATCACGGTTGAAACACCTGCGCTGGCACCGATTCCAAGCGCAGGGTGAATAGAATCCTTGGGCGATGCAATTGCATCCATCGATAAAGCCGCAACTCGATTTGAAAACCGATGCAGAGCGCTGGCCTGGCGGTGGGCATAAATCGCATAGGCCGGTAGCGCGGTAATACCGTTAATGAGCGCCAAACCCTCTTTTGGCGCAAGTTCATAGGGCATTTGGTTTCGCTCAGACAAAGCGACGGCAGCAGAAATGGAAGCGCCGCGATCATCAAGCACTCGACCCTCACCGATTAAGGTTTGAAAGCAGTGTGCATTTGGAGTGCCGTCTGCTGCAAAACCATGTCCCTGAGATGGAACAAACGGATCAAAGTCATCGTTCAATCTCGACACGATGTAACGACATAATTGACTGCTGACGCCATCCTGTCCTGATAAAAAATTAACCAGCCGTATCATCATCATCGCCCGGGCAACCGGTCGGGGCAAGGCCACTCCAAAAGCAACTGCGCGGGCCATCATCATATTCTTTGAAATGTCGCCTCGCGCCTCATCAGAAAGATTCGTTGTGCTCATCTTGCCAAGTCCAGTTGTGACGCCATAACAGGCGACACCTGAGTCAATCAAGGCATTAAACGTCTCGCGTGATTGATCGACGGCAGCAAGCAAATCAGGCGCGATCTCTAACCTTTCCCGCTCATAGGCCACGGCAGTAATCGTGCCGGAGTTAATATCAGACGGTGACTTGATGTGAATCATGTGTAATCGAGAACCGTCCCGATATTCAAACGCTTGGCTTTTTCGAGCATCGCCCATCCGAGGGCAATATCTGATGTTGATAGGCCGCGATGCCAAAACAGAATTGTCTCATCATCGCTTTCACGACCGGTGAGTTCGTTGGCGCATACAGATCCAATCTCTCCGTGAATTGTGTCCCGAGTGACCCTCCCCTCATCGACATGGCGACGTAGACAGCCAAAGGGTCCAATGAGGCACTGGTCCCAATGATCAACCAGAATCTTGTCCATGATATCAGTGATATTGTCCTCAACGGTGCTCTGGGTGCCATAGGGAATCACTAACGCACCGGGCCGCACCCACTCGGTTCGGAAAAGAGGTTCGGGGGTCTCCAGTCGGGATGCTTCAACCATAATGTCAGCGCCTTCCAGGCAGCTTTGCCAATCTTCGGTCACGGTGACCACCTTGCCGAGATCATCAGAGAGGCGCTCTCCAAAACTGTTGCGACTCTCTGGTCGGCGGGAATGCACCCGTATTTCGTCAAAGTCAAACAGGTGATCCAGCAATTTAACGTTCCAGTACGAACTGCCCCGGGCACCGATATGACCTAAAACTTTTGGCTTTGATGGCGCCAGATACTTGGCCCCTACTGCGGTCATTGCGCCGGTACGCATATCCGTAATCGCGGTTGCATCAATAACGGCTCGGGGAACGCCCGTCCGGGCATCCATTAATGTCAACATCCCAAATTCTGACGGGTAGCCGAGTTTATAGTTATCAATAAAATCGCCGACCACTTTAATGCCGGCAATGCCGATTGGCGCAATGTATCCTCGAAGCACATTAAAATGACCCCGGAATTCAGGATCCGGGCGTAAATGCATTCTGGGTTCAATGACTGTTTCACCGCGACCCTGTGCTGCGAGCGAGCCCTCCTGAGCAGCAATTATTTCATCTGCCGTCATTTCCAGCGCCTTGATATCCCGGGCGTTAAGATAATGCAGGGTCAGGTTTTCCAAATTTTTTCTCTCCTTTGATCAAGGCTGTCAATTGACATATTTCAAATTAATAACAGAACGCAACACCCATCGACCTACCGTTAGTTTTGGCCCTCAACTGCCGTACAGCGATATAATAGTCGCCGATGACCCGAAAAATCGTTAATCGGATAATGCAATGTAAATCGGTTATCCCACATGACCAACTGATTTTTTTTCCATGAAACACGCGCCGTAAATTCGTACTGCGTCATGTGTTCGTCTAAAAAATCAAGAAATGGCCGGCTCTCCCGAGCCGTCATACCCTCAAACCGTGTGACAAACATCTGGTTGACGTAAAGACCCTCTTGACCCGTTTTCGGATGTCGACGGACCACAGGATGAATAGCAGTTTCGGTGGGATGATCTGGCGCATCCGGTCCTGAATAGCTATGAACCGCTTTGAGCGTACGAAGCATGTCCTGCATCCCCGAGCTCAGCGCTGAAAACGCAGCGATGGTATTCGCAAACAGAGTATCTCCACCGACCGGCGGCACCTGTTTGGCATGCAATGCCGAGACGTATCCCGCCGGGTCTCGGAAAGTCACGTCCGCGTGCCAATCACTACCGCCAAATAATCTTTTTCCTTCTGGCTCTTTTAACATCTGAAGCACTTCGGGAACATCTTCTACCGGAAGCACGCCATCATCTTTGTGGTGCTCAAATAGCGGGCCAAACAAACGTACGAAATCACGTAGTTGCTGCGCCGAGCCCGCATGTGGCTCAAAAATTAAAACCAGGTATTGATCAAATGCTGATTTGATCGTTTCCAGGTTTTGAAACTTCGATGCTGCGGTCCACGAGAGATTCTCAACCACCGCTCCCAATTCTGGGGTCAGCAATCTGAAGTAGACATCTTTTTCAGTTACCAAATTAAATCCTCCTAGACGATTTCCGGCATCGCGCGCATGAATGACATCCTAAAGCTTTTGGTCGAAACGCCCATGCAGATCTCCCAAATGGTGGGCCCGCTTTATCCCGGCTTGGATCTTCGGCTGATCGGCGGCGCCCGCCTTTCTATCCTGGCATCCCTACGCTACCTGATGACCAACGGAGCAATTGGGGCATCTGACGATTCACCACTCATAAGCAGCTACCAAATCTCAGTATGAAGCGTGAGTCCAGGCGGTCTTGAAAAGCATCTCCGTCCCCGGGGTTTACTGATCTGGAAGCATTTCACGGTAAAGACGCTTTACAATTCCATCGGCGAGACCCGCCTGCGGAACAAAAATCTTGGCAATACCTCCCCACCGCATGACGGATACATAGATCTTTGACGCAGGCACGATTACGTCCGCTCGATCGGGACGAAGGTTAAGCTCGACAATCCTCTCCTCCAAAGACAGCTTGCGGATCATTTGGCGTAGGTCCTGCAATTTCTCCAACGTCAGCGGTTTGTCCTCACGCTGGCCCGACATGCTGAACAATTTATTTATATTGCCTCCGCTACCGATAGCAACTAGACCAGATTGATTCATTGTGTGCTTCTTCACCCAGTCTTTCATCTCTTTCCAGGTGTCGTCACTAACGAGCTTCTTGAGAAGCCTGATGGTACCAATTGGAAAAGAACGGGACGACGGTGATCCATCAACGGTGAAGAGAGTCAACTCCGTGCTACCACCGCCCACGTCTATGTACAGACAAGCACTGTCAGGGGCAATCTTTTTCCCCAACTGGTTGTCCAGGATCGCAGCAGCTTCTTCATCACCACTGATAATTTCTAGGTCTATTCCTGCACTAGCTCGGACCAGATCGGCAATGTCGGATCCATTTTCCGCCTCGCGCATAGCAGAAGTAGCACAGGCTCGATAGGCAATCGGCTGGTAGGCGTCGATAAGGTAACGAAATCCCTTCAGTGTCTTTATCAGGCTATCACACTTACTATCTGAGATTCTGCCGTTCAGGAAGACATCATCTCCCAAACGTAGAGGCATCCGAATGAGTGACTCTTTCTTGAAAAACGGCTCTTTCCGTTCCTTTTCCAATACCCGGCAGAACAGTAAACGAATCGCGTTTGATCCGACGTCGATTGCCGCGAAGCGAGAACTATCAGACACCTTCGGCAAGAGGCTACTCAACCAAGTCCACTGCCAATGAACAATCTCAGGAGAGTCCGTTTAGAAGTCAACTTGAGACGATGATGCCGGGGGCGCGACAAAAACATCCTACTCCAAATTCCCGGCTGACGGACTCACTCTTCCGCCGCTGTCCGAAAGCACTCTCTCACTGGCGTATCGGATAAACAGTTGCTGGCAGCTCTGGATTTCTTCCGGATGCTCCTGCCTAAGTTGGGTATACGACCCATCCGAATCCATCTCCCAAGCTAGGCGGTTGTCCGCCATCTGCATCTTCAGAATCCAAGCAAGTTCTTGGCGGAGCGGCAACGAATCGATTCGCGCCATTACCTCGACACGACTCTCAAGGTTTCGCCGCATTAGATCGGCTGAGCCGATATAAAACTCTTCGTTCCCGCCATTTTGGAAATAAAAAATTCGACTGTGCTCCAGAAACTGTCCAACTATAGACCGAACCGTAATGTTTTCTGAGATACCAGGTAATCCAGGGCGCAACCGACAAGTATCTCGAACGATCAAATCAATCTTTACCCCAGCTTGGGAGGCTCTATACAGCGCACGCACAATATCATGATCTTCCAGAGCATTAGTCTTAAGCCGAATCAGTCCTGGCACCGCTTTAGTGTTGCAAACAATTTCCCGTTCTATGCGCTCCAACAGCAACGGCTTCAACTGCTTCGGCGCTGGAACAAGATTGCCGTATTTTCGCTCTGGATTCAGTCCGGTTGTAAGAAAATTAAACAACTCCGTGACGTCTTCGCCTATTGTATCGTCGCAGGTCATCAATCCCAGATCACTGTAAAGTTTTGCTGTGCCGGCATGGTAATTCCCGGTACCGATATGAACATAGCGACGCAATCCATTGTAATCCTGCCGAACAACAAGAATGACCTTGGAATGCGTTTTTAACCCAAGCACCCCAAAACTGACATGGATCCCAGCCTCTTCCATGCGGCTAGCCCACTCAATATTCGCTGATTCATCAAACCG
>SHBR01000038.1 GCA_004212795.1 Candidatus Thioglobus sp.
GCCGGTGATGGATGTCGACGTGGTTGGTCTGACCTATTTGAGTGTTGAGGGACTGGTTAGGGATTTGCGGATGCTCGGCGGCACCAACGCGCTGGTGGATCGACGGCGGAGCTTGACGGGAAACAGCCGGTGGCAGGCATTTGAGTCAGGTTACTGGGCATCGGCGGGAGATAGCGATCGTTTAAGGGCGACATTTGAGCTGATATACGGCGTGGCGTGGGCCCGAATACCCCCTGACGATGGCGAGCGTTCGATTGAAGTGAAATTTGGCGAATGAGCGATGGCTGGACCGCGTGGTTTGTTCCCCCCATTTTTTGATTTGGGCCGATTAACCAACGCTGGCAGTAAGTCTTTTAGCGGTAAGAATAAAGGGATCATGCTTGATGCATTTATCTCTAATATGCTAGTGTTCGCAGTGTTTTCTTAACCGATATTGGAATTCCAGACTGCGGTGATGGCGGGCATTGGTTTTCCAAACAGCATCTTGGTTGCGGTGCAACGATGACATACCTCCAGACGGCTCCAGACCGGCGCGATTTCAAGCTTTTGATTCGGCCAAATAGCTCGTTGAGCGCGGTCGCCGCTATTATGATTTTTGCGGTCTTCTGTGTGGTTGCAGTTGGAATAGGGGTATATATGGTGATGCTGGGCGCCTGGCCGGTTTTACCGTTTCTCGGTTTGGAGCTGGCACTTTTGGCGATTACTTTTGTATTAATCAAGAAAAGGTCAACGTTTTTTGATCTGATTGTTTCCGAGGGTGATCGAGTTCAGCTGAAAAAAAAGGATCGAAGCGGCGAGCGGGAATTAAAGCTCGATCGATATTGGGCGCAGATCAGGGTCTCAACAGGACCCTCTTGGTATCCCAGTAAAATGTGGATAGGGTCGCACGGAAAATTTACAGAAATAGGCGCCGTATTAACCGAGGAAGATCGATTAAAAACCGCAAAGCAGCTTCGAAGTTTGCTTCGCGCCTGAAAGGCTTTTAACAAAAAATTTTATTAATTGAATATTAACTCTGTTTTGGAGATAACTATGATCGTAAGTCGATTTAAAAAACTGCGAAGCGCAATGGTGGCGACAGCAGGCGCGGGGATGATGGGGTTCCTGCCAACAGCGGCTCAAGCGGAGTGGGCGCTTAACCTGCAACGACCGGTCACGGAGATCGCGCGAGTGCAGTATGACCTGCATATGCTCATTATGTATATCGTTACCGTAATCGGCATCATCGTCTTTGGCGTGATGTTCTACTCGATTGCAAAGTTTCGAAAGAGCAAAGGGGTCGAGGCGGCTAAGTTTGATCACTCCACAAAAGCAGAAGTGCTCTGGACCGTGATTCCGACCCTGATTCTGATTGCGATGGCGGTACCGTCAACTAAAGCCCTCCTGCTAATGGAAGACACCACGGAATCAGATATGGTCCTTAAGGTGACCGGATATCAGTGGGGCTGGCAGTACGACTACCTTGAAGAAGATGTTTCATTCTTCAGTAAGCTAGCGACGCCACAAAGCCAGATCACAGGCAATGAGACCAAAGGTGAAAATTATTTACTTGAAGTCGATAACCACGTGGTGATCCCGGCGGGCAAAAAGGTGCGTTTGCTATTGACCGCAAAAGATGTCATTCATGCATGGTGGGTACCCCAGCTGGGCGGCAAGAAAGATGCCATCCCGGGCTATATCAATGAGATGTGGATTCGCGCAGACGAGACCGGAACCTATCGCGGTCAGTGCGCAGAACTATGCGGGAAAGACCACGGCTATATGCCCATCGTCGTTGATGTTGTCGAAGAGGCCGAGTACATGGCCTGGATTGAAGCGCAAAAGAACAAAAGCTAAGGCTGACCGGTTTTTATATTTAGTGATTTAACTTTAACAGGAGTATCTGTATGACTACAGCGGTTGCAGACCATCATCACGATGAGGTACCGAAGGGTATTACGCGTTGGCTGTTTACCACCAACCACAAAGATATTGGTACGCTTTATCTGTGGTTCTCGTTCATTATGTTTCTTGTGGGCGGCGCAATGGCACTGGTTATTCGGGCTGAACTTTTTATGCCGGGTCTCCAGGTCGTTAACCCCCATTTTTATAATCAGATGGTTACCGTCCATGCGTTGGTGATGATCTTTGGTGCGGTGATGCCTGGCTTTGTCGGCTTTGCTAACTGGATGCTGCCCATGATGGTCGGCGCGCCTGATATGGCACTGCCGCGAATGAATAACTGGAGTTTCTGGTTGCTGCCTTTCGCCACCACGCTACTCATCGCGTCGCTTTTTGTGCCGGGTGGTGGGCCTGCTGCAGGCTGGACTATTTATCCACCGCTTTCAATACAAGGCGGGATGGGCGTTGATCTAACGATCTTTACTATTCATATCCTCGGCATGTCTTCCATATTGGGCGCTATTAACATTATTGCGACCATACTCAATATGCGGGCGCCAGGGATGACCCTGATGAAGATGCCGCTTTTTGTTTGGACCTGGGTCATTACCGCTTTCTTGCTGATCGCTGCGATGCCGGTTCTCGCAGGTGCGGTGACCATGCTTCTGACTGACCGTCATTTTGGAACCGCGTTCTTTAGTGCCGCGGGCGGTGGCGATCCGGTAATGTTCCAGCACATTTTCTGGTTCTTTGGTCATCCGGAAGTTTATATTCTGATTCTGCCAGCGTTTGGGATCATCTCGCAGGTCATTCCAACATTTGCTCGTAAACCACTGTTTGGTTATAGCTCGATGGTTTTTGCCACTGCCGCGATTGCGTTTTTGTCGTTTATTGTTTGGGCGCATCACATGTACACCGTGGGTATGCCGTTGTCCGGTGAGCTGTTCTTCATGTATTCCACGATGCTGATCGCTATTCCAACCGGTGTAAAAGTCTTTAACTGGGTCGCCACGATGTGGCGGGGCAGTATGACTTTTGAGACGCCGATGTTGTATGCAATTGCAACGGTCGCGCTCTTTACCGTTGGCGGTCTCACGGGGCTGATGATGGCGATTACCCCGGCTGACTTTCAGTATCATGACACCTATTTCATTGTGGCCCATTTCCACTATGTAATTTTCTGTGGGTCTGTGTTGGCCATGTTTTCGGGGGTCTATTACTGGCTTCCGAAGTGGACCGGCCATATGTATGACGAGACGCTTGGCAAGGTTCATTTTTGGCTCACCGTTATTTCGTTTAACATCACCTTTTTTCCGCAGCACTTCTTAGGGTTTGCGGGCATGCCGAGACGAATTCCGGATTACTCACTGCAGTTTGCCGAGTTCAACATGGTGTCCAGTATTGGCGGGTTCATCCTTGGTTTCTCGCAGCTGATTCTGTTGTGGGTGGTCATTAAATCAATTCGTGGCGGCAAAAAAGCGACTGCAGAGGTTTGGGATAATCCTGAAGGATTGGAGTGGACGGTGCCTTCGCCGGCGCCGTACCATACCTTTGCGACAGCGCCTGAAGTGCGTTAAGACCGGGACGGATCGTACATTTCATGAAAACAGAAGGGCAAAAATCAGGCATTCGAAAAACGGTGACCGTGCTGGCGTTCTTTGTGGCCGCAGTTTTTGCCTGGAGCATTGTGAAATACCTGCTTTAGGGTATTAAAAGAATGACTGAGCGCAACGTACGAAAAAGCAACCGAAGAGTCACAGGCTGGCTGTCCCTCTGGGTGGTCGGTATGTTTGGTTTTGGGTACGCGTTAGTGCCGCTTTATAGCGTTTTTTGTGAGATAACGGGTTTAAATGGAAAGAGCGCGACACTCTCGGAGGTAAGCGCGGCACCCCTCACGATAGATAAATCAAGAACGGTGACTGTTGAATTTACGGTGAATGTCAACGGAATCCCTTGGCGTGTTGACCAACCCAAGACCGTACGGCTCAATGTGCATCCTGGCGAGGCAACGACTGTGATCTATGAAGCGCACAGTCTCGTTGATGCGATGACGACCGGTCAGGCGGTGCCGAGTGTGACGCCCGCCAAAGCGGCGCGACATTTTCGTAAAACCGAGTGCTTTTGCTTTACACGACAGGAGTTAGTGGGTGGAGAAAGCAAATTAATGCCGGTAACCTTCGTGGTGGATCCAAAGTTACCTGCGGAGGTTAAGACGATTACATTGTCTTATGAGGTCTATCCGGCAAATGACAATCTAACAAATAACTCCTAGAGAATAATTTTCAACTTACAAATATAAGAAAGAGGACCAGTCAAATGAGTGCAGCGCATGGTGGTTACTATTTGCCGGATCCAACGAAGTGGCCAACAATTACTTCGATGGGATTATTTCTGCTCGCTTTAGGGTTTATTCTGAACTTGCATTATCTTGCGCCAGGGGTATGGCTGATGATGGCAGGCGCGGGTGTTATTGTTCTGATGATGTTTGCTTGGTTTGGGCAAGTGGCGACTGAGAGCGAGGCTGGGAAGTACGATGCGCAGGTCGATACGTCCTTTCGAATGGGAATGGGCTGGTTCATATTCTCCGAGATTATGTTTTTCGGCGCATTTTTCGGTGCATTGTTCTATGCTCGAGTATTGTCGGTTCCGTGGATTGCGGGCGATGAATTCCTCTGGCCGGGCTTTGAGGCCACCTGGCCGACCGCCGGTCCTGCTGGCGCTACCTATATTGGCCCTGATTCCCACGATGTCGCGGCTGGAACATTTTCAAGCATCGGTGCATTTGGCATTCCGCTAATTAATACGCTTTTATTGCTTGCATCCAGTGTAACCGTCACAATCGCGCACTGGGCGCTTAAGAAAAACCAACGGGGTCCGCTGTGTTTTTGGCTTTTTGTTACCGTCGTGTTGGGCGCCGCGTTTATGTATTTTCAGGTTTATGAATACATTGAAGCATATAGTCACTTGGGCTTGACCTTGGGTTCTGGTGTTTATGGCGCGACGTTCTTTATGCTGACCGGATTCCACGGCTTTCATGTCACCGTTGGCGCGATTATTCTCGCAGTGATTTTGGTCAGGTGCTTAAAGGGTCATTTCAAGCCAGATGAGCATTTTGGTTTTGAGGGGGCAGCCTGGTACTGGCACTTCGTCGATACCGTCTGGGTCGGACTATTTATCTTTGTTTATATTTTGTAGTGGTTTGGAGTAGACACTAAAACGCCGCCTTGAGCAGGCGGCGTTTTTTAACTTTTTGGGACTACTCCTGAGCCTGAACAGCCGCTTTTTGCAATGACCCGCTAGGTTGGATGGCCCCGGTGTAAAGGCCCATAACGATTAAGCCAAAAAGCACGACCCAAATCCCAACGCGGTAAGTTAAAGCTTTTACGGTTGTGGTGCCTCGACCTTTATCGCGGACCATCGACAGCATCGCATATCCCAGACTCGCGACCATAGTCACGAGCAAGATGACAACAATGGATTTGATGAGCATAAGAAGAAATACATGCAAAGAAATAACGCTTTGAATGTTATCAGATTTGTATTCGGTCGCAGTGAACTGACCATTCTATGGTGATTTAGAGGGTGAAGCGTCGTTATCTCTCCTGGTTTCTGATTCCCATCACGTTCATGACGTTGTTGGCGCTCGGCGCTTGGCAACTTCAGCGGGCCGAACAGAAGAAAGTGTACTTTGATCAACAGACCCAGCGGTCTAAGCAGTCTCCAATCCAGGTCTCCAAGGTTGTGATCGGACCCGAGAAATCAGGATGGCCGGTGGAAATGATCGGCCAATTTGAACGAGAGGGACAATTTCTCTGGGATAATCGAACCTATGAAGGGCGCGCAGGATTCCATGTGCTCACGCCGTTTATGATCGAAGGGAGTCAGGTGCGAATATTTGTCGATCGAGGATGGATTCCGCTTGAAGGATCACGCGAGCAATTTCCCCGCCCGGATATTCCAGTCGGCCCGCAAAAAATCTCTGGACAACTGTATGCGCCTTTAAAAGGATTCACATTCGTTGATGAGGCGCCTGTTTTTGGGACACCGTTGCGTCAAAATCTTGATCTTGACGCTTTGGTAACTTCGGCGCCCTATGATCTACAGCCTTATGTTTTAAGGCTTGCGCCTGATGAAGTCGGAGGATTTGTTCGAGACTGGCCCGGACCCAGTCTGACCATGATTCAGCGACACCAGGCTTATGCCGTCCAGTGGTTTGGGATGGCAGCCGTGTTTGTACTGATCGTGATTTCTTTTGTGTGGCGCCAGCGGAAAGATTCTAAGCAAGGAAAGATTAGAAAATGACAGAGCTTGATGATCAAAAAATGGGAAACCGTACTCGTAATAAAAAGCGCCTAATTATGGTTGCGCTCATGATGCTTTTTTTGGCGCCGGTCGTTGCAGGATGGCTCTGGAAACCAGATAGTTTCCGAAATCGGGGAAATTTGATCGAGCCACCGGTTGCACTGACTAACGTGTCAATGGCGACAGTCGCGCGGGGCGTCATCGACTTTAATGAAATTTTTGGAAAATGGACCTACGTTTTGCTTCTTGAAAACCAGTGCCTCGCAGAGTGTCAGCAGGTTATCGATGGAATTGAGCGGGCGCGAATAAGCCTGGGCAAAAACGAAAAGCGTGTACGTCTGTTGGTAATTACATTCAACCCCGATGATTTAGTTGTGGTCTCTGGTCTGGTTAATAAAGTGCCAAAATTAATGGTTTTGGCAGCAGGCAAAGCCGAACAGGAAATTCTGACCAAACAATTCAAAATCAACGGTCCCGGCGCGAGTGGGTTCCTGGGCCAGATCTATCTCGTGGATCCTCGAGGCAATCTAATGATGTCTTATCCTTTGGAAAGTGACCCAAAAGATCTCCATAAAGATATGGGACGACTCTTGAGAGCATCCCGGATAGGCTGAAAAAGGGAGTTAATCGTATAATCCGAGTGGATATGAAAGCTCAAGTTTCAACGTCATCTGCCCAGTCGATTTTGTCAATGAGGCAACTTTGCCACGCTTATTACGAGTTGACAAAGCCAAGGGTCGTCGCCTTAATAGTATTTACCGCAGTTGTTGGTATGTTTCTCTCGATTCAGGGAATGATTCCCCTTAGCGCGCTCATCTTTGGCGGCTTGGGAATTGGATTGGCGGCTGCCTCGGGCGCTGCCTTTAATCACCTGCTGGACCGTCGGGCCGACCGGTTGATGGCGCGAACGTCGGGTCGACCTTTGCCGACAGGCAGCGTTCAGACTATTCCTGCGATCGTGTTCGCAGGGTCGCTGGCTCTTCTTTCAATGGCCTTGCTGATCAGTCAAGTCAATTTTCTTACCGCAGCGCTCTCGTTTGGGTCGATGATTGGATACGCGGTTGTCTACACGGTTTGGCTCAAACACGCGACACCGCAAAATATCGTCATTGGTGGCGCCGCTGGCGCCATGCCTCCGGTGCTGGGGTGGTCTGCGGTCACTGGAGAGGTAGGTTCTGACGCGCTTTTATTATTTTTAATTATTTTCTGTTGGACCCCGCCACATTTCTGGGCGTTGGCACTCTATCGCCGGGAAGAGTATGCCGCAGCGGGTATTCCCATGTTGCCCGTAACGCATGGCCAGCAACACACTCTGTTGCAGATGGTGCTTTACACCATTTTGCTATTGGCTGTCAGTGTGCTGCCTTTTGCGACCGGGATGTCAGGCTGGATGTACTTTATTGGTGCTATCTTGCTCGGACTTGGTTTTCTGGGATACGTCCTGCGCTTGTATCGTAATTACAGCGATAAGCTGTCTCGTCAAACATTTGGTTTTTCGATTCAGTATCTGGCCATGCTATTCGGTTTGATGTTGATTGATCATTATCAATTTCAAATTATTGACTTGATAAAGTCTATTATTTTCGCGTAATAATTTGTGAGCAGGGACCGGATGACCTGGGCGTTTACTTTTCTTATGATGAGCAGCGAATGAGTCGACCTTACGCGCCTGCTTGCGATCGTAATCGTGAGCCGATCTTAACGATCATTCGTGATCTCCTGCCAGCCACTGGAAAAGTGCTTGAGCTTGGCAGCGGTAGCGGACAACATGCGGCTTATTTTTCAGCAGCCTTGCCTTTACTTGAGTGGTTGCCGAGTGATCTTCCCGAGTGCCTGCCGGGTATTGAAGCCTGGCGCGATGATGCGGGAGAGAACTGTCTCGAACCCATCGCGATAGATCTGCTTTCGAAAGGACTCGAGCTTCCGATTGTTGATGCTATTGTTTGTATAAATACGGTGCATATTATGGCTTGGCAGGGTACCGTGAATCTGTTTGCAGCCGCACGAGACGCGCTGACCGATGGTGGGATTATTTATCTCTATGGGCCGTATCAATACCGTGACCAACCTCTGGCGGAAAGTAATGTGCGTTTTGATGAATGGCTCAAGGCGCGCGATCCTGAAAGCGGCATCCGTGAGTTTGAACAGGTCAGCGTCCTTGCCGAAAAAAATGGATTTGTCTTGACCGCTGATTTGCCAATGCCGGCGAATAACCGGTCGCTGTGCTTTATGCGGCGGAACTGAGCGTTAACCGGACATCAGCATGAGCTGAGATTGATCTAGAGTCGATCGCGTAGGGCGTACCAGGTCATCGCCAGTGCCAACAGAGGAGATCGAAGCGCGGCACCGCCGGGAAACAAAGGGGTGGGCAGTTGATTCATGACGTCGAACCGTGAGGTGGTGCCCTCTATGGCTTCAGCCAGCATCGCGCCAGCACCGGTTGCAAGCGCGACCCCGGATCCTGAATACCCGGACGCTGAGAGTATGTTGGGGGAGTGTCGATGAAAAAATGGCAGACGAGACACCGTGATCGCCAAGGTTCCACCCCATCCGAACTCAATTTTAGCGTCCCTGAGCTCGGGAAAAATCTTGAGCATCGGTTTTCGAACGAATCCCTTGATATCTTTTGGGAACTTATAGCCGTAGCTCTCGCCCCCACCAAAAAGCATTCGATGATCGTTTGAGAAGCGAAAGTAATTGACCACAAAACGTGAGTCAGCGACGCAGGCATTATTGCTGATTATTTTTCTGGCGCGATCCTCGCCTAATGGCTCAGTTGCAATAATATAGTTATTAATCGGCATCACACGTCGAGAGATATCTTTTGCCAGTCTTCCGATGTATCCGTTGCACGCATATAAGACAAATCGAGATTTTAGGATCCCATGGGCGGTATGAATAACAGCAGGATCGCCTTTATCGACTCGAAGCACTTCTGATTGTTCAAATACGCGCGTGCCATGGCTTTTGGCGGCTCGAGCAAGGCCCAAAGCATAGTTAAGCGGGTGCAGATGACCTGCGCCCATATCCAACGAGCCTCCAAAGTAATCTGCACTTGCGACGAGGTGGCGCATTTCGTCTTTTGGAACATAACGAATATGCGGGTACTGGTACTTATCTTGCAACCGCTCGACGAAATATCGGGAATGCGAATCATATCGCTGTCGATGGTTGGCATGTATTGAGCCAGCGCGATAATCACATTTAATGTCATATTCTTCGATGAGCGAACGCACGAGCGCTTTGGACTGTTCTGCGATATCCCAAGCCGCTTGGGCAATACTTGGCGCCACTTTTTGCTCGAGCTCGTCCTGGTCAACCCGTTGCCCGGTGCCAACCTGACCCCCATTGCGCCCGCTTGCCCCCCATCCGACGCGATGGGCATCGAGTAGCGCAACCAAATAACCCCGTTTACTGAGATGCAGCGCAGCCGACAGACCGGTAAATCCGCCTCCGATGATCGCAATATCAGCTTCATGAGCGCCGGTGAGTTGCTCGGTATCAGGATGTCCGGTCGCGGTTGCGGCATACCAGGATGGCGGATAGGTCGCGAGGCGATCGTTACTGTGCAACAGTGATGTAGAAATCATGAGTGGTTGTTTGGGGCCTAGCGGGCAAATCAGTCCTGAGTGGTTTTTAAATGCGTGAGGATCTCTCGTAAAAGTCCGGGGCCTTTATAAATGAGTCCGGTATAAATTTGAATCAGGTTAGCACCCGCGGCAAGCATTGCGTTAGCTGACTCGGCATCATGAATTCCGCCAACGCCAATAATGGGAACATCGGGTGCAAGTTGTTGACGTAATTTTTTGACGACTTCTCTGGAGCGTGATGCTAAGGGTTCGCCACTTAACCCCCCGTGCTCTGATCGATTTGGAGCATTCCGCAGGGATTCGGGCCGAGTTGTGGTGGTATTTGTTGCAATAATCCCGTCTAGGTTATGCGCTGACCATGTCTTTGTAAAATGAATCAGCTGCTCGTCATCGAGATCAGGTGCGATCTTGATGACGAGCGGGGTATATTTTTGGTGTTGATCCGCAAGCCGGATTTGCTCTTCTTTTAATCGGCCTAATAATGAATTGAGATTCTCACCCTCTTGCAGATCACGCAATCCTGTTGTGTTCGGTGATGAGATATTAATGGTGACGTAGTCTGCAACTCCGTAGACCGCCCGAAGGCCCGTGACGTAATCTCGCCACGCATTTTCATTCGAGGTCGTTGCATTTCTGCCAAGGTTAATCCCGATTGGTACATGTTGCTTGGCCCGGCTGAGTTGATTTAGGAGATAGCTAAGGCCTTTTCCATTAAATCCCATTCGGTTAATGAGTGCGCCGTCTTCTGTGAGGCGGAACATTCTGGGCTTCGGATTCCCCGCTTGCGCCAAAGGTGTAACGGTGCCGAGCTCAAGGAAGCCAAATCCAAGCATGGCTAAGCCATCGATTGCTTCCCCATTTTTGTCGAGACCCGCTGCAACACCGACAGGATTTGGAAAATATAAACCCATGAGTTCGGTAGGATGCGACGGGAGTTGGCCGCGATGGGCGTCGGCAAGATATTGATTGAGTGGATGGATTTGCCCCGCAAGCCTAATCCCGCTGATAACGACGTGATGCGCGATTTCGGGATTGAGGCGAAACAGAAGGGGTCGAATAAGAGGGTACAGTGCCACGCTAGAACTGCTCTTGTTGCGATAGATGTCTCCACTTTCCGCGAGGCAATTGTCCTAATTTCACTCTGCCAATTCTCACGCGAGTAAGGGTGCGAACCTCTAGATCAACGAGTTCACACATTCTTCTAATCTGTCGTTTCCGACCCTCTTGCAAAACAAACATTAAAAGATCATCTCCAATAAGTTTGATGATTGCGGGGCGCAATTGCCTGCCGTCGAGGGATAAACCATGGGTGAGTTGTTTGATCCGATGATCAGTAACAGCGCCTTTGATCCGGACTCGATATTCTTTTTCGATGTTGTTTTTAGGACCGATGAGTCTTCGGGCAACGGTGCCATCCTGGGTGAGTACCAGCAAGCCGGACGAGTCAATATCCAGTCGACCGGCAACATTCAGCGTAGAAGCGGGCGGTATTTTTCGTTTTGCATCTTCGTGATTATCAGATCGATTGCTTTCAATAATCAGTGACGCTGCTTCCTCATAGCCTTTTTCAGGCTGATTGGAAACCCAGCCAGCCGGTTTGTTTAGAATTAAGGTTGCAAGTTTTTCACGTTTTCGTTGCGCAATCGCTGCCAGTTTAATATCCGAGCCAGGGTGTACCTTAGTGCCGAGTTCCTTAATGATCTCGCCGTTGACAAGCACCTGCCCAGCAGAGATCAGCTTGTCAGCTTCCCGCCTCGAGGATAGACCCTGTTGCGCCATCAACTTGGAAAGTCGGATCTGTTCATCCATAGTGAGATGGCTTTAGTGGTTGCCTGAGCGCCTTTTAAGGAAATCAATCGTCATTGACTGGGCATTGCCAAGGTAGGTGCTTGGGGTGAGATTCGCGAGGTAGTGCTGAGCGTCTTCTGGGATGGGAAGGCCGGCCACAAATTCTTGCAGCGTTTTGGCATCGATTTTGGCGCGTCCACGGGTAAGGTTTTTTAGTTTCTCATAGGGCTCAGGGACATCGTAGCGCCTCATCACCGTTTGAATCGCCTCGGCCAGCACGGCCCACGATTGATCCAGTTCGTGTTCCAGCCGGGTACTGTCAACCTCAAGTTTGTTGAGACCGCGTAGAGTTGATTCAATTGCCAATAGACAGTGCGCAAATGCTGGTCCCAGGTTTCTGAGCACGGTCGAATCTGAGAGATCTCGCTGCCACCGACTGACAGGCAATTTTGCGCCGAGGTGCTCAAAAAGTGCGTTGGCGAGTCCAGCGTTTCCTTCGCTGTTTTCAAAATCGATAGGATTTACTTTATGGGGCATAGTGCTGGAGCCAATTTCCCCGTCCACGGTTTTTTGCTTGAAGTAGCCTAATGCGATATACCCCCAGAGATCTCGGTCGAGATCGATCAGGACCGTGTTGAGTCGGACGAAGGCATGGCACAGTGCCGCAAGGTCATCGTGAGGCTCAATCTGAGTCGTCATTTGCTGCCAGTCGAGGCCAAGACTTTTGACGAATTGTTTTGAAATATTTGCCCAGTCAAGTTCAGGATAGGCGGATAGGTGAGCATTGAAGTTACCAACCGCCCCATTGAACTTTCCGCGAATAGCGGTCGAGGCAATTTGATGTCCAACATGGTCAAGTCGTGCAATCACATTCGCGAGTTCTTTTCCCATCGTGCTCGGGCTGGCGGGTTGGCCGTGAGTTCGGGCAAGCAACGGCTGAGCAGCGAGCGAAACGGCCATATCAGCAAGGTATTCAGTGAGTTTCGATAAGGCAGGCAGCATCACTTCGTTGCGACCATCGAGCAGCATTAATGCGTACGATAAATTATTAATGTCTTCTGACGTGCACCCAAAATGGATAAATTCACGTATGTTTTTGAGCTCGTCGTGTGATGCGGTTTTATCTTTCAGAAAGTATTCAATTGCCTTTACATCGTGATTGGTTGAGGATTCGATGTTTTTTACGGCGATGGCATCAGCCATTGAGAAATCAGAAATGATCCGCTCAAGGAAATTCTGGGCAGACTCTGACATTGTGGGAACTTCGGAGATGCTGTCATTATCGGCAAGTGTAATCAGCCAGCGTATTTCTACAATGACGCGGTAGCGGATAAGACCGAATTCACTAAAAAATGGTCTTAGTGCGGCGGCTTTTGCCCCATACCGGCCATCAACGGGGGATAAGGCAGTGAGTGCCGAGAGATCGAAAGGTTCTGAGTGACTCAAGCTAGCAGGCCTAAGGATTGACAGTCGACGTATTCTACCACTGCTCCCTGAAGATCCTTTCCGCAAAAAAGTGCTCCGGATACTGATGAGGTGAGCTTAGATTTTGTAGTCGCTATTTTGCGCGTTGAGGCGCCATAAATTTGGAAAGCGCACAGAAAAACCAATCAGGCTGATGATAAAAGTGATAGCACCGCAAAGTACCGCTGTCGGTGCAGAAAGTAGTTCGGCAATGGGCCCAAATACTAAACCGCCTAGCGCGATTAGACTGAATGTGATGCTGTGGATGCCCATCACCCTGCCGCGTAATGGGTCAGGGACAGCGATTTGAAGCACGGTCATAGAGCTAATAAGGAAACACGATCCACCCACGCCACCTAGGATGGCACAGCCACATGCGGCATAGAACGCCGCCGGACCTCCTTCGAGAAGACCGGTGACGGCTGCAAAGAATAACAACGAAAGGGCGAAGAGAACTGCGCCTCCCATCATGTAACGACCCAGAAGAGGGGAGTGCTGAAAGCGCCCAATAATCAATGTGCCGCATACGGAGCCGACACCCGTTGCAGAGATAAGATAGCCATAGCCTTTCTCACCTGCCCCAAGAAGCTCGGCAAATACAGGCATAATCTGAACATAAGATGTACCAAAAAACATCGAAATCCATGTTATTGAGATTAGAACCAAGAAGAGTTTTTCGCGCCTGATGAAAGTGATTGCGGCCCTAAGGGATTGGTCTTGACCCTCTGGCGGATCGGGCTTGTCCGGAGTCTGCAGACTGATCAGTATCCAGCCCATTACCCCAAAGCCTATTGAACATAGAAAAAACAATAGCCAGGTATCGACTAGGGCGATGAGCAAGCCTCCGATTGCAGGCAGAATCATTCGGGTGCCTTGCCAAAGTATGGAACTCAACGCGACAGCGCTCATCATTTGAGAAGACTCAATTAGCGAAGGGAAAAATGCAATCCGGGCGGGCAGGTCGAAGCCAGAAATCAATCCCAAAAACGCGGCCAGAATAAGCACCTGCCAAATCTGCGCCGATTCAGTTAGATCCAGAATCGTCAGAAAGGACAGGCACAGCCCCGCCAAAATTGATGTCAGCAAAAGAATCCGGCCGCGGTTTGCGCGATCGGCAAGTAGGCCGCCCATAAGGGTTGCAACAATCGTTGGCACTGCCATTGAGAATCCAAGAAGACCAAGGTAGGCGGCTGAACCTGTCATCTCGAAAACCAGCCAGGAAAGTCCGACAAAGTAGAGTTGGGAGGCTCCCGTTGATCCAATAGAGCCGAACCAGAATCGTCGGTAGCGAGGCGAACGAAGCGCATCCAGTTTCATTAGCCTGAGCCTGCGCTAGATGTCATTGACCGGCGAGTCGGGTGATGTGCCCGCCTAAAATTAATATTTGGGAGGTGATGGGGGTGCTTCGGAGCTTAGCAAGATGCTAATCCACCGACTTCTCGGGTCATTTTCGAGAGCAATTTTCATCAGCATGGTTAAAGGCGTAGAGAGGAACATGCCAACCGGTCCGAACACCCAGCCCCAAAATACCAAAGAGGCGAAAACGACTAACGTGGACAATCCCAATCCTTGCCCGGTAAATCGTGGTTCGAGTACGTTGCCGACAATCATGTTGGCTGCCAGAAATCCAACTCCAACGGCTGCGGCAGTTCCCGGGCCTGCATCAAGCAGCGCGAGAATGACAACAGGCACCGCC
This sequence comes from Candidatus Thioglobus sp., assembly GCA_004212795.1. Lineage (GTDB taxonomy): Bacteria > Pseudomonadota > Gammaproteobacteria > Arenicellales > UBA868 > UBA868. The sequence continues at coordinate 14,722 of SHBR01000038.1, forward strand.
GCGATAATGGAGCCAATGTACGGGATAAAATTCATGAAAAAAGCAAGCGCGCCCCAAAGTAGCGCAAAATTAATATCCAGCATCAATAAATAAATGGTAATTAGGGCGCCCGTTATCAGACTCATCAATCCCTTAATAACCAGATACTGAGTCACTCCATCCATAAATCCGGAAAGATTCAAAAGCGTATCGTCCGGGTTTTTAAGGAAACTTCTGAGCTTGCTCGGGATCGTTGTTGATTCGACGAGAATAAAGAGCACGGTGAAAAGGATCAGCATGCTGTCCGCGATAAGTCCGCCGAAACCACTTACAACACGGCCAAAAAATTTTGCAGCAGCTTCAGGATCAATGAGTCCGACAATGCCGCCAGCGGGGATATCAATTCCCTGACTTGAGGCCCACGTTGCCGAGCGATCAATTAGGTCTATCAGTTGTGTTTCATAACCAGGGAGTGTTGCGGTTAACTGGGTGATGGATGCGCCAAGCGTTGATCCGACGATAACCAGCGTTGTAATCAGTATTGCGAATATGAGTGTCATGGCAAGCCAAAGTGGCAGTCCGTGACGTTGGAGCCATTGCAGCGGTGCGATAGAAATAATAGCCAGGAAGATCGCCATTAACATCGGAACGACAATCGGCGCGGCGGCTTTGAGACCCGCAACCACTATCATGAAAGCGGCGAGAGTGAGAAGTGTCTGGGACACTCTACTGGATTCTGAGAGATTCATCACAAAACGGGATCCGTTAGATCGATTTCGCTCACCAGGTATTGCTAACTTAAAGCAGACAGTCGATGTTTGCACTCGGACTCAATGGAATCCAGCTCGTCGAGCGTCAGCTCGATATCATGGCGCTGTTGTTGTAGCGCTTCGCGGCGTTTTTTAATTTGCTCTAAAAAGTACCGAAGCTGTCCGCTCTCGCCCGGGTCAAGGTCATACATTTCGATAATCTCTCGAACCTCGCTTAGCGAAAATCCAAGACGCTTGCCGCGCACGATCAGTTTGAGTCTGACGTGGTCCCGAGACGTATAGACGCGTTGTCGACCACTGCGACCCGGACTAAGCAGCCCTTCATCCTCATAAAAACGAATTGCCCGAGTGGTAACTCCAAATTCTCTCGCGAGATCAGAGATAGAGAACGAAATGTCTTTTTCATCTAGGGCCGCGGAATTAGAAAGCATGACACAATTATAGACTTAATTGACGTTTACGTAAACGGAAACTAAACTCAACCCATCATTCGTTTCAATTGCGAGTTTTCATGAGTGCAGTTCTGACCGGTCAATCCTCATCGGCTCCACAATCCTCCGCTGATACCGATTATCGAATTCGATTTGTGACGGCGGCTAGCCTTTTTGATGGTCACGACGCATCAATCAATATTATTCGTCGGCTCCTACAGGCATCAGGCGCTGAAGTTATTCATCTCGGTCATAACCGTAGCGTGGCTGAGATTGTTGATGCTGCAGTTCAGGAAGATGTTCAAGGGATTGCGGTCAGCTCGTATCAAGGCGGCCACACAGAATATTTTCGATACATGGTCGACATGCTGAGCGAAAAAGGTCGAGGTGATATTCGAGTGTTCGCCGGTGGCGGTGGCGTTATTGTTGACGAGGAAATTCAGGCGCTCCACGATTATGGAGTTTCAAAAATTTATTCTCCCGAAGACGGTCAGCGACTCGGACTGCAGGGAATGATAGATGACATGTTGTCCCGGGCAAACTTTTACCCGGGTGAAGAAGCCACTCAATTTTTGGATAAGCTGGATGCGCGTAATCATGCGTGCCTCGCTCGGGTGCTTACTGAGATTGAGAATAGCACGCTAAGTGATGATATCGCGCGACAGATTCAATCTAACGTAGATTCGGCTCAGAAGAAAATACCGGTCATCGGTATTACGGGCACAGGTGGATCAGGAAAGTCATCCTTAACCGATGAACTGATATTGCGATTGCGGATTGATTCTGATGATGAGCTCCGCATTGCAGTTTTGGCGGTAGACCCGACTCGCCGGAAAACCGGTGGCGCGCTACTAGGAGACCGTATTCGCATGAATGCGATCGAAGGGCAAACCGTATTTTTCCGGTCTATCGCGACTCGCGCTGCGGGTGGTGAAATTCCAGCTGAACTGAGCCGGATGGTTACCGCCTGTCGCGCAGCAGATTTTGATTTAGTGATAGTCGAAACACCAGGGATTGGTCAGGGAGACGCTGGAATTGTCGAAGAAGCAGACGTGTCGCTTTATGTGATGACACCAGAATTTGGTGCGGCATCTCAATTAGAAAAGATTGAGATGCTTGATTACGCCGACTTGGTCGCTATTAACAAGTCAGATCGAAAAGGGTCGAAGGACGCGCTCCGGGACGTTCGAAAGCAAATGCAGCGAAATCGTGCGGCATTTTCTCAACCGGTTGAAAATATGCCTGTATTTACAACGATGGCATCTCGTTTTAATGACGCTGGCGTAACTGATCTTTATCGAGTCTTGCGTTCGTCTTTGGTTGAAGGTGGATTTGTAAAAGGACTTGATCATTTGCGTCCGCCAGAGTTAGAGCGCAGTTTAGATGTGTCGATACCAAGCGATCGAGAGCGGTATCTTTCGGAGATTGCATCGAGTGTAAGGCGTTACCACGAGCGGGTTTGTGAGCTCGAGGAGCTTGCGCGTCGCGCTCAGCATCTCAGAACAAGCCTTGCACTACTAGACGAAGACCACAGCGATACGACCCATGCTTTGGTCACCCTGCTTAATGAGACAGAAGAAGCGCTTGGCCCTGATGTACTTCAGATTATTGCGACGTTTGATGACTTAAGGGATCGCTATGAAAAAGACACGATGAGTTTCGATGTCCGTGGAGAACGCCATGACGTCGAGCTTTCCTTTACTTCACTTTCCGGTACCCGTATCCCCAAGATCAGCCTGCCTCGATATCATGATGCCGGGGATCGGTTGCGCTGGCAGATGCTTGAAAATCTGCCGGGTCATTTTCCGTTTACCGCGGGTGTGTTTCCATTGAAGCGGGAGAATGAGGATCCGACCCGTATGTTTGCAGGAGAAGGGGACGCTGCGCGGACGAATCAACGATTCAAACTGCTGTCGGCGGATTCGAGCGCGAAACGATTATCAACCGCTTTTGATTCGGTCACGCTTTATGGCGCTGATCCTGCTTTACGCCCTGATATCTACGGCAAGGTTGGAACATCGGGTGTATCCATTGCTACGCTTGATGACATGAAAGTGCTTTATGAGGGGTTTGATTTGTGTGATCCCGCAACGTCTGTCTCGATGACGATCAACGGCCCGGCGCCAACTGTATTAGCGTTTTTTCTGAATACTGCAATTGATCAACAAGTTGATAAATTTAATGAGATGCAAGGACGCTTACCGACTGATCATGAGCATGAGGAGATCAAGAGTCGGACTCTCAAGCATGTGCGGGGCACGGTACAGGCTGATATTCTCAAAGAGGACCAAGGCCAGAATACTTGCTTATTCTCGACAGACTTTAGTCTCCGAATGATGGGAGATATTCAAGAGTATTTCATTGATAATCAGGTTCGAAATTTCTACTCCGTGTCTATCTCGGGTTATCACATTGCCGAGGCTGGTGCGAACCCAATCACGCAGTTGGCTCTGACACTTTCAAATGGATTCACATACGTGGAATCGTATCTGGCGCGTGGTATGGCCATTGATGATTTTGCGCCAAATCTCTCATTCTTTTTCTCGAACGGTATGGATCCTGAATATACGGTTCTTGGGCGTGTTGCGAGACGGATCTGGTCGATTGCGATGCGGGATCGTTATGGTGCGAGTGAGCGTAGCCAGAAACTGAAATATCATATTCAGACTTCGGGTCGGTCTTTACATGCCCAAGAAATGAGTTTTAATGATATTCGTACGACTCTTCAGGCATTGATTGCCGTCTACGATAATTGTAATAGCTTGCATACTAATGCACACGATGAAGCGTTTACCACGCCGAGTGAAGAATCTGTTCGGCGAGCACTTGCGATTCAACTCATCATTAATCGAGAGTGGGGTTTAGCAAAAAATGAAAATGCAAATCAGGGAAGTTTTATCATTGAGGACCTCACTGACTTGGTAGAGCAGGCGGTACTCGCAGAATTTGACCGCTTGTCTGAGCGCGGTGGTGTTTTAGGCGCGATGGAAACCGGTTATCAGCGCGGTAAAATTCAGGAAGAGTCACTTTACTATGAGACTCAAAAACACGATGGCACTTTTCCGATTGTGGGCGTCAATACGTTTATATCAGAAGAAGGTGCGGAGAAATCTCCGGTTGCTTTAGCGCGCGGCACTGAGTTAGAAAAGCAACGCCAATTAAAGAGGCTGGCGGCTTTTCATGAGAACAATGAACAGGCATCTCATGCGGCGGTGCGCGCTATCAAGGATGCAGCACTTAATGGGAAAAACGTGTTCTATCCATTGATGGACGCAGCTCGGGTTTGCTCTCTGGGTCAATTGACCCAGGCTTTTTTTGAGGTGGGCGGAAAATACCGCCGCGGAATGTAAGCCAACTTTTGCATTCTTAACCCGATAACACCTTCTCAATTAAACAAGGGGAAATTTGTGGCCTTTTCTGGCTTACTTCGTCGTAATGTCTTGATTCTTTCGGCCTGTCAGGCGCTGATGCTCTCGGGAAGTTCGCTGATTATTGCGACCTCTGCGTTAATTGGATTCGCGCTAGTCGAAAACAAAATATGGGCGACCCTGCCTATTGGCTGCCTGTTCTTGGGCACATTGACCTCAACTTTTCCGGCATCAATCCTGATGAAACGGATTGGTCGACGGGCGGGGTTCATGTGGGGCCCCGTGTTTGGGTTGCTTGGCACTTTATTGGCGATCATTGCAATTATCGATCAAAACTTTTTGCTTTTTGTTATCGGCTCTTTTTTGATTGGCATTCTCAATGGAGTCGGTTATTACTACCGTTTCGCGGCCGCTGACATTACCAGTGCTGATTACAGGAGTCGTGCGATTTCCTGGGTCCTGGCGGGCGGGGTACTTGCAGCGTTTATTGGCCCCAACTTGGCGAGCTTTAATCGTGACTTGATTAGCGGGTTTCCTTTTGCGGGAAGTTACGCAAGTCTGATTGTTATCTATATTTTATCGATACTGCTCGCATCAAGATTGCAGATTGCAGCGCCAACCGAGAATGAGCGCCATGGGCCTCAGCGCCCGCTGAGACAGATTGCCAGTCAACCTGCTTTTGTTGTCGCTGTTTTAAGTGCAACGGTGGCATATGGTGTGATGAACTTACTGATGACCTCCACACCGTTGGCAATGGCGGGATGCGGGCATTCATTTTCTGATACGGCGCTGGTGATTGAATGGCATGTATTGGCGATGTTTACGCCGTCTTTTTTTACCGGCAGTATCATCAATCGTTTTGGAACGCTTCGGGTGATGGGTACCGGTGCGGTTATTCTTTTTGCAAGCGTTGCAGTCAATTTAAGTGGAACCTCAGTACCTCATTTTGTGGCGGCCCTGATTTTGGTTGGAATTGGGTGGAATTTTCTTTTCGTAGGCGCCACAAGTTTGGTGACAGAAAGTTATTCCGTGCCAGAAAAAGCAAAAACCCAAGGTTTGAATGATCTCATCATTTTTACGACGGTTGCTTTTACAGCGGTCTCGTCCGGAATTATTCACGAGTTGGCGGGATGGGAAATGCTGAACATGATGGTCTTGCCGGCAATCGCACTCGCGTTGGCGGCGATTGTATGGTTCGGGTATCGTTGCGGTAGAGACTGGCGCGTGAATACGGCCTAGATCTTTAACTTGACGTATCGCCCGGCCCTGATCAGAGCATGTTTTGGGGCCAGCACCAAAATGTTTCCGATCAGTACGAACCCAACACCAATCATTGCTCTTGCTTGCCACTGGTATCCCTCGAAACCGGTTGATAACGCAAGTGCAATGATGGGCGCTAAAACGGTTGCATATGCGGCATTGCCGGGGCCAATTCGACCAATGAGGGTCAGGTAGCAACCGAAGGCAATAACCGAGGCGAAGAACGCCAGATACATCAGGGATCCGAGATATTTCAAGCTGAATTCGAGGACAAATGGGGAGCCTGAATACATGCAATATACGAGTAAAAAAATGGTACCGTAAGTCATACCGATGGCGTTGCCCGCGGTCACCGAGATGCCACTGGCTTGGTTGCGTGCAGACAGAATATTACCGAGTGATGCGGAATACGTGGCCGCCACGCTAACGATAAGTGCGCCCACCGCTACTTTGCCTGATGACGTGATTTCCGGCCAAAAGACAAGACCCATTCCGCATAGGCCGATCGCCGCACCCACCGCTGTCTTGGTTCGAATGGGGCGTTTGAGAAACACCGCCCCATTGAAAATATTCATGCCGGTGATCATCGAAAATACGACGGCCAAAAGCCCGCTCGCGATATCAAATGCCGCATGGTAGAACAGAACATAGTTCAACCCAAACATGCAAAATCCCTGTGCTGCAAGAAAAACATGCTGTCGTGTTTTAATTTTTAATGAGACGCCTCGTCCTAGACACCAAACAATAAGAATAATTGAGGCAAGAAGAAACCG
>SHBR01000039.1 GCA_004212795.1 Candidatus Thioglobus sp.
ATTAAAAGCAGCAAGCTTAAGGTCCAGACTGCAATTCAAGGAGATCAGTTGCGGGTAACGGGCAAGAAACGTGATGATCTACAGGCGGCGATTGCGTTCCTTAAAGAGGAGGATGTTGATCTACCGTTGCAGTTTACAAATTTCAGGGACTAACGGTCTTTATCTATAGAGTTTTACCTTTGGTTTGTTGTATCTGTGTGCCTCCTGTGTGCCTGACTGATGATGCAAGTTGATTGAATTGTCAGGATAACGTGGAAACACTATGCTCAAATTCTTCCTCATTGCTACGGCTGTAGCAGTTCCCTTCGGCTTAATTCTGAGCCTTTCAATTCAATATTCTTGGTAGTGATAGCCTTTTGGCGGGTAGAGATTACGACCTGATACAGCGTTAGTTCGACACTAGAACCTCAAGAATCTCAGGAGGTTTTATGAATATCAGAAATCAGCGCAAAATCGTAGTGGGTAGCAAAATCTTGATTAATCGTGAACTATTCACAGTCAAAGAAATCGATAAGCCGTGGGTCTTAATTTCCTCCGCTAAAAAATCAGGTGGATGGGGTGTCGTGTATTTGTCTGACATTGAAAAAAAGGTAGCGTAATGATTTTAATTTGGAGCGTTGTAGTTATTTTAGTCATCTTGGGTGGTTGGTGGTGGCTGAAGGAACTTGAATGGAAGACGACGGCTGAAAATGCAAAACTCACGGAACACTTGGAACAACCGACCCATAGTGACGGTTATTCATGGACAAACAAAGCCACCGCCCATGTTTTTCAGGGCATTTGGTTACACTGGGATGCGTGTCGGGGAGATGTCGAATGGCCTGCTGATATCGCATGGCTAGAAGGATGAAAACGACGAACATCGCCACAATCTTTCCGCCGAATATCTTCGTACTGCATATGGACTAGAGGGATATTTTCCCATTGACCAAAAAAGCCTTTATTCTGAATTGATTGACTACGATCAATTATCTGAGAGATTGCAGGAGTTATTTAAAGAGCATTTCCCTGATAAAGAATACCGCATCGAATAATTCACCCCCCCCAAATTTGAGAGACACAATGAAGAAACTAATTCTTAGTTTGATTCTGTTAGCAGTAGGACCTTTAGTTCATGCTGAGATGCCAGCAGACATCAAGGCGCAGGTGAAGGCGCAAGCACTTGAGGATGGGGCGATGATTACAGCATGGCGAAAGCGCAGATAAAAATTCAGGTGGAGGCATACGAAGAACTTCAAACGTTTTCATCAGGTACAGTCCCAGAGGATATTTGGAACGAAATGAAGCAAACTGCCAGTGATGACTGGGGAATTGACTTCAATATGGTCAAGGCATATCTCAATTTACAACGGGGTGCGTATCAGGACGTAGTTGAATTCGCTGACGCTGACGTACCAGAGGAAGTATCGACACGAATAAAGACCAATGCGGAAAGCGATTGGGGCAATGACTACAGGATGCAACTTGCGTACATCAAGATGCAGGTGAATGCGTTTAAGTCGCTTTAACTAACTGGTACATTAACTTCAGCATTAACCGTATGATTCACACATGAAACAGATTCTTATTTTGTTAGCTAGTTTGTTGGTGGTGGCGCCTTCCATTGCCTACGCTCTTGAAGGTGACTCAGCCAGCGATTTACCCGATGCCTATGGAGCATTTTCATGAGCAAGATCGTTATCGTTACGTCAATCATAGTTGCAATTACGACAGGTTCTGGTGCGCTCTAGCAATGTCTAAAGATGGAGCATTTGGACTATCAACTCAGCGACTGGAATTGGTTTGGGCCAGTAACGATCAAGGTGATTGATCTGAAGTCCCCGCTCTGTTACCACTCAAAAATCATCACGGATGATTAACCGACACCCCGCTGATCCGGCTACCAGTTTTCACCGAAGGGTCGCAAATCTAATTCAAATGTCCAAGCCGACCGATCCTGCTGAGTAAGCGCGTAGACATTTTTAGCAATTTCGTCAGCTTTCATAAAGAAATCGTCAGGCTTATCAGGCAGCCGGGCCCGTGAGCGCTCAAGATCAATGATGCCGTCGATAATCAGATAACCCACATGGATACCTTCTGATCCAAGCTTTCTCGCCAGCGACTGAGCAAGACTGCGTTGACCGGCCTTAGCGGAGGCAAATGCGGCGGATTGAGGTCCTCCACGCAGGGAAGCCGTTGCGCCGATGATCATTACATTGCCCGCGTTTTTTTCAAGCATTCCGGGCAAGACTTGATGAGTGCATGCAAGCAGACCCCGCACATTGACGGCCCAGGAATCATATAGGTCATCAAGTGTGGTTTCCAAAGCAGAGCGCCAAAGTCCAGATCCTGCGTTATAAACAAGCGTATCAATCGATCCAAATTCTCTATTAATCCGGGCAAATGCTTTTTCGATTGATTCGGCAGATGAAAGATCGCAGGCAATCCCGATTGAGTTATCAATTGTTGTGCTCAGTGCGGCCAGATAGTCCTCGTTTCGTGCCAGCATGACGGTCATATATCCCTCTGCGGCAAAGCGATTGCTTATTGATGCACCGTTTCCTGGACCCACTCCTGCGACCACGCAAACTTTATTCATTTTCTATTCTCCTGCTTTGTTCAGTTTTTTGTTATTGAACGTATCTGCGGTCGGCCCGATAAGCTTCGATCGGTATCGAAGGGCTCTTGCCTAAAATAAGCGCGCTGATTAATTCACCCGTGGTGGGACCCATCGTGAGTCCAAGTTGTCCATGACCCACTGCGAGCCAAGCGTTGTCGACCTTCGGGGCAGGACCAATGACCGGCAAGGTGTCGGGCATGAAGGGTCGGGCACCGATCCACTGGCTGCCGTTGGATGTATTCAACTGCGGAAAAAGATTTCTTTTAGCTTTTTCGACCAGCACTTCGGCGCGGCGAAAGTTTGGCTTTGCATCGATAGGCGCGATTTCCACGGTTCCGGCGATCCGAAGACCGGTTTCGACTGGCGTATTAACAAAGCCGCCTGGCGCATAGATGACCGCTCTCGAGAGTTTGACACCGCTGTCCGGGAGGTCGGTGTGATAGCCATGCAGCGGCGCAAGCGGGATTCGAATGCCCATGTCTGACAGTAGCCGTCCTGCCCAGCATCCAGCCGCGACGACGAGCTTATCAAGCTTGAGGATTTCGCCATTCTCGAATTTAACCTGATCGGCTCGCCCATTAAGCATCTTGATGCGTGCGACATCTTGCGCAATGATCTGTCCGCCTAACGAAACGAATAAATTTGCAAGCTCTTTGGTCAGTCTTTGTGGGTTGGTAAAGGATTTCCAGCCGTTGGCCACAACTCCAAATTTTCCATCAGTGTTTACATCGGGCTCAAGATCCCGCAGTTCATTTTTATTGAGCGGGGTGACGAAGCATCCCTCGGCTTCCCGAAGATTCCAACTGAATGTATCGGCATCGTACTGACTTTTGGAGTCATAGAGGTAGAGCACCTCATTTTCTGCCCAGATATCTTTTATGTTGGCGGCTTCAATGACGTTATCAAAATCATCCTGAGCAAGTTTGGCTATTTCACCCAGTCCATGGCAGATTTGCGCAACACGATCTGCCCTGGCATTTCGCAGAAATTTAAGCAGCCAGGGTATTGCGGTTGGGAGGTGTCCAGGTCGAACAGCAAGAGGTCCTTCTGAATCAAGAATCCATCCTGGCAGTTTCTTCATGACCCCAGGCTTTGACAGTGGAACGATTTCGCTACGCGCCATTAGCGCGCAATTTCCCAGTGTTGCTTCGCCGCCGATATCGCCTCGTTCGATAAGCGTAGTACCAATTCCCTGGCGTTGCAGCGAAAGTGCGCAGCATACCCCGATAATCCCACCGCCGATTACAGTGACTTCAGACAAGATACTAGCTCCTGATTCCTTAAAAGGTTACTCGACGCCTTCAACAATTCGAAAATCCCGAATCACCCCTCCGTCGAGCGCTTCCAATGCCTTTTGATAGGTTGGTGAGGCATAGGTTTCGAGTGCACGCTCGTAGCTTTCAAATTCGACAAGAACCGTGCGCTCAGCCACCGCATGTTCTTTAGGTTCCATTTGTCCACCACGAGCAAGAAAGTGACCGCCATTTTCCCTGACGGCTTCTCCTGCGATTGCAGCATAGGCTGCTAGCTTTTCCGGATCAATAATTTCGCGGTATGCCGACATCCAGTATCCCTTAGCCATTGGGTAATCTCCTAAACAAATTTGAGGGTTTAAGCGCTAATAATTTCATTTAGCGCATCAAGTAGCATCAATACTTCTTGCTTTGAATTGTAGTGACAAAAAGAGGTTCGAATGCAGCTGTCCATATCAAGTGGGGTCAATACACTCCCCGAGAAATAGTCAGCTTTTCTTAAATGGGTTCTGATACCGCGTTCGTTTAATTCCGAGACCACGTCGATGGAAGGTTTATTGGTAAAGGCATAGGAAACAAGACCCTCTCGATGGGGATTATCAGCGCCGCCCAGAATGAATGCCCCGGGTAGATCACGGATGCCCGTCCGTCCTTCTGCGCCGTTAATCGCAACATCAACGAGATGCTGCTCTTGTTCCGCCATAGCGCGGCCGGCTGTTTCAAGCCGGGTTCTTTGATCGGTTGAACCTGTAAGTTGACTGCCTAACCATTCAAGGTAATTCACAACTTCGCTGAATGTTGCGAAAGCGCCGGTATCCCGAGTACCCAATTCCCAAAAGTTATCAGCAGTACCATCCAATTTTTCGTGACGAAGTGTGCTGAGGCGAGGGGAAACCCAGGCGACCCCATAGTTGTGACGCGAAAACACTTTGTAACCTGATACGGCGCAACCGTCGACGCCGATTGCGCCAATATCCATAACGCCATGAGCCGCGTGTTGGATGCTGTCCACAATAATGAAGCAGTCTGGCGATTTTGATCTGATTGCCCCAGCAATTTTTTTAACATCCACTGCCATACCAACTACGGGACTTGTCTGAATAATGGTAGCGACTCGCGTTTCTGCGGTTACATGTTCAAGGTAGTGCTCAGCGGTGACCATTGCCTGATCTTTATCATGGGCGATGCTGATATTTTCTTTTCCGGCGATGGGAGACCATTGACTACGGGCGCTAGCGGTTGCCGGGTGTTCAAGCGTACTGCCGATGACATTGCCACCTTCCGCCGACCCGAATATCGCGGCGCGTACCAAACGAAAAAGAAGCTCTGTTCCGCTTTCCCCGGTAAAAACGACGCCCTCAGAGACGCCAAAGAAGGTCATCATGTCTTCTCGGGCTTTATTAATGATGCGGACTAACTCCCGACTGGCGGGGTTGTCCCGACCCTGATTATCCGGAATGGAGGCGAAATGCGCGCTGACCTCCACAACGGATTTCAGCGTTAGAGAACCGCCAGCATTTTCAAAAAAGACACGAGATCCCTGATAGGGACAATGATTAACGTGATGAAAACGATCCCGTATCTCTTGCAGTAATTCAGCTTTAAACATTGTTAGTTTTCCGGATCATTGAGTTGGGTTTGTCAGAGGCTCAGCCGAGTCGCTTTAGTGCGGCCTGCGTCGCAGGTCGGGAGAGCATTTTCTCTCGGTGTGCGAGTAATTTTGGAAATGCTTGCGTATCGACCCCATCGCCTTCAAGCCAAGAGCATAGTGTGAAAAGATAAGGGTCACATATGGTGTATGCGTCACCGGTAACCCACGGGCCAACAAAAAAGTGTTCTTCTATCAGGCTAACGGCGGCTGCCATTGTCTCAGGTACTTTTTTTGTCATGGCCTCAAGCGCGTGCGGATCATCAGTCCATCTGGTGCCCCGGAACCGATGCGCATGTGCGACATGTACGGTGGAAGCAAGGTAACTGTTCAATTCCTGAATTTTCGCAAAGGCGTATGGCTCATTCGCGCCAATCATCGAGCCCGGCCCATAACGTTGCGCAATGTAGACCAGAATCGCGGGCGTCTCTGTCAGGACGCCGTCTTCAGTGATGAGTGCAGGTACGCGTTCTTTTGGGTTGATTGACTGATAAGCAGGCTCACGTTGCTCGCCTTTTGAAAAATCGAGTACGATTAGTTCATAGTCAGCCTCGACCTCCTCGAGAAGGAGGACGGACGCGAGCGCGATACTCGATGGCGCGGCGAAAATCTTCAGCATAAAAAAATCCAGTCAGAGAAAGATGAGGTATTTTGCCCTAAATTTACCCAAAATCACTGTGAAACATGACATCCGAACGGGTTGATTTAACGGTTGTCGATGCGGGAGGGGATCAGCGGGGCCAGAGCCTGTCCAGATGCCTTCGGCGGTAGACCAAATATTGATATCATCGGCGCTGAACAGAATTGGAGCAAAAAATGAGTTTTAACGGGACAGAGCGTTACGTCGCGACGGAAGATCTTTCAATGGCAGTTAATGCTGCTGTTACGCTTGAGAGGCCCCTTTTGATAAAAGGAGAGCCGGGCACTGGCAAAACCATGCTTGCCGAGGAGATTGCCCAGTCTCTCGGGAAACCATTGATTCGCTGGCACATAAAATCCACGAGTAAGGCGCAGCAGGGGCTTTATGAATACGATGCTGTCTCGAGATTGAGAGATTCCCAGCTTGGCGATAACCGGGTGGAGTCGATCGAGAATTACATTCGCCCGGGAAAACTTTGGGAAGCATTTACTTCCGAACAACAGGCGGTGTTATTAATTGATGAGATTGACAAAGCAGACATTGAATTTCCGAATGACCTCCTGCTTGAACTTGATCGAATGGAATTTTTTGTCTATGAAACGGGCGAGATGATTGTCGCTAAACAGCGACCCATCGTGGTGATTACGAGCAATAACGAGAAGGAATTGCCCGACGCATTTCTGCGACGTTGTTTTTTTCACTTCATAACGTTTCCAGATAAAGTGACAATGGAAAAAATCGTGGAGGTTCATTATCCCGATATCCGAAAAAATTTGATTCAAGAAGCGCTTGAAGTTTTTTTTGAGGTTCGAGAGGTTCCGGGACTTAAGAAAAAACCTTCAACGTCAGAACTGATTGACTGGCTGAAATTGCTGATGGCTGATGACATCCCGGACGAGATTCTTAAATCGCGTGACCCGAATAACGCGATTCCGCCACTGTATGGCGCGTTGCTTAAAAATGAGCAAGATGTGCATATGCTGCAGCGTTTGGCATTCATGGCACGCCGAGAGCGTCCATCAAGTTAGATTGCTGGAGCCGTTATTTTGCTAATAAGTTTTTTTCAGACTCTAAAGAACACCGGAATACCGGTGTCCATTAAGGAGTACTTAATCATGCTCGAAGCATTAAACGCGAGAATCGCGTTTGCTTCTGTTGATGATTTTTATCTGCTGTCGCGAACCTGCCTTGTAAAGGATGAGAAGTACTTTGATCGGTTTGATCGGGCATTTTCAGCCTGGTTCAATGAGATGGAATCCATTGATGATGTTATCAATGCATTGATTCCGGAGGAATGGCTCCGTGCTGCGGTTGAAAAATACTTAAGCGAGGAAGATAAGGCAAAGATCGAATCTTTGGGTAGTCTTGAGGAATTGCTGGATGCTTTTCGTGAGCGCCTCGAGGAGCAAGAAAAGCGACATTCAGGTGGTAGCAAATGGATCGGAACCGGCGGCACGTCCCCGTTCGGGCATAGCGGGTATCATCCTGAGGGTATCCGGATTGGAGGTGAAAGTCGAAATCAGCGAGCCGTTAAGGTTTGGGAAGAGCGGCAATTCCAGAATCTTGATGACTCCGTTGCAATTGGTACGCGAAGTATCAAGATGGCGCTCAGACGTTTGCGGAGATTCGCCAGAAGCGGTGCCAACGAGGAGTTGGACTTGGATGACACCATTAGATCAACCGCCAGAAATGCCGGGTTGCTTGATATCCGGATGGTGCCTGAGCGTCGCAATGCGGTGAAAGTTTTGGTGTTTTTCGATGTGGGCGGATCAATGTATCCCTACGTCAAAACCTGTGAGGAGTTATTTTCAGCGGCAAGAGCGGAGTTCAAGCATCTTGATTATTTTTATTTTCATAATTTTTTCTATGACTTTTTTTGGCGTGATAATCAGCGGCGACGCACCGAGACCATTCCAACCTGGGAAATTTTGAACACTTACCAGCGCGACTATAAGGTGATCATCGTAGGAGACGCTTCGATGGCGCCTTATGAAGTCGTCAGCGTTGGTGGAAGTGTGGAATACATGAATCGCGAGTCTGGCGTTACCTGGATGACGCGTCTGCTGGAAAACTTTGAAAAAGTGATTTGGTTGAATCCGACTCCCAGAGCACATTGGGGCTACACACAGTCGATTGGCCTTATTCAGGAATTAGTTGAGGATCATATGTATCCGTTAACGCTCGAAGGTCTCGATAGCGGCGTTCGCTATCTTGCCAGTTAAGCAATTACTGAAACATGCCGGCTAATCAGGTTTCTGCATTTAGCTTGGGCGATTGGGTGGGTCGAGAAACGGGTGTGTCAGATTGGGTGGAGATTGATCAATCCCGCATTTCAGCATTTGCTGATTGTACGAATGATTTTCAATTTATTCATCTGGACGCCGAACGGGCGGCATCAGAAGCCGGCTTTGAAGGTACGATTGCCCATGGTTTTCTGATCGCGTCGATGTTGCCAAGCTTTGCCGATGAAGCATGTGTTGCTATTGAAAATGCAAAAGTCAGCATCAACTATGGATTTGATAAGTTGCGTTTCATTCAGCCGGTACCTAGCGGAGCATCTATTCGCGGCCGATTTTTGTTGGCTGAGGCAGTAGAGCGCCACTCGGCCCAGTGGCTTTTAACCTATGATGTGCACGTAGAAATCAAAGGAGTTGAAAAACCGGCACTGGCAGCACGATGGTTAACGCTGCATATGCTGAGCCATGCCATCTAGATTAAAGCGATTGATTTGTGGCTTTTAAAAAAATAAAACAGCAACTAAGGCAGAGGCGCCTTGCAAAGGCGGGCATAAAAATTGACCTGGATATCCCGTCCGTGGCCTACGGTGCACGATCAGGAATCTGGACGATAGCGCCCCACCTCTTACCCGAGGATTGCATTGTTTATTCCGCTGGGGTCGGCAATAACATACGCTGGGATCTTGAAATTATTGCTCATCACCGTGCGCTCGTTTACGCGTTTGATCCAACGCCACGCACGATTGAATGGATCAGTGAGCAAGACCTTCCCGGCAGTTTCAATTTCTTTCCCTTGGGTCTTTCCAATCGCGATGGGGAGATGGATTTTATTGAGCCTAATCGGACCTACAAGTTTAACTACCGATCGGGAGGAGTGATCCCAGCTGGCACCAGGTCAGTTGCCTGCGAGGTAAGACGGTTAGCCACTCTTTGCAAGACATTTGATCATCAGGGGATCGATGTACTGAAGATGGATATCGAAGGTGCCGAAATGCAGGTGCTACCTGATATGTTGTCATCCGGTATGTTACCCAGCCAATTGCTGGTGGAGTTTCACTACAACTATCCGGAGATTGGATTCGATCAATTCTTAGATCTAATTCAAAGCCTTCGGGTGAATGGTTACCGGATTCTGGATATATCTGAACGGGGCTATGAGTTTTCGTTCGTACATGAGAAATTACTGTAAATATTTCGCATCAATCCATAAACGTGTCGCATTAACGTATACGGCAGAGCCGACTAGCAGATATGTTTATTTTGTAAAAGCGTTCGAACTTAACGGTTAAATATTTATTGGCAACGCGCACGGGTCTCGGTGGACGCGCCCCAATCCTGTTTCAGGGAGGTAGTTATAGTGAATATCCTAAGTGCAAATGAATTAATGACGGTACGGCAACACGGTGCGATGGAATATGTGACCCCGCCGACTGACTTGGACGACGTTAGGCGCTATCGCTTGAAACGAATCCAGGATGAATTGGTGCGTCAGGATCTTGCCGGCATTATCCTGTATGACCAGCTCAATACCCGATATGCAACTGACTCAACCAACATGCAGATCTGGTGTTCACATAATGAGGCACGTTATGTGTACGTGCCTGCGAATTCAGGCGCGATCATTTTTGAATATGGCGGCAAGTCGCTTCTCTCTGAAGGGTTGCCGGGTATTGCACGTATTGAAAAGCCGGTTTCATTTTTCTATATGAGCGCAGGACCTACCGTTGCAGAAAAAGCCAAAGAGTGGGCGGTAGCGATGGATGCGATTATTAGGGAGCATAGTGGCAGTAATCGTCGAATCGCGATTGATCGGTTAGCGCCAGTAGGTATTCAGGAGATGGAGTCGCTGGGTTACGAAGTGCATGACGGGTTTACGGTTATGGAAATTGCGCGAGAGATAAAAAGTGCTGGTGAGATCGCGCTTATGCGTGAATCAATCTCTGTTTGTGAGGATGCGGTCCAGCAAATGCGAGAAGCGTTAAGGCCAGGGATTACCGAGAATGCACTTTGGGCAGAACTGCACCGTGGCAATATTGCAGGTGGGGGTGAGTGGATTGAGACGCGATTACTGTCCTCCGGGCCTCGAACAAATCCATGGTTCAGGGAGTGTTCGATGCGACCTATTGAAAAGGGCGACATGGTGAGTTTCGATACAGACCTCGTAGGACCTTATGGTTATTGTTGTGATATGTCTCGTTCCTGGATTTGTGATGCCGCGCCCGATGATGAACAAAGGCGGCTTTATTCGGCCGCTTATGAGCAGATCAAGCGGAATATGGAGCTATTAAAGCCAGGCTTGGGCTATCGTGAACTCACTGAAAAATTGCATCCGATGGCGGATGAGTTTATTGCCGGACGTTATGGCGTGGCGATGCACGGGGTGGGACTATGTGATGAAGCGCCAGCCATTTACTATTCGCAAGACTATGATGCAGTGGGTTATGACGGCGTGTTTGAAGAAGGTATGGTGGTCTGCGTTGAGGCACTCATTGGCACGGAAGGTGGGAAGGAGTGCGTGAAATTAGAAGAGCAGGTTCTCATCACGGCAGACGGGCATGAGCAGCTGACAAGCTATCCGCTTGAGGAGCATTGGGTCTAGGCGTTGTGCAACGCGTCTGTGATCAGGTTTGGTGAAATGTTAGGGAATTAGTGGATGCTCAGCAGTTCAATTTTTAATTCACCCCATGTCTCGACTGAAGCGATTAGCCAGTATCGAGAGGATGGCGTCATCTGTCTTCGAAACGTCATCGATGATCACTATATTGATCTGGCGCGGCAGAGTATTGAGCAAAATTGTCAGCAGCCGGGGCAATTTTTTCGGGATCACTCAGAAACCGAGAACGCCGGTCGATATGTTTTTGAATATTGGACATGGCCGCATACGCCGCCACTGTCTGATCTGATTTTTAGCTCTCCGCTGGCTGAGGTCGCTGGCACGCTGATGCAGACGGAACATGTTCACATGGTGATGGACAACTGGTTTATGCGGGAGGCGGGATCGTGTAGCGGGGCGCCCTGGCATCATGATGAACCCTACTTTGATTTTGAAGGATCCTTATGCATTGTCTGGTTTCCGCTGGAATCCGCGCCCGTTGAAGATGGTTTAACGTTTGTGCGAGGTTCTCACCGGTGGAATCAGTTGTTTGTTGCGCCAGAGTTTAGTAAGAATGTTCCGTTCAGGTGCGAAGGCGAACGTTATTCAACAGTGCCTGATATTGATAGTCATCGTAGTGATTATGATCTCTTATCGTGGGATGTCGACGTGGGAGATTGCCTGGTTTTTGACTTTCGAACCTTACATCGCGTAACTAATAAAGGCGCGCCGGCAAAAAAAACCCAACGCCGACTAACCTTACGTTTTGGCGCGGAGGACGTTATTTTTTCACCACGGGGTGAATGGACAAAAGAGACATCTGACTTTCTCATTGAGCTTGGGCAGAAGCCGGGAGCTGCAATCGACTGTTCCTTGATGCCGCTCGCATGGAGTCGTCATCATGGTTAAGACTGAAAATGATTGATGCCGATTGGGTTGTTAACCGACTAAAGGGTGAAGGACGCCCCATTATCCTGGATGGGGGAATGGGGACCGCTCTTGAGCGCAATGGCGTACCCATGGACGACAAGGTCTGGAGCGGAAGAGCAATGTTGACCCATCCAGATGCCGTTCGATCTGCCCACGAAGCATTTATTCAGGCAGGTGCAGAGGCTATTCTGACCAATACATTCTCAACTGCCCGCCATATGCTGGAGCCTGGAGGGTTAGGCGGTGACGTTCAAAAGATTAATGCAATTGCGGTTGAGCTTGCGAAACAGGCAAGAGAGCGTGTTGCGCGCTCGCCGGTGGCTATTGTAGGTTCAATCTGTGAGTGGACATCAGATTCAAATCCTAATTGGTGTTCACCAGAAGTAGTCGGTCAAGCCGCCCGTGAGCAAGCGGAAGTTCTCGCTGAATCCGGAGTCGATATCCTAGCGCTTGAAATGTGCGAGCGCGCTGAATTGTCAGAGGCTGTTGCTGATGCCGTCATTGGTCTGGGCCTGCCGGTCTGGATTGGTGTGAGTGCAAGAACACATCAAGGGCATACTAAATTGGCGACTGCCAGCTACGCAGACTGTAGTTTTGAAGAAACGGTGAAACGGATATCAAGCTACCCGGTTGACTTGGTCAATATCATGCATACGCAGGTTCCCGATGTTGATCGAGCGTTCGAGATTGTCCGTCGATACTGGAGTGGACCCGTTGGGATTTATCCAGAGTCAGGTTTTTTTACCATGCCCAATTGGAATTTTGTTGATGTTATTTCTCCAGAGGATCTTGTTGCTGAGGCAAACATCTGGGTAAAAAACGGAGTCAGATTACTGGGCGGGTGCTGTGGATTGGGCCCTGACCATATCAGAGCGCTCGCGGACATGGATTGTGAATAGTATCGTTTATCCCCTCGCAAACGTTAGTCGTTGTAGGTCACGGTTATCGCCCAAGTCTCGAGTTCTTGCCTTTATTCGTCAACGCTAATCCAGTCGACGATATGGTCCTCTAGTTCATCGTCGGCCACCACTTCTTCTGAAATCACTCGTCCACTGACTCGAAGAGCTGTAGCGTCAAGAGCAACTGATAATCCATTATGGACGCGTCGATATGTGCAGGAAGAGGGCATGACGTTCAGGATCGATAGGTTTGATTTCGTAAGCGTGACACAATCGGGGTTCATTGTGCTTCGATTCGCGTAAACTGTACAGCGAGAGGTTTCCTGGTCAAGATATCGACAGGCTACATCGGTATAGAACACTTCACCGGTATCTTCGTCCTCCAGTTTAACGAGACAACATCGTGCGCAGCCATCACAGAGCGCTTCCCATTCAGACTGATCTAATTTGAGTAAAGGACTTTCCATGACAAGAGCTCAATGTTTAAAACGCAGGGCTAAAGTGAAGTATGAATTAATGTTCATCGCAATGCTTGCATGATGAGCGGAATTCACATGTGGTGCTAAATTTAAACTGATCCCAAAATGAATAGAGACATGCGTCAGTTAGCAATCTTGTTAATGATTGCAAGTTCGGTAGTGATCAGCTTTTCAGGGCTAGTGGTTCGGTTATTGGACGCAGGCCCGCTCGTCATGAACTTCTATCGCGCGCTGTTCCTGATGGGGGCTATTGTGGTGTTGCTTGTTTTACGCTATCGGGCAGCGGCAATTGTTCGAGTCATTGGAGTGGGTTGGCCGGGACTGATGGCGGGAGCCATGCTGGCAGGAGCCGGCATTACCTTCTTGCAATCAATGACTCATACGACGGTTGCGAATACCCTATTTGTGCTTGGCGGCATACCCTTTGTCACTTCTGGTTTAGCGTGGATCTTTTTAAAAGAAAAACCCAGCCGACCAACGCTTGTCACCATGATTATCGCTTTCTTTGGAATCGTTATTATGATCGGTGAAGGTTTCACCATTGGCTCTGCCTATGGCAACCTGATGGCGTTGATGACGACTTTTTTCTTTTCGATTTATGCCGTCATCGTGAGATTTAATCGTCAAGTTGATATGTTGCCCGCTATTCTTATCTCGACTGTCTTGATTATGGCGATGACCGGGTTAACCCAGCGCGGCGTGTTGCCAATTTCAAAAGACGATTTGTGGTTATGTTTGTTGTGGGGTGGGGTGATGTCAGGCTTTACTAGTGCATCATTCATTGTCGCCTCGCGACACATTATTGCAGCCGAACTGACGATTTTTATGTTGCTCGAATTTGCGTTGGGTCCGGTTTGGGTTTGGTTGTTTGTCAATGAAATTCCTTCGACATGGACCCTCACGGGTGGTGCATTGGTGATTGTGGCAGTGCTCGGTCGATCGATTCTTGAGTTTAGGGCTAGATCAGTTACGTAGCGAGAGCAGGTTCAAGACGGCACGCAGGGAATGACGCCAACTTCGTTTCCAACGACCCGGGTTTGACGCAGTCGGCGCCGCCACCGGTTTGCATCATAACCGGATCCTCGATGTAGAACACACCGGTTGTCCCATATAACCGTATCGCCGGGTTGCCAGGAGTGACGAACGACATGTGCAGGCTCGGTCGTATGCTCCAACAAGCTATCCAGTATCTTTCGGCTATCCATGCCAGTCATGCCGATAACAGATCGAGCGTGGGAGCCAATGTAAATATTTTTTTGCTGATTGCTTGGGTTGATGCGAATTATGGGATGCACCACGGGCGGCAAAGAGGCCGCATGATTGGGATCAACCGGTGCAATCGGGCTGCGAGAAAAAACGTAGTCATGAATGACAAATAGTGGATCGAGCGTTCGTCTCATGTCGGCACCAAGACGGGTATACCCGGAGCGCATACTGGCAAATTCCGTATCGCCACCCTTTCCAGGGACTTCGTAGGCATGCAGAATGGAGATGTAAGATGGCGTCTCACGAAATGACGAATCAGAATGCCATAGCTGATTGCCGCTTTGATACCGGGCGCTCGTGCTATCTGCAGTTGAGCCATCGTCTTTGATGTTACCTACGGTACCAAAGTAATTAACGGCACCCCTTGATCCAAATGCAACATGTTCAGCCTCCGGTTCTCCAAACAGCCGTGTGAACGCAAGTTGCTTTTCATCAGTCATTTCCTGTCCTGGAAAATGAACCACCGAATACTGATCGATGATTGATCGAATGGATTCAATTTCGGTTTCAGTCAGATCACCAGAAAGCGTTATGCCGGACACCGTGACCCCGAGATCCTCATGAAGGGGCTCAATACGCATCTTGCGGTCCTGAGCTGATGTAATCTTGAATCGAATAACCGGAGAATGAAGCTCGGCGCATCTCCCGGCGGAAACCAAAATAGTCATTTACGGCGTAGTGTTGAGTTGAGAAGTTATCCCAGACCGCCACCATGCCAGCTGACCAGCTGATCCGGCAGCAGAACTCGGGTAGCGTGGCGTGCTGCATGATCGAATCAAGTATCGGACGGCTTTCGGCCTCGGACATACCGTCTAAGCGAAGCGAATATGTCGGGTTCAGGTATAAACCGTGTCGCTGAGTTTTAGGATGACGCAGTATCGCTGGGTGAAAGCGCTCACGATCTGCATTAGGATCATTCCGTAATGTCGAGCCTTTCATGGATTGCTCTTCCAGAGGCGGCGCCCATTTAATGCCATAGGGTTTTCCAACATGCACGATCTGTCGATCATCTAACATTGCTTTAAGTGGGTCGGGCAATGTTTCCCATGCCATTTGTTGATTCGAAAAAAGCGTGTCGCCGCCATAAGGGGGCACTTCAATCGCGCAAAGTATCGAACCACTTGGGGGTTCTTCCAAAAAACTGAGATCAGTATGCCAACCACCGCCAAAAACACCCGCGCCGTCATCTTTGTCTTTGATAATGTGGGTCAGTTCGGGATGAGGGGGTTCGCCAGGCCCATACGGATTCACAATAGGAGATCCAAAAACTTTACACAGTTTAAGGTGCTGCGTTGCGTCGAGGTGTTGATCGGGTAGGGTAAGCACCAGGTATTGATCTAACGCACCCCGAAGATCTGCTGCGAGTCCGTCAGGGATAGGGTTTTTAAGATCGATGTTGGTAACGACAGCGCCAATTGATCCTGAAATCGGATGGATATTCATAGGGCAGCGGACTCCATGAGTTTGTCAGGCCTTCAAGTGGTCCCATGAAAAGACGGGAAACAAAGAGGCAGGCATTTTGCCACCCGGCGGAACACCAAGATCACGAAGGGGAGGAGAGGTGTCACCCGCTCGCTCGCAGTACACCATGTCGTCGCCTAACCATCGTGTCGAAAACGCTCGGCGCCGACCTTGTATCGGTGCGTCTGTTGTCCCGTGTAATGTTCGAAAGTCAAAAAGGATGACATCCCCCGGCTCTAGATCAAAGCTTCGAATGTTTTCCTCTGATACCTCATTGATTAACGGCGTGACGGAAGTCATCTTGTCATCATCGTGCTCATAGTCGGTGCCGTCTACAAAGTGACGGGGAAAATACAACTGGTCTGATTGGTGAGATCCCGCAAGAAATCGAACTGCGGTTGATGATGGCGCTGAATCAAGAGAGACATAGATGCTGATATTTTGGCGCCCGTCCACACAGTAGTAAGGGAGATCATGATGCCACGGCGTTGCGGTTTGGGTACCGGATTCTTTGCAGAACACATGCTCATGAAAAAGTTGCACAGTATCGGAGCCCATGAATTGAGCCGCGAGATGTGCAGCAGGCGATTGAGTAACGAAGTCACGATACTCGGAAACTCGATGCCAATTGCAGTAGCTATCAAAAAATCTTCCTTTCCCGTTTGGCCCTACGCTGTCACAAGGGAAAGCATAACTCTCCGCGTCATCCATATTGCGCTGTAATCCTGCCCGGAGGGGCTCAACCCATTCCGGAAGAAGGTTTTTTAGAAGAACAACTCCATCTTTTTGAAACGTTTCAATATCAACTTTATTGGCGGTCAGTTGCGGAGAGGTTTTTATGTTGGCCACGACTGCGGGTTCAGGTCGCCAGTCGACAGTGGTACTATTTCCCTTATTGCCTTGATTTTGCATTTTGGAACTCAGATTTTTGACCAAATAGTGACGGTGTCCTGAGTTTCAATTTATCATAAAAGTTGGAGCACCCGGTTCCGTGCGGCACCCTAGATGAAGCAACAGAGAGTGACAACAGAACTGAGCGGGCTGCTTGGGCGTTTGCGTCGCGATGACCGACAAATCCACGTGCGCGAGGCCATCGACCAATCCGGTGGCCATTTGATTTATCGTGAGGAAGATTTAGGACTTTATTTCTGCGGTCCGGAGAGTGTGAGAATCTGCTCCTTGCTCAAAAATGTATTTAAATCCCTGAAAGTCGATCGGCGATTTGAGTACGCGCGTTTTGATGATTTTGGAGCGGTATTCGTCGGAATTAAAGTCGAGGTGCGCGCTGATGAGTACCCAGTCGTCGCCTCTGCGCTGAGGCTTAGTGGGATGGAAATCACACAGATGCCACTCGACTAAAAAACGGTTCGCTGCTACTCCGTAATTTTTATCGCTAGGAATTGCCCCCACCTTTGATTACCGTCACGAGCGCGCTGGATTTTTGCGAGCCAGTCAGACGCCAAGTGTTTTTTAACGGATGGCGTTGCGTTTAGCGTCTCGATGCGGGCTAACTCCTGTTCGCTGAAGTTGATGAAATCTTCAGTACGATCCAGTGCTTCGATGACTTGAAAGCCAGCTTGTTCGATCAGGGCGCTATAGTCAGCCACCGTCTGGAGATCGTAGCCGCGCTTCTCGACATAGGCAGAGAATGTTTCATCCCAGGGTGGCGAAGCGCAGCAATAGTCGGTGAATAATAGCTGGCCTTTGAGCTTGAGCGCCCGATGTAACACTGAAAAAAGTTTTTGTTTTTCAGGGATATGTAAAAAAACATCCCGGCTATAAATTCCGTTGTACTTTTGCTCAGCGTCGATTTGAAGGCAATCTGCTTGTTTGAGCTGAATTGTTTTAGGGTAGCCCAGTTCACGGAGTCGATCTTGGGCTAGCGCAATCATGTTCTCGGAGAGATCAATAGCATCAACTCTTAGGCCAAATTTGGATGCCATCAAAAAAGCACTACCGCCAAGACCGCATCCGGCATCAAGTACGAGATCGCCAGCATCAAGCGGCATTTTTTGAATCAAATCGTCTGCGCAGGCCTTGCCACCCGGACTGACAAATGCTTTTCCGTATACCAACTCATAGTCCAGAATAGAGTCAGCCGTATACTGCCCGGAATCAAGAAATAGTGCTGTGGCGTTACCGTTGTGGTCCATCTGTGACTGCTGCGAGGTGTTCAAAAAAGGAGGGGTCCGCCATCAATTTCTGGCAGCGTGAAAGTCGCCCGACGGCATATGCCCAAAAGTCGTCCACGGGATTATCGTTGGCATGCTGAACCACTCCCCACAAAGTCCAGAGAAGGTCGCACATGGCCTTGTACATCACCATTCGACCAAAATCGAACGCACTCGGCTCATGCCCAAAGTAGGCCTGAAGAAAAATATGTTCTTGTTCTATCGAGAAATTACCTTCGACTGATAAATCGCCAAGGTCCCACATGGGATCATTATTGCCGGCGTATTCAAAATCAATAATAAAGATTTTCTGTCCGTCATCAATGCAGTTTTCAACCATGGGATCGCAGTGACATGCCGCTTTTGGCAGGGTGTGGCGGGAGAGTGCGGCGCGCACTTGCTCTGCGCTTTTTTGCACTTCGCTATAGCCATCGGGCAGGGAGGCGCCAAGTTTTTTGAGTACTTCAAGATACTGGTCGATTTGATTGAAAAGCTCGAATTCCCCTTCAAACAGGTCAGGGCTTTGATGGAGTTTACGGAACGCCTGACCAGTCCGTTCGAGCGCGCCGGCGTCCTTGAATTTATCGATATCCATCGTAACTGCGTCATCGATAAATCGGGTCACCATCGTGCCCGATACCTCATCAAAAAAAAGAATTTCCGCATTGACACCTGCTTTGACGGCAACTTCGGCGTTCTTTTTTTCACGGATCCGGTCTATGTATTCATCAGTGCCTTCTCCCGCAAGGCGCAACACATATTTTCCTTTTGAGGTTGCGATTAGAAAATTTCGATTGGTGAGGCCTCCCAATCGTTCAACGGTAACAGTATCAAGCGATTGATCTGAAAATAGCGGGATGCTGTTGAACGCAATTTCTAGTTCTTTATCCATTTTTGAAGAATGTTGTGATTGTTTCTGCTTGAAAGCGGGTTACTGTCTTGGAAGAAGGTTATCAGGATCATATAGTCCTTTGCAGCCCACAGCCTCCACCCGCACTGGAAAGGATTCGTCAAAATACTCGATTAACAGGGTTCGACCCTCTTCAGCATATTCTTTGGGAAGATATCCAAGCGCAATGTTTTTGCCGATAGAGGGTCCAAAGGCGATACTGGTCGTATAGGATCGTCTTCCAAGCTCATCCGTTAGCACCGCATTGGAATCAGGATCAACGATTGGACAGGTGCCGACCGGATATCGCGGCACACCGTTTGAGTCGCGGTTGTCAGTCATTGTCATGGTGCAAAGATAGGCAGGCTGAACATCCCGGGTTCGTTGTTCTAGGTAGGCATCTTTTCCGTGGAAATCCGCATCTTTAACCGTTGGTCGTGATAATCCGGCTTCGATGAGGTTGTATTCGGTTAACAAGTCTGCATTTTGAAGTCGAAAACTTTTTTCAAGTCGGCGGGAGTTCGCATAGGTTTCAACACCAACCGGCGTTGCGCCTTGAGCGAATACGAGATCCCAAAGAGAAAGACCATAACTAAAGGGAACATGAAGCTCCCATCCGGATTCACCGACGTAAGAGATACGAAATGCCAACACGGGAATACCTTGCACAGAAATCTCTTTGGTTGTCGCAAATGGGAAATGCTTTGGATCAAGTGCGCTAGGATTGTCTGCTATGGCCTCCAGCATGCTGCGAGCATTGGGTCCCCAAAGTCCGAGACACGCCATATGATCGCTTCGGTCTTCGATAAACACATCCCATCCTTTGTCCTCGGCAAGTCTTGAAAGCCATACGTAATCGCGATGACCTGCATCTGCGCCATCAATCAACCGGAAACGGTTTTCTGCAAGGCGAAGAATCGTAAGGTCGGAGCGTACCCCGCCCACACGATCAAGGAAATGGGTGTAGATACCTTTCCCGATAGGGGTAGTACCAGCGACCTTGGCAACACAGGCATATTCCATCAGGGTCGCAGCATCAGCGCCACTAATGTCGTAAACGGCAAAGTGAGAAAGATTGATCATTCCGGCGTTATCCGACATCGCGAGGTGCTCTGCATTGGACACTCTCCAGAAATGCCGGTTATCCCATTCGTTCTCTCGGACGGGGACCCGATCACCATACGTTGTCAGTAATACCTCGTTTGCCGCGTAACCATGAGCCCGCTCCCAGCCGGCTAACTCCATGAAATATCCACCGAGCTCCTGCTCCCGCTGCCAAAAAGGGCTGCGCCGAAGGTTTCGTCCTTCAGTGTATGGCTCCCGACTGTGAACTGCCGGGTTATAAATTTTGAAAGCGCTCTCGTAGCATCGACCCCGAATATATTCCGGCGTTTTCTGCATCGGATAGTACCGAGCCACATCAACGCTATGGATATCAGTTTCAGTGATACCGTCGGTCATCATATCGACCAACAGCTTGGCTACACCGGGAGCGTCTTTTACCCACACCGCTTCGGCGTACCAGAGCCCCCGTGTATTTGGTGACTCACCGATCGAGGGCCCGTTGTCAGCAGTTACTTGCAGTAAGCCATTAAAGGAATGTTTTTCGTTCCAGCCTAATTCCCCGAGAATCGGAGTCAGCTCCATTGCCTTTTCGAGAGGTTCAATGATTTGGTCCATTTCGAGATCACGTTGAGACGGAGACCAGTGAGATTCGCCTTTCTCCAGAAGATCTTTGGGATGCACGAGACGCGGATCTTTTTCTTCATAATAGCCCCACTCAATTTGCCCGCCTTCAGCGGTCGCGGGATCACCGGTATCGCGAAGATAGGCGGAATTTCCTTGATCCCTGAGAAGGGGATAGCCAATTTCCTTTCCGGTGCCGGCAAACTCCTCGTAAGGACCAAAAAAGCAAAGAGGGTGATCAACCGGCATGATTGGCAGATCTTCTCCTGCCATTTGAGCGATTAATCGACCCCACAAGCCGGCGCACACAATCACGGCGTCGGCGGCAATAAGACCGCGATTAGTATGTACGCCTTTTATCTTGCCTTCATGAATTTCTAATCCATTTGCAGTGGTGTTTTGAAAAACCTGAAGATCGCCCGTCGCTTCAGCTTGATCAACTAATTTGCCCGCTACGGTTTGAGATCGAGGGATGACAAGTCCAGCGTCAGGATCCCACATTGCA